>NZ_DATEPI010000023.1:0-6517 GCF_035273305.1 Bradyrhizobium sp. | reverse complement strand
CGTGCGCAGCATCATCGACCTGACCAGCGACAAGGGGCGCGCGATGGCGGACGTCATGGTCTCACTGCAAGCGCAGATCATCGCGTTCTCGCAAGACTACCAGATGGTCATGCTCTTTACGCTTTGCGCCATTCCGCTGGCGATCATGATCGGATCGACCAAGCTCGCGCTGCGCAAGCAGTCGCTAGCCCCCGAACATTCGGTGATGGAATAGCGTCGCGCCATTCGCCGCGCTTGTTCCGCGGACGCGGCGACGATACGATGATGTTGATTGAGCCCGCTCAGTTCAGCTTCTCGATCGCCATGGCGACGCCCTGACCCACTCCGACACACATCGTTGCCAGCGCGCGCTTGCCGCCGCGCTTCTCCATGCCGTGCACCGCCGTCATCGCGAGGCGGGCGCCGCTCATGCCGAGGGGATGACCGAGCGCAATCGCGCCACCATGCGGGTTGACGAAGTCGGCATCCTCCTTGACGCCGAGTTGGCGCAGACACGCGATGCCCTGGCTGGCAAAGGCTTCGTTGAGTTCGATCAGATCGAAATCGCTGATCTTTAGGCCCAGCCGCTCCATCAGCTTACGCGTGGCCGGCACTGGACCGATTCCCATGATGCGCGGCGGCACTGCGGCTGAGGCCAATCCGAGAATTCGCGCGCGCGGCGTGAGGCCGTGACGCTTCACGGCGGCTTCCGAGGCCAAAATCATCGCGGCTGCGCCGTCATTGACGCCGGACGCATTGCCGGCGGTCACCGTGCCCGGATTGCGCACGATCGGCCTGAGCTTGGCGAGCCCCTCCAACGTAGTTTCGGGGCGCGGATGCTCGTCCTTCTCGACGCTGACCGGACCAGCCTTGCCTCCCGGCACTGAAACGGCAGTGATCTCCTCGGCGAAATAGCCCGATGCGATCGCCTGACCGGCGCGCTGCTGCGAGCGGATCGCGAACGCGTCCTGATCGGCGCGCGACACCTGAAATTCCTCGGCGACGTTCTCGCCGGTCTCGGGCATCGCGTCGACGCCATATTGCGCCTTCATCAAAGGATTGATGAATCGCCAACCGATGGTGGTGTCGTAGATGTCAGCCGAGCGCGAAAAAGCTTCGGCGGCCTTGCCCATCACGAATGGCGCCCGTGTCATCGATTCGACCCCGCCGGCGATCGCAAAATCAATCTCGCCGGCGCGGATCGCGCGTCCAGCCGCGCCGACTGCATCCAGCCCCGAGGCGCAGAGCCGATTGAGGGTCGCGCCCGGAACCGTCTCCGGCAGACCTGCGAGCAACAACGCCATGCGCGCGACGTTGCGGTTGTCCTCGCCGGCCTGATTGGCGCAGCCGAAATAGACCTCATCGACCGCGGACCAGTCGAGTTTTGGGTGCCTCGCCATCAACGCCTTGATCGGGGTCGCCGCCAGATCATCGGCGCGCACCTTGGCGAGCGATCCGCCGAAGCGGCCAATCGGGGTTCTCACGGCGTCGCAAACAAATACATCGCGCATCGAAGTTCTCCCTGAATGCCGTGTTACCGCCAGCGGCTGAATTGAGGCGAGTTTTAGGAGCGCGTTCGCGACAGGTCAATTGAAGGGTTCGCGAGGCCCGCGTGCTTCCGACACCGGTCCGTGATGCCCCAATTCGGAAGTAAAACCCCTGTCGGGTCGCGAAACGTGGAAAACGCGGACAGGCGCGGCAAACCCGTAGGATCGGCGGACATAATTTTGTAGTTTGCGCGAGCCAATGACTGTCCAGCAATCCATTTCGGCAGCGTCGAATGCGACGCAGCCCGCAAACGACGTGCAGCCCGAGGCTGCGCGCGTCACGCCGATGATGGAACAGTATCTCGAGATCAAGGCCGCCAACCCCGGCCTGTTGCTGTTCTACCGGATGGGAGATTTTTACGAGCTGTTCTTCGAGGATGCCGAAATCGCCTCCCGCGCGCTCGGCATCATGCTGACCAAACGCGGCAAGCATCAGGGGATGGATATCCCGATGTGTGGCGTGCCGGTGGAACGCTCGGACGATTATCTGCATCGGCTGATCGCGCAAGGCCATCGCGTCGCGGTATGCGAGCAGATGGAGGACCCGGCTGCGGCGCGGGCGCGTGGCAATAAGAGCGTCGTGCGGCGTGATGTCGTGCGGCTGGTCACGCCAGGCACGCTCACCGAAGACACCCTGCTGGACGCCAGGACCAACAATTACCTGCTGGCGATCGCTCGCGCGCGCGCCTCGTCGGGTGGCGACCGCATCGGCCTGGCGTGGATCGATATTTCCACCTCCGAATTCACCGTCACCGAATGCTCCACCGGCGAGCTCGCGGCGACATTGGCGCGCATCAACCCGAACGAGGCCATTGTCACCGATGCGCTGTATGGCGATCCGCAATTGGGGCCGCTGCTGCGCGAATTGCCGGCGGTGACGCCGCTCACACGTGACGTATTCGACAGTGCCACCGCTGAACGGCGGCTGTGCGACTATTTCGCCGTCGCAACCATGGACGGGCTTTCCGCGATGTCCCGATTGGAGGCGACGGCGGCGGCTGCTGCGGTCACTTATATCGATCGCACCCAGGTGGGAAAGCGGCCGGCGTTGTCGCCACCGTCGCGGGAAAGCGCCGGCACCACCATGGCGATCGATCCCGCGACTCGCGCCAATCTGGAGCTGACGCGAACGCTTTCGGCCGAGCGGCGCGGCTCGCTGCTGGATGCGATCGATTGCACCGTCACCGCTGCCGGATCGCGGCTGCTCGCCCAACGCCTGGCGGCACCGCTAACCGACAGTGCGGCGATCGCGCGACGGCTGGATGCGATTGCCGCGTTCGTCGCCGACAGTACCGCGCGCGACGCGATCCGCTCGATCCTGCGCGCCGCCCCCGACATGTCGCGCGCGCTGACGCGAATATCGCTCGGTCGTGGCGGCCCGCGCGATCTTGCCGGCTTGCGCGACGGCATTCTCGCTGCCGATCAGGCGTTGGCGCGACTTTCCGCGCTGGCAAATCCGCCACTGGAGATATCAGCGGTGATTGAGGCGTTGCGCCGCCCTTCCCGCGAGCTGGCGCGCGAATTTGAGCAGGCGCTGGCCGAGCAACTGCCTTTGATCAAGCGTGACGGTGGCTTCGTTCGCGAGAGCTATGAGCCGGCTCTCGACGAGGCGCGCAGTCTGCGGGACGCTTCCCGTCTTGTGGTCGCCGCGATGCAGGCGCGATATGCCGACCAGAGCGGCGTCAAGGGTCTCAAGATCCGCCATAACAACGTGCTCGGCTATTTCGTCGAGGTCACGGCCCAGCACGGGGACAGACTGCTGGCGCCGCCCCTCAATGCGACCTTCATCCATCGACAGACCCTGGCTGGACAAGTCCGCTTTACCACGGCGGAGCTTGGCCAGATCGAAGCCAGGATCGCCAGCGCCGGCGATCGCGCGCTCGGGCTGGAGCTGGAAATCTTCGAGCGGCTTTGCGTGCTTGCAACTGCGGCGAGCGACGATTTGCGGGCCGCCGCACACGCCTTTGCGCTGCTCGACGTAGCAACCGCGCTCGCCAAGCTCGCGGTAGATGATAATTACGTGCGGCCCGAAGTCGACAGCTCGCTCGGCTTCGCCATCGAGGGCGGCCGGCATCCGGTTGTCGAACAAGCGCTCAAGCGCGAGGGCCAGCCGTTCATCGCCAACGGCTGCGACCTGTCGCCCGCGCCGGGACAGAACTCGGGCCAGATCTGGCTGATCACGGGGCCGAACATGGCGGGCAAATCGACCTTTCTCCGCCAGAATGCGCTGATTGCGCTGATGGCGCAGATGGGTAGCTTCGTGCCGGCCTCGCGCGCGCGTATCGGCATCGTCGACCGGCTGTTCTCGCGAGTGGGCGCGGCCGACGATTTGGCGCGCGGCCGTTCCACCTTCATGGTCGAGATGGTGGAGACCGCGGTCATTCTCAACCAGGCCAGCGAACGTTCGCTGGTCATTCTCGATGAGATCGGCCGGGGCACCGCCACCTTTGATGGTTTGTCGATCGCGTGGGCCGCGATCGAGCATCTGCATGAGGCCAACCGCTGCCGAGCGTTGTTTGCCACGCATTATCACGAACTCACCGCACTTGCCGCAAAGCTGCCGCGCTTGTTCAACGCCACCGTGCGGGTAAAGGAATGGCAGGGCGAAGTGGTGTTCCTGCACGAGGTACTGCCCGGCTCGGCCGACCGCTCCTATGGTATTCAGGTGGCGAAGCTCGCCGGATTGCCGTCCTCGGTGATTTCGCGCGCCAAGTCGGTGTTGGCGAAGCTCGAGGCGCAGGACCGCGGCCAAACCGCACGCGCGCTCATCGATGACCTGCCGCTGTTCGCCGTTCCTTCGCGCGCTGCTGAAGCGGCTCCGCCGAGCGAGGCCGAAAAGCTGATCGAGGCCATCAAGGCTATCCATCCCGACGAGATGTCGCCGCGCGAAGCGCTGGAAGCGTTGTACGCGCTGAAGTCCAAACTACCAAAGCAATAAGCGCGGTGGCTGAGCACGGTCTGGATTCAGCGCGCGAGCTTGCTTCGCCCGATCCACCACAAAGCCAGATTCCAGCCAACGCAGGTTGCCAGCGCCAAACCGAGCGCTGCCGCCGAACCGACCCGCAGCGCGGTGACATGCAAAATCGCGATCGCGATGCCGAAACCCATCAAGCCCCAGCCGCCATTGGCGATCACCGCCGCGGTCGGCCGGCCGCCGATTCGGGGATGCAGGATCAGCATCATGCTGGTGAACACGATGGGAAACAGCGCGATCGTGCCGCTTACGCTTGGGCCGACCCAGCGCGACAAAGTAACAACGATCGCGACCAGCGTTGCGACCAGGGACGCGCGCAGCGGGATATCGTACCAGCGGCGCGTGATCAGCGGCATCTTGACATGGCGAAATCGGCGCAACAGCGGTAGGCAAATCGCAAACGTGACTGCATTTATCAGCAGCCCACCGGCAAGCGACCACTCGACCGTGCGCGACAGCGCGGCCAGCACAAGCCACACGGCAACGCCACCGGCGCAACTGATGAACGCGTGATGCCGCTGCGCCAGGACGACATAGGTTAAAGCGAGCCAGATCGTCGCGGCGTTGATGGGCAGGCTCGCCAGCGCGCCCTCGGCGATGAAGGCGGCATCGTGATCGAGCGCGAGAAACACGTAGGAGGGACCTGCCGAAATCGGCAGCGTCGCCACCAGTGCGCCGATCACCGGGCCCGAGCGTTCGGTGATCACGGAGGCCGACACCACGAAAGCGGCGGTGATGGCCATCCGGAGCGCCAGCGTCAGCAAGAAAGCCAGTTCGGGGGACATCGTCTAGCCGCCGTCCCATTCACCCAGCAAACGCGCCGGCACCCGAATGGGCGCGCTATGAGTGCCGACGTTCTCGGGGACCACGATGGCTTGGGGTCACACCCGGTGCATCGTCACTGACACTTTCGGGCCGTTTTTGATGGTCTGGTAAACGACGCAATAACGCTCGGTCAGCTTCAACAGCAGATCGAGTTTGTCCTGTGGCGCATCGGTGTCGACATCAAAGCGCAAACGAATTTCCGCAAACCCGACCGGCGCCTCTTTGTCGACGCCGAGCGTACCGCGAAAATCGAGATCACCCTCCGCGGTTACTTTTCCGGAGCGCAGCGGAATCTCTACGGCTGTTGCGACCGATTTCAGCGTCACGCCGGCGCAGGCAGCCAGCGCTTCGAGCAGCATGTCCCCCGAGCATAATTCAAGCCCGGAGCCACCGGTCGCGGGGTGCAGACCCGCAACAGCCAATGCGCGGCCGGTTTCCACCTTGCAGGCGATCCCTTCATTGTCGATCGAACCTCTCGCGGTCAGCGTGATCATCGCTGCCTTGGGATCGGACTTATAACGCTCTTTGATCGGCGCCTGCGTAGCGCGCAGTTGGACGGCATCCATCTTGTTTTCTCTCCTGAATAGAGGTGATGCATTAGTCGGTCCGAAGGCCGATGTCACCACCACATCGCTTCGCCCGCGGTCGATTTCGAGTCGCCATCAGGCACATTGCGGTCGAGCGAACGGTCGAGCGCGGTCAGCACGCGCCGCTTGAAACTGTCGAACATCGGCGAATTGCGGTCACGCGGTCGCGCCAGGTTGACCTCGATCTCCTCGAAAAGGCGACCCGGCCGCGGTCGCATGACAAAGACGCGATCAGCCAAGACCACGGCTTCGTCGACATCGTGCGTAACCAGCACCAGGGTCGGCCGCGTGTCGGCCCAAAGATCAAGCAGGTGGTCCTGCAGATCGCGTCGCGTAAATGCATCGAGAGCCGAGAATGGCTCATCCAGCAGCAGCACCTCGGGCTGCGGCACCAGCGCGCGCGCAATCGCCACCCGCTGTGCCTGCCCGCCGGACAATTCGCGCGGCCACGCATCGGACTTGTCGGTAAGGCCGACCCGCGCCAGCGCGGCCGCTACCTTCTGCCGCCGAATATCGGCCGGCAGGTCGGAGAGGCCAAAGCCGATGTTCTCGGCGACGCTCAGCCACGGGAGCAACCGCGGCTCCTGAAAAATGATGCCGATTTT
>NZ_DATEPI010000022.1:0-3247 GCF_035273305.1 Bradyrhizobium sp. | reverse complement strand
AGCGCTGAACTTAGCGGGGAGGGATATCTCGCGTCTCGCGTATCGAAGCAGATGACGAAGTGGGTCGCTATTCGAACCTAATTAGCTGAACCGTCGCAACTATTTCGGTGTGCCGAATCCGCAACCCTTCCGCTTGGCCTTTAAAAGGCGGTGGTCAAGAGGTTGTGTCAGGGCGCGGACACGCTATTGTCGCGCCCCGGCCGGGCGCAGGATCGCGCTTCGCCGAGCGCCGCCCTCATGGGATCAGAGTGCGGCCGAGCGAAGGCCGCGAGAGATCAGGTTTCCGGGACGTCCATGCCGCAAAAGGTTCGAATCGCGCTTGACGCCATGGGTGGCGATGTCGGCGCATCGGTCGTCATTCCCGGCGCCGCCATTTCATTGAGCCGACATCCCGATAGCGAATTTCTGCTGTTCGGCGATCGCGCACTGATCGATCCGGAACTCGCGAAATACCCGGCGATGAAGGCGGCCTCCCGGGTCATTCATACCGATGTTGCGGTCAGCATGCACGACAAGCCGAGTCAGGCACTGCGCCGTGGCCGCAAGACATCGTCAATGTGGCTTGCGATTGATGCCGTCAAGAAGGGTGAGGCGGACGTTGCCGTATCCGCCGGCAACACGGGCGCCCTGGCCGCGATGGCACGCTTCTGCCTGCACATGTTACCGGGGATCGATCGGCCGGCGCTTGCGGCGATATGGCCCACGGCGAGAAGCTATTCGGTCGTGCTCGACCTCGGCGCCACCATCGGCGGAGATGCGCATCATCTGGTGGCGCTGGCGGTGATGGGCAGCGCTATGGCGAGCGTATTATTCAATCTGGAACGGCCGACGGTTGGCCTCCTCAACATCGGCGTAGAGGAAATCAAGGGCCGCGAGGAAGTTCGCGGAGCCGCCGAGTTGTTGCGGGCGATGAATCTGCCCCAGCTCGAATATATTGGTTTTGTCGAGGGCGACGGGATCGGCAAGGGGGCCGCCGATGTCATCGTTGCCGAGGGATTCAGCGGCAACATCGCCTTGAAGGCTGCCGAAGGCACCGCCCGGCAAATCACCGACTTTCTCCGCGAGGCGCTTTCGCGCAGCTGGCGTTCCAGAATCGGTTACCTGTTCGCCAAGGACGCCTTCAAAGCGCTACGCGACAAGCTCGATCCGAGCAAATCCAACGGCAGCCTGGTGCTCGGACTGAATGGCATTGTGGTCAAGAGCCATGGTGGAACCGACGCCGAAGGCTTTGCCTACGCCGTGGATGTTGGGTATGAGATGGTCCGCAACGATCTCCTGAACAAGATCAATCAAATGCTCAATCGCGACGGCAACGCGCTTGGATCAGCGTCGCCCGCGCAGGAGGCTGTCTCGTGACCGCAATACGTTCGGTGGTGCTCGGCTGCGGCGCGTACCTTCCGCAGCAGATCCTGACCAATGCCGAACTGGCGGGACGCATAGACACCTCCGACGAGTGGATCGTGCAACGCACTGGCATCCGCCAGCGCCATATTGCTGCAAAGGGCGAGTTCACCTCGCATTTAGCCGTCCATGCCGCGCGCGCCGCGCTCGCCAATGCCGGTGCCGACGCGCAGTCGATTGACCTGATCGTGCTGGCGACCTCGACCCCGGACAATACATTTCCGGCGACCGCGGTTACCGTGCAGAACGAACTTGGCATCCACCATGGGGCGGCGTTCGACCTGCAGGCGGTGTGCTCAGGGTTTGTGTTCGCGCTTGCCACCGCAGATAATTTCCTGCGCACCCGCGCGTTCAAGCGCGCGCTGGTCATAGGCGCTGAAACCTTCTCGCGCATCCTCGACTGGAGCGATCGCGGCACGTGTGTTTTGTTTGGCGACGGTGCCGGCGCTGTCGTCCTCGAAGCCCAGACGCAACCTGGTAAACTATCGGACCGAGGCATCTTGAGCACGCATTTGCGTTCTGATGGGCGGCACAAGGCAAAGTTATTCGTTGACGGTGGTCCATCCTCGACTCAGACGGTAGGCTATTTGCGAATGGAGGGACGCGAAGTTTTCAAGCACGCGGTCGGCATGATCACTGACGTGATTGAAGACGCGTTCAAGGCGACGGGGACGAGCGCCGATGATATCGACTGGTTTGTCCCCCATCAGGCCAACCGCCGAATCATCGATGCCTCCGCGCACAAGCTTCATATTGCACCGCAGAAGGTCGTGGTGACGGTCGACCTGCACGGCAACACCTCGGCAGCGTCGATACCGCTAGCGCTTTGCGTCGCGGTCGCTGACGGGCGCGTGAAGCAGGGAGATCTGGTGCTGCTCGAAGCGATGGGCGGCGGCTTCACCTGGGGCTCGGCGCTGCTGCGGTGGTAAGCGCGACGTTAAGGGGGATGCCCGCATTCCCACGCTCTTTCATGCGATTGCATCCATGAGCACTGTTGACCGTTGCTTGTTAACCTCATAATTTCAGATAGATATTGTTCGCCGTGAGTTTGGGGCAGGCGATGACTGGAACCGGGAAGACAGTAACACGCGTCGATCTGTGCGAAGCCGTCTACCAAAAGGTAGGGCTATCCCGCACCGAATCGTCGGCCTTTGTCGAACTGGTGCTGAAAGAAATCACCGAGTGCCTGGAGAAGGGCGAGACAGTGAAACTGTCATCGTTCGGTTCTTTCATGGTGCGCAAGAAGGGCCAGCGTATCGGCCGCAATCCGAAGACCGGCACCGAGGTGCCGATTTCGCCGCGTCGCGTAATGGTGTTCAAACCATCAGCCATTCTCAAGCAGCGGATCAACGGTCAGAATCCTGGCAACGGTCAGGCCAACCCCGAGTAGTCAGGCTGTTCAGCGACGCAAGAGGAGCGAGCATTTGGACAAAGCGCCGGATGCGTTTCGTACCATAAGCGAGGTTGCGCACGACCTCGAAATTCCACAGCACGTTTTGCGGTTCTGGGAAACGCGCTTTGCACAGATCAGGCCGATGAAGCGGAGCGGCGGTCGCCGCTACTATCGTCCCGACGACATCGATCTGCTCAAGGGTATCCGCCGCCTGTTATACGGCGAGGGCTACACCATCCGCGGAGTGCAGCGGATTCTTAAAGAGCATGGCATCGCTTCGGTGCAACGGCTGGCTGACAACTCCGCGATAGCATCGTTCGGTGCGATCGAAGAGGCGATCGGCCAAAGCATTCTGGAGCAGGACGAGGATTCCGTTCCGGGCATCGACGTCGATGACGACGATTACGAGGGCACCGATGGCATCGACTTCCGCCTGCTCGATGCCGATGAAGA
>NZ_DATEPI010000021.1:0-17085 GCF_035273305.1 Bradyrhizobium sp. | reverse complement strand
GAGCGGATCGCCGCGCTGATCAAGCGCATCTCGGCGAAATACACGATCCTGATGGTCGAGCACAATCTGAACGTCGTGGCGAACCTTTCCGACATCATCACCGTGTTGACGCGTGGTCACGTGCTTGCCGAAGGCAATTATGCCGATCTTTCCAAGGATGAGCGCGTCAAGGAAGCGTACCTGGGAGCAGGGCATGCCTGAGGCGACAATAGCTGAGCCCACGACCAGGGCCACAACGTCCGTCGCGGCCGCGCCGGTGCTGGCGGTTCGTGATCTGGAGGCGTGGTACGGCGAGTCGCACATCCTTCACGGCATCGATTTCGATGTGAATGCAGGTGAGGTGGTCACGCTGCTCGGGCGCAATGGTGCCGGCAAGACCACGACGTTGAAATCGGTCATGGGAATTATCGGCAAGCGGAAGGGTTCGGTCCGCTTCAACGGTCAGGAGATCATACGCGCGTCCTCGGACCGTATCGCAGGCAAGGGCATCGCATTTTGTCCCGAGGAGCGCGGGATATTCGCCAGTCTCGATGTCCGGGAAAATCTGCTGCTGCCGCCGATTGTACGCAGCGGCGGTCTATCGCTGGATCAGATCTTCGAGCTGTTTCCGAACCTGAAGGAGCGGCTGAAGAGCCAGGGCACCAAACTCTCCGGCGGCGAACAGCAGATGTTGGCGATCGCAAGGATCCTGCGAACCGGCGCGCGGTTTCTGATGCTGGACGAGCCGACCGAAGGGCTCGCCCCGGTCATCATCCAGCAGATCGGCCACACCATCGCTCGGCTGAAGAAAGAAGGTTTCACCATCCTTCTGGTCGAACAGAATTTCCGGTTCGCATCCACTGTCGCGGACCGGTACTACATCGTCGAACATGGCAAGGTGATCGACGGGTTCGCCAATGCCGATCTACAAGCCAACATGAGCAAGCTTCACACTTATCTCGGCGTCTGAATGCGTCTTCAGGCAGGACCACGGAGTAGACATGCAAAATAGAATTTCGGCTGTGTTGGTTGCGGTCACGCTCTCATGGGCAGCGACTGGACTCGCCTTTGCGCAGGACAAGACAATCAAAATCGGAGTCCTCACCGACAATTCGGGGCTGTATTCCGATCTGGGCGGGGTCGGCTCGACTTTGGCTGCGCAGATGGCAGTCGAGGATTCCGGGCTGGCGGGTAAGGGCTGGAAGATCGAGGTGATCTCGGCCGATCACCAGAATAAGCCGGATATCGCGACCAACATTGCGCGGCAATGGATCGATGTCGATAAGGTCGACATTTTCATGGACGTGCTGAACTCAGGTGTCGCTCTGGCCGTCAACAACGTCGTGAGGGAGAAGAACTCCATCATGATCAATACCGGCGCCGCAACGTCGGATCTCACCAACGCTCAGTGCTCTCCGAACACCATTCATTGGGTTTACGATACCTACATGCTTGCCAACAGCACCGGCCAGGCTTTGGTCAAAGCCGGTGGTGACACCTGGTTCTTCCTGACTGCCGACTACGCATTCGGTGCCGCGTTGGAACGCGACACCACGGCGGTGGTGGTGAAGGCGGGCGGCAAGGTTATTGGTGGGGTGAAGCATCCCCTCAACACGGCGGACTTCTCCTCGTTCCTGCTGCAGGCGCAGGCCTCAAAAGCCAAGATCATTGGAATGGCCAATGCCGGCGGCGACACGACGAATACGATCAAACAGGCGTCGGAATTCGGGATTGTCGCCGGAGGTCAGAAACTCGCCGGCCTTCTCCTGTTCATCACCGATGTCCATTCGCTCGGTCTGAAGGTAGCGCAGGGGCTGAACTTCACCGAAACGTTCTACTGGGATATGAATGACGGTACCCGCGCGTTCTCGAAGCGGTTTTCCGAGCGCATGAAGAATAAGGCCGAGCCGAGCATGGTTCAGGCCGGCGTCTATTCGGGACTGGTCCACTACTTCAAGGCACTCGAAGCGATGGGCGGCAATCCGCATGACGGTGCCAAGGTGGTGGCGAAAATGAAGGAAATGCCGACCGACGATCCGTTGTTTGGAAAGGGTACGATCAGGGCCGATGGCCGCAAGATTCATCCGGCGTATCTGTTCGAGGTGAAGAAGCCGGAGGAGTCGAAAGGTCCGTGGGATTACTACAAGCTGGTCGGAACCACTCCGGGCGACCAGGCTTTCAGGCCGTTGTCGGAAAGTGTTTGCCCACTTGTAAAGAAATAGCGAGGGCACCCGCCGGCCTTACGTCGGCGGGACCGTGGAACGCCTCGGCAGATTTCGGGCGTTCGAGCAGGACTGAGTGCGAAAGATCGATCGATGCAGGCTCTATACGCGCAGCTTTTAGTGGGACTGATCAACGGGTCGTTTTACGCGCTGCTTAGCCTTGGGCTCGCGGTGATCTTCGGCATGCTGAACATCATCAACTTCGCCCATGGCGCGGTTTACATGATGGGCGCCTTTGTCGCCTACTTCCTGCTCAACGTGGCTGGCATCGGCTATTGGCCTGCATTGATCATTGCGCCGATTGTGGTCGGCATTTTCGGCATGATCCTGGAGCGGACCATGCTGCAATGGCTCTCGGGACTGGATCATCTGTACGGATTGCTGCTGACTTTCGGGCTGGCACTGATCATCCAGGGCGTGTTCCAGAACTACTTCGGATCCTCCGGTCTGCCCTATTCGATTCCGGACGAGTTAAAGGGCGGCATGAACCTTGGATTCATGTTTCTGCCGATCTACCGCGGATGGGTCGTGGTCTTTTCTCTAATTGTCTGTCTGCTGACCTGGTACCTGATAGAGCGGACGCGGCTCGGGGCGTATCTGCGCGCCGCCACAGAAAATCCGACCTTGGTGCGGGCGTTCGGCGTTAACGTACCCAGAATGATCACGCTCACTTATGGCCTTGGGGTTGGCCTTGCCGCATTGGCTGGGGTGCTGTCGGCGCCCATTAATCAGGTGCGGCCGTTAATGGGGGCCGATCTGATCATCGTCGTGTTCGCCGTGGTCGTGATCGGCGGCATGGGCTCCATTATGGGTTCGATCATCACCGGGTTCACTCTGGGCGTGGTCGAGGGCCTGACTAAGTACTTTTACCCGGAGGCGTCCAACACCGTGGTATTTGTGTTGATGGTGCTGGTGCTGCTGGTGAAGCCTTCGGGACTGACAGGACGGACGACCTGACATGGCGACCATGACCGACACCACAATGCCGGCGACACCACGCGCCATCCACGACGAAATGATCGCGTTCGGAATCATGACCGCGCTGCTGCTGGTCGTGCCGCTGACTGGGGTCTACCCGTTCTTTGTGATGCAGGCGTTGTGCTTTGCGCTATTGGCCTGCGCTTTCAACCTGTTGATCGGCTATGGCGGCTTACTGTCGTTCGGCCATGCCATGTTCCTGGGCACCGCCGGCTACGTCAGCGCGCACGCCCTGAAAGTGTGGGGACTGTCGCCCGAGCTCGGTATCGTGGCGGGCACCGCGGCTGCCGCCGGCCTTGCCGTGATTACCGGAGTTGTCGCCATTCGTCGCCAGGGCATCTACTTCGCGATGATCACGCTGGCACTGTCGCAGTTGCTTTATTTCATCTATCTGCAGACGCCGTTCACGCATGGCGAGGATGGCATTCAGGGGATTCCGCAGGGTTATCTGTTCGGAGTTTTCAATCTCTCCAATCCCATCATTCTTTACTACGTCGTTCTCGCCGGATTCCTGTTCGGCTTTTTGCTGATCTTTCGCACCATCAATTCGCCGTTCGGCGAGGTTCTGAAATCGATCCGCGAAAACGAGCAGCGCGCGATCTCGCTGGGCTACAAGACCGACCAATACAAGCTGCTGGCCTACATCATTTCGGGCACGCTGGCCGGGTTTGCCGGCTCCCTCAAGGTATTCGTGGCGCAGAATGCGTCGTTGACGGACGTGCATTGGACCATGTCCGGTGAAATCGTCCTCATGACGCTGGTGGGTGGTTTGGGCACGATATTCGGTCCAGTGGTGGGCGCGTTCGTCATCATTGCCATGCAGCAATATCTGGCCGGCTTCGGCCAGTGGGTCACCGTGATCCAGGGCGCCATCTTTGTGATCTGCGTGCTGACGTTCCGGCGCGGCGTAATCGGGGAAATCGCCCATTATTTCCGGCGCTCCCTGTAGGTGCGGCGTATTTCCACGAATTCTCCCTTTTTACAAAGTGGTGGATGACAGGGTTCCATTCACGCCGTCTAGGCGCATGGCCGGAAAAATGGGCTATGACGATGCCGTCTGGCCGGCTAGCACGGTCAATGCCGCAAGATATGGACATTTCAGATGCTGCGTTGGTTTCGTGCTCTTCTCCCGAAGGAGGAACGGTTTTTCGACCTGTTCGCCCGTCATTCCCAAACCGTGGTGCAGGGCGCGCAGGCATTGCAAGGCATGCTGCGGGGCGGTGAAGAAACTCCGGTATTTTGCCAGCGCGTCAACCAGTTTGAGAACGATGCCGACAACATCACGCGCGAAGTGCTGACCGCCGTACGCCGGACGTTCATCACCCCATTCGATCGGGGCGACATCAAGAACCTGATCACGGCGATGGACGACGCGATCGACCAGATGCAGCAGACCGCGAAGGCCGTTATCCTGTTCGAGGTCCGCACCTTCGAACCGCCGATGCGCGAAATGGGAACGTTGCTGGTGGAGTGCGCTAATCTGGTCGGCCGCGCGCTGCCGCTTTTGCAGGCGATCGGCGAGAATGTCGCGATGCTGACGTCGATCACCGAGGAGGTGACCAAGCTGGAAGGCCGGGTCGACGATCTCCATGACATCGGGCTGAAGGAACTCTTCCTCAAGCATCGTAACGCCAACAGCATGGATTTCATCGTCGGCGCGGAAATTTACGACCATCTCGAGAAGGTAGCCGACAGGTTTGATGACGTCGCCAACGAGATCAACAGCATCGTCATCGAACAGGTATAGGGCAGGACCGCGCAGTGGATGCCACGCTTGCTCTTCCGATACTGGTGGGATTAATCGCAGTCGCGCTGCTATTCGATTTTCTGAACGGGTTGCACGACGCCGCCAACTCGATCGCGACCATTGTATCGACCCGGGTGTTGCGCCCGCACTACGCCGTGTTCTGGGCCGCGTTCTTCAACTTCGTCGCGTTCATGGTTTTCGGGCTTCACGTCGCCCATACCATTGGTACCGGCATCATCGAGCCAAGCGTGATCGACAACCAGGTGATCTTTGCCGCTCTGGTTGGCGCGATCGTCTGGAACCTGATTACGTGGGGGCTGGGAATACCGTCCTCCAGTTCCCATGCCTTGATCGGCGGCTTGGTCGGGGGCGGAATGGCGAAAGCCGGGATATCAGCGGCGGTCTGGAGCGGGTTATCGAAAACCCTGCTCGCCATCGTGCTCTCGCCGTTGGTTGGATTCCTGTTGGCGATGGGGCTGGTTGCGATCGTTTCCTGGGCGTCGGTGCGCTCCACTCCTTTTGCGGTCGACCGTGCTTTCCGCATTCTGCAGTTCGTCTCGGCGTCGCTCTATTCGCTCGGCCATGGCGGAAATGACGCGCAGAAGACCATGGGCATCATCGCGGTGCTGCTTTATTCGCAGGGACATCTCGGCAAGGAATTCTACGTGCCGTTCTGGGTAGTGCTGGCTTGTCAGGCGGCAATGGCTCTCGGCACCCTGATGGGCGGCTGGCGGATCGTGCGAACCATGGGATTGAGAATTACCAAGCTGACGCCGATGCAGGGGTTTTGTGCCGAGACCGGCGGCGCGGCGACGTTGTTCATGGCGACCTGGCTCGGTGTTCCCGTCTCGACCACCCATACCATCACCGGGGCGATCGTCGGCGTCGGCGCGGCAAGGCGGGTCTCGGCGGTTCGCTGGAATGTGGCAAGTTCGATTGTTTACGCCTGGATTATCACCATCCCGGCCGCCGCCGGAGTGGCGGCGCTGGCCTACTGGGCGGTGCTGCTGGTGCCCTAGTCGAAACCCAGTGATTGGCAGTTAATGGCCCAATTCCTATATGGAGCTGCGCGGGTCATTCTTGATCCCGTGCCCTTTCCCTCTCACACGCTTCCCCATGTCCGATCTCGCCATTGCAGCCGAACAGTCATCCCGCTCGCCGCTCGCGGCCGAAGTCGCGCGCCGGCGGACCTTTGCGATCATCTCTCATCCGGACGCCGGCAAAACCACGCTTACTGAAAAACTGCTGCTGTTCGGCGGCGCCATCAATCTGGCGGGCCAGGTCAAGGCCAAGGGCGAGCGCCGGAACACCCGTTCCGACTGGATGAAGATCGAGCGCGAGCGCGGAATTTCCGTGGTTACGTCGGTGATGACCTTCGAGTTCGAAGGCGTCGTGTTCAATCTGTTGGACACGCCGGGCCACGAAGATTTTTCCGAAGATACCTATCGCACGCTGACGGCTGTGGATTCCGCGGTCATGGTAATCGACGCCGCTAAAGGTATCGAAGCGCGGACACGAAAGCTGTTCGAGGTCTGCCGGCTGCGCGATATTCCGATCATCACCTTTATCAACAAGATGGACCGCGACAGCCGCGACACTTTCGATTTGCTCGACGAGATCGAAAAGACATTGGCGCTCGACACTACGCCGATGACTTGGCCGGTCGGGCGCGGCCGCGATTTCCTCGGCACCTATGATCTGGCGACCGGCGGCGTGCGCCTGCTCGAAGGGGGCGCCAAAACCGGCGCGGCATTGCAGATCGACATCGCCGAGCTTGCTGGCCGCAATCCCAACCTCGATGTTGCCGCGATAAAGGACGAACTAGCGCTCGTCTCGGAAGCCTGCAAGCCGTTTGATCCCGAGGCGTTTCGCGAGGGCCATCTGACGCCGGTTTATTTCGGCAGCGCGTTGCGTAATTTCGGGGTGGGCGACCTGCTGGAAGGTTTGGGGACTTTCGCGCCGCCACCGCGCGCGCAGGAATCCAACTTGCGAAAGGTGCAAGCGGCCGAGCCCCGGATGAGCGCGTTCGTATTCAAGATCCAAGCTAATATGGACCCCAATCATCGCGATCGCATCGCGTTCGCGAGGTTGTGCTCCGGCAAGCTCACCCGCGGCATGAAGGCAAAGCTGGTGCGGACCGGCAAGAACATGTCGTTATCCAGCCCGCAATTTTTCTTCGCGCAGGATCGCGCGCTCGCGGACGAAGCCTTTGCCGGGGATGTAGTCGGCATTCCCAATCACGGAACCCTGCGGATCGGTGACACGCTGACCGAAGGCGAGGACCTCAGCTTCGTCGGCGTGCCGAGCTTTGCGCCGGAAATCGTCCGACGTGTGCGGCTGACCGACGCGATGAAGGCGAAGAAATTGAAAGAGGCGTTGCAGCAAATGTCGGAGGAAGGCGTCGTGCAGGTGTTTCGCCCGCGCGACGGCGCTCCCGCACTGGTCGGAGTGGTCGGTCCGCTGCAGCTCGATGTTCTTAAGGCGCGGCTCGATGCGGAATACGCGCTGCCGGTCGAATTCGAAGTGTCCGAGTTTCAGCTGGCGCGCTGGATTTCGGCCGATGATCGCAAGAAGCTCGAGGCGTTCATTGCCGCCAACGGCTCGGGCGTCGCCGATGACGTTGACGGCGATCCGGTATTCCTCGCAAAAAATGAGTTCTACCTCGGCTACACGAGGGAACGCGCCGAAGGCATTGTTTTTTCCAGCATCAAGGACGTGAAGCGGCAGGCGTGAGGCTGCCACCGATCGTGAAAACGTTTTCGTGGGGCCGACTTGGGCTTGACGGCGTCCGCCGTCGCCATCATCTCGCATTTATCGTGCAACTGCGAGTGGTCGCGGATGGCTCGGCGCATCCTTCTCTCATTTTTAGTCCTGGTCGGGATAATTTTCGCGGGGTCCGCCGAGGCGCGGCGGCGTCACCATATTGATGCGACGCCGTTCTCCCATGCACCTTGCAGTGTGTTGAGCAGGCGGCCCTGCACGCCCTCGTTCTGCAGTGTTTTCGATCATGGGCCCTGCATTCCCGAAATCGATTATCCCGTCGGGGAGAACTTGCAACTCACCATCGAAAGCGTGCCGCCGCGCGACCAGGATGCAAATTACCGAAAACCCAATCACGATCTCAACACGATCGGCGACCTGTTCTCGGAGCTGCGGTCCTGCTGGTCGCCGCCGCCGTTGGATACGGCTCGCGATGGCATGCAGATGACGGTGCGATTCAGCTTCAAGCGCTCGGGCGAGATGATCGGGTCCCCCCGCGTGACCTACGCCAGCGCGGGAACGCCTGGGGAGATTCGGGACGCGTATCTAAAGTCGATCAGCAGCTCACTGGAAGCCTGCATGCCGCTTAAATTCACCACCGGGCTCGGTGGTGCACTCGCGGGCCGTCCGATTGCCATCCGCTACGTCGATAATAGGGACCTTCGCAAATCATCAGCAAGGCCGTGAGGTGCGCCGCTGTACCACGGACGTGCTTGCCAGGCGCGAACGCCGAAATTACGAGACTACGTCGGGTTTGATCGATTGCGGGCGCAACGGCTAAAATGTTACGCGAGGTCGTCAAGCGAGCGCGGAGGAGAACATCGTGGGACTGGTGGTGATGATTCTCGGCCTCGTGCTGTTCTTTGGCGCCCACACGCTCACCACGCAACGCGAAGTACGCTCACGAGTGATCGCCGCGTCGGGTGAGGGGGGCTACAAGCTCGGCTACGCACTGGTATCCATTGGCGGTCTTGCGCTGATCGCGTGGGGCTTTGGCCATTACCGGGCAGCCGGCATGATCGACGTATGGGAGAGGTGGTGTTCGCCGGAAGCGCTTAAGGTCCTGAAACACATCACGGTCGGGCTGATGTTGCCGGCGGTCATCCTGGTTGTGGCGGCCTATATCCGCGGCCGCATCTACACCATGCTGAAGCATCCAATGCTCGCCGGGGTCAAGCTTTGGGCGGCCGGGCACCTGCTTGCGAATGGCGACCTCGGCTCGATTATCCTGTTCGGCTCGTTCCTGGGTTGGTCGGTGTTCGATCGGATTTCCCTGAAGCGACGCACCGATCCTGGCGCGCCCCCGATCCCGGTCGGAGGCCTTGGCAACGACCTGATCGCGGTGGCGGTCGGGCTGGTGGCGTACCTGGCGCTCGCCTTCGCATTCCATCCCATCGTGATCGGCGTGCCCGTGGTGGGTGTCTAACGAGGCGCGTGATGGACTGGTCGCAACATCCGATTCCTCCCATGCATCTCGAGGCGCGGTTCGGAGACCGCGTCGTCCCGGCCTTTTGTGAACGGCCGAAAAGCCTTTGGGAAATGATCTCCACGGCAGCGGCAACAAATCCAGACGGCGAGGCGTTGGTGTGCGGCAGCACCCGGATGAGCTGGCGTGAAGTCGAGCAACACTCGGCCAGGCTCGCAGCGGGATTGCGCAAGATGGGTTTGCAAAGCGGAGACCGGATCGCGGTGCTACTCGGCAACCGCATCGAATTCGTGCTTGCGCTGTTTGGCGCGGCGCATCTCGGCCTCGTCACGGTTCTGCTCAGCACGCGCCAGCAAAAGCCGGAAATTGCCTACGTGCTGGCTGACTGCGGTGCGACGCTGCTTATCCATGAGGCAGCGCTGGTCGACCGTTTGCCGAGTGGCTGCGACGTTCCCGATCTGCTCCACCGGTTCGCGGTCGATGACGACCAAAGCATTTCGCGCTTCTCCGACTTGATGGACAACACGCCTTCGCAGCCAGCCACTACTGTCGCGGAAGAAGACACCGCGATGATCCTCTACACATCCGGCACCACCGGGCGGCCCAAGGGCGCAATGCTCGCCCATTGCAACATCACTCATTCCGCGATGGTCTATGAAGCTTGCATGGAGCTGAAAGCCACCGACCGCTCGATCGCCGCGGTCCCGCTCGCGCATGTGACGGGCGTGGTGGCCAATATCATGAGCATGGCCCGTTGCGCGGGCGCGCTGATTATCGTTCCCGAGTTCAAGGCGGCAGATTATCTCAAGGTCGCCGCGCGCGAACGCGTGACGCAGACGGTAATGGTACCGGCCATGTACAATCTTTGCCTGCTGCAGGCCGACTTCGACGCCTACGATCTGTCGTCTTGGCGAATTGGAGGATATGGCGGCGCGCCGATGCCGATTGCAACCATCGAACAGTTGGCGGCGAAGATTCCCGGTCTCAAGCTTGTCAACGCCTATGGTTCGACTGAAACCACTTCACCTTCAACCATCATGCCGCCCGAGTTGACAGCCGCGCATCTCGACAGCGTCGGCCTGCCGTGTCCCGGCGCGGATATCATCGTGATGGACGCGAACGGCCGCGAGCTTCCGCGCGGTGAAATCGGCGAGATCTGGATTCGGAGCGGTTCGGTCATCAAGGGTTACTGGAACAACCCGACGGCAACGCGCGAGAGCTTTACCGCTGGATATTGGCACTCCGGCGATCTCGGTTCGATCGACGCGGACAATTTGGTGCGCGTGTTCGATCGCCAGAAGGACATGATAAACCGGGGCGGGCTCAAGATTTATTCCGCCGAAGTTGAATCGGTGCTTGCCGGCCATCCCGATGTCCTCGAGAGCGCGGTGATCGCCAAGCCGTGTCCGGTGTTGGGCGAACGCGTCCACGCGGTGATCGTGGTCCGTAACGCCGGGGCGAGCGAACAGACGCTGCGCCTTTGGTGCGCCGGGCAGCTCTCCGACTACAAGGTGCCGGAGACAATGGCGCTGACAACAGTGCCGCTGCCGCGCAACGCCAATGGCAAGGTGATGAAGCGCCAGCTTCGGGAGCACTGGGCTCAGGCGCAGAAATAGCAACGGGGCCTCGGGATCGCGGCCTCCCGGCCGGTTTTGACGTGGCTCTCGCCGGGTTTAACACGTTGATCCGGCTGACTTTGCCTTGCCAACGCCATATCGCTAGAGTATCGCCCGCCACGTGGGATCGGGCGTCTGGCTGGCCAGCGGATTTGGCTCACGTCCATCGGGCATGGGAAATCTTTAAGTGTCTGAACTATTTGACGAAGTCGACGAGGAAGTACGTCGCGACCAGCTCAAGAAGCTCTGGGATCAATATTCGATCTTTATAATCGCCGGCGCGCTGCTGATCATTGCCGGGGTCGGGGGCTGGCGCGGTTACCAGTATCTGGAGGCCAAGAAGGCGGCCGAGATAGGCGCGGCCTTCGACAAAGCGATCGAGCTCTCCGAACAGAATAAGCATAGTGAGGCGGAAGCGGCCTTCAATGATGTGGCCGCCAAAGCGCCGTGGGGCTATCGCATGCTGGCGCGGATGCGCGCGGCGGCCGAAGTTGCAGTCAGCGATCCGCAAGCGGCGGCCAAAATGTACGATGACATTGCCGCCGACAGCAGCGTCGGCGGGGATATGCGGGAGCTCGCAAAAATCCGCGCTGCTGGCCTGATGCTCGAAAAAACCAGCTATCCGAACATGGTCACGCGTCTTGAGCCGTTAGCCGCGCCCAGCGCGACCTTTCGGCATACCGCGCGCGAGCTGCTGGCGTTGTCCGCATGGCACGCCAATGATCCCACGGCGACCCGGAAGTGGCTGGATGTGATCGCCAGCGACGGCGAGACGCCGCCATCCCTGCGTTCCCGTGCCGAGGCCCTGCAGGCGCTGCTTCCACCAGTCGCGAAGAGCTGAACATCATGCGCCGCTCGCAACGCCTGATCGCAGCTACGGTGCTCGTTGCTCTCTCGGGGGCGCTGGGTGGCTGCTCCAGCAGCATGTCGAACTGGGACCCGAGCGATCTGCTCGATTTCCTCGACACCAAGAAGAAGTTGCCGGGCGAGCGCAAGCCCGTCTTCCCTGACGGTGTGCCGGGCATGGAACAGGGCGTGCCGAAGGAATTGTACAAAGGCGCGGCACAAGAGCAGCTCAACCAGCAGAACGCCGATGCCGCTGCCGCTGCTGCCGCCGCTCCCGTGGAGGAGCCGAAATCGAAACACGCCTCGAAGTCCAAGGCCAAAAGCAAGCCGCCGGCTGCGGCCCGCGCCGCGCCTGCGCAGGACACGGCCGCCGCGCCGGACGCAGATGCCGTGCCTGAGGAGGATGGCAGCACCGCCGCTGCCCCGCCGGCGCCCAAGCCGAAGCGTATCGCCCGCAAGCGCACCACCGCTCCGTCACCCGACCAACCCGACGTGCAAGGCGCACCTCCCGCGCAGTCGGCGCAGCAACAGCCGCAACAATCGGCGACGCCATTTCCAGCCCCGCTCCCCGGCGGGACCTTCACGCGCTGATTTGCGGCTCGCCACTTTGGCTGGCGAGTTTCGATAATCTTGCGCGTATTCTTCAGCGGATCAGTGTACGCCATGAGCCTGGATTGGATTTCGCACGGGAACGGTGCGCAGCTTGTTCTACGCGCATAACAGGCGCCGGGATCGTTTATGCCTTTCACCATCGCCATCATCGGTCGCCCCAATGTCGGCAAATCGACGCTGTTCAACCGCCTGGTCGGGCAGAAGCTTGCGCTGGTCGACGACGAGCCCGGCGTGACCCGCGACCGCCGCGAAGGCGAGGCGCGGCTCGGCGATCTCGAATTCACCATCATTGATACGGCGGGCCTCGATGAAGGCGCGAAGGGGTCGCTCACCGCGCGGATGCAGGAGCAAACGGAAGCCGCGATCAGCCTTGCCGACGCCCTGATGTTCGTGATCGACGCGCGCGCGGGGCTGACGCCGAACGACAGCGCGTTCGCGGACTTTGCCCGCCGCGCCGACAAGCCGGTGGTCCTAGTTGCCAACAAGAGCGAGGGCAACCAGGGCGACGCGGGTGCGATGGAAGCCTACGCGCTTGGCCTCGGCGAGCCGGTCCAGATCTCGGCCGAGCACGGCGAAGGCCTGAGCGAACTATACGACGCGCTGCGCGGCTTGATGCCCGATGCGATCCCGGAAAGCGAGGCGTTCGACGATGATGAGGTCATCGATAGCGATGAGGAGATCGCGAAACGGCCGATCCGCGTTGCCATCGTCGGCCGTCCCAACGCCGGCAAATCGACGCTGATCAATCATCTGCTCGGCGAGGAGCGGCTGTTGACCAGCGCCGAAGCCGGCACCACGCGCGATTCGATATCGGTAGAGATCAATTGGCAGGACCGTGATTTTCGCGTGTTCGATACTGCCGGCCTGCGGCGGCGCTCGCGCATCGAAGAGAAGCTGGAGAAGCTTTCGGTCGCGGACGCGCTGCGTGCGGTGCGCTTCGCCGAGGTCGTCGTGCTGATGATGGACGCGCAGAACAAGTTCGAGGAGCAGGACCTGCGCATCGCCGACCTGATCGAACGCGAGGGCAGGGCGCTGGTGATTGCCGTCAATAAATGGGACTTGATGGGCGGTCGGTCGAACCTGATCTCGGCGCTGCGCGGCGAGGCCGATCACTGGCTGCCGCAGGTCAGGGGCGTGCCTATTGTCGCGGTCTCCGGATTGATGGGCGAGGGGATCGACCGGCTGATGAGTGCGATCGAAGGTGCCTATGCGATCTGGAACAAGCGAATCCCGACCGCTTCGCTCAACCGATGGTTCGAGCAGGCCGTGGACGCCAATCCACCCCCGGCGGTATCGGGCCGGCGGCTCAAGCTGAACTACATCACGCAAGCCAAGGCGCGGCCGCCGAGCTTCGTGCTGTTCTGCTCGCGCGCCGATGCCGTCCCGCAATCCTATCTGCGCTACCTCGTCAATTCGTTGCGTGACTATTTCGAGCTGCCGGGCACGCCGGTGCGGATTGCGCTGCGCGAAAAAGCCAATCCGTTTGCGCATAAGCGGAAGCGGCCGTCGTAATTAGATTGCTGCTTGTGCGAATCTTGTTAGCCACCCCGGATTTTTCACGCGCGCCTCCCTCGTTCGGATGGGGCGAGGCGTGCGTCCCCCCGCTATAGATTCGCGATCGCCCCTCACGAGCCAACGGGTGGCGGCTTGCTTGCTTGACCTCTCGGGCGAGCCAGGCCGTTCGCCGGCATCGAGCGCCGGGCGAAGTCGTGCGCGTGCGTGAACCGATCGCTACGGACGTGCATGTCGCCTTCAGCCCCGGTGATCCCAATGGTGTCGTGACTATGCCTCGCTACTTTTTCGATCTGTTCCACGACCGCTATGTTGTCCTCGACCCCGGTGGAATGTCGTTCGAGCACGCCGCTGGCGCCACGGCCGCCGCCGACGAACTGGCGCGGGACCTTCTGATCACCCGATCCGAGCTGCGAAACAGCGGCAGTTGGATACGCGTCAGGGATGATGGCGGAGCCGAGCTTTACCGCGCCTCCATCGATCCGCAGGCGCCGGCGCCGGCCACGTTGCCGGAAGCCGAGGTCCACCGCTTTGCGAACCCTGCGCTGCGCTCATCTCCGGCCGCAACGACGGCTGAATAAATCCAGAGCGTTTTCGAACGAAGTGGACGCCGGTTCGCGTGAAGAAAACGTGTGTGAAATATAGGAGCTCGATTCTGATCAATCAGAACCGATTAGGTCCTCGCGTGCGCCTCAATGGTCAGAACTTATCCCCTTGATGAGCGCACATCATGGTTGGCGCAACCGTGAAGGCAATCGCACGGCGCGCCGCTGAAAGCCCTCCAGGCCTGTCGCCGAATTGCACCAGCGAACCAGAATTGGTTCGCAAAGGCGTTTTGCTCCTCCGTTCGGATGACGCGCTTCCGACGCCCCTTCGTTAATCGTTCGGTGCGCAACACGATGGCGCATCGCGCGGCAACTCAGGCAATTGCAATCGCGAAATTACGATCGCGCCAACCAGCTCGATACCCGAGCTGGAGGATGCGTCCTGCCGGCACAGAAAATGGAGCACTTGATGCACTGGTCAAAAATTTCTCATGCGATGCTGCGAGCGCTGGCGCTCGTCGGCCTCGTAGGCATTCTTATTGGTTCGAGCGATGCGGCGTTTGCCCGTAATGGTCACGGCCATTCAAAATCATCCAAGATCCGTATTAGTCATGGGCCGATTATCGTCGGAGAAAAGTATGGATCGTATAAACATCACAGGCACAAGCGTTGGTACCCCTATCCGGGCAAGATCCGCGGACCGTTGCCCCCGGTAAAAAAGCCCCCGACCGAGCAGGGCGGAATGCCCGCGGCAGGCGGTGCTGCGCCAGCGCCCACCAAGCCACCGGCGCCACCCGCGCCTCCCGCGTCGGGCGGTGCTGCTCCCGCGCCGACCAAGCCGCCCGCGCCAGCTCCTGCGCCAGGGCCCACTCCGGGCGGTGGAAGAGATCCCGCTAAGCCGCCGACCAAAGCCCAATGAGGGGGGCTACGACCCAAGTTCAACCTTAGCGATCATCTTAGGTTCACATTCAACCTGATCTAACGAACACGGCGGATGGCAAACCATCGCTATCCGCCGCTTCGCTCTAGCTCGATCGCGTTCTCATGCGAGCTTTTGAGAAACTCCGCCCGCCGACTAAGACGATGCAAAAGGAAACCAGAATGTCTCGGATAAATTCGCGTGATCGAAACTTTCGCATCGTCGCCATCACGGCCACGATCCTGTTGGGGCTGACCGTAGGCGCCGCCGCTGGCGGTTACGGTGGTGGCGGTCGTTATCATAAGCCTGTAACGAGCAGCTATGATCCGGCCAAATCCGTCGTTCGCGACCATCGCACCCCGGTCGGCTCCGGCGCCAGCGCGATACCGAACGCTGGAAAGCGACAGTAATTCGCGGCATCGGTGCAATCATTGCGAGCGCAAGCGAAGCAATCCATGGCGTGAACAATGGATTGCTTCGTCGCTTCCGCGCCTCGCAATGACAGCGCGTATCACGCCCACACGCAGTTCTCGTTCGCCCGCCACTTTTTCAACTCACGCCATGCAAAAGGAAATCAGAATGTCTGTGTTAATCCCGACTGATCGAACCATTCGCGTCGCCGCCGGCGTGGCGGCGGTGTTATTCGCCTTGAGCGTTGGCGCAGTAGCTCGCCCTGTCACGGTGCCGACGGACCGCGATCATCGTGGTCAGGCCGCAAAACCGCCCGGCAAGGGCACTTACGATCCGACCAAAGCGACCATTCGCGATCACCGCACGCCCAGGCCGCCGAAGCCGGTAAGCTGATCGCGCTCGCACTCGTTTGTTCGCGTTCTCAACTCCGCGTGCAAACGCACCCGCGGCGGTAGCCCTCACTTCAAAAAGGAAACCAGGATGTCGGTGTTAGTCCCGTCTGATCGAAACATTCGCGTCGCCGCCGGCGTGGCGGCGGTGTTATTCGCCTTGAGCGTTAGCGCTCAATCTCGTCCGCTCGGCCCACAGGTGCCTGACACGGATCAACGCGGCCAGATCGTGAACCCACGGCCGCCGGTCAAGAGTTCCTACGATCCCAAGACGTCGATCGTCCGAGACCACCGCAAGCCGAAGTAATGGCAGCTTCCTGCGCCGCCTCGGCCGCCGGCGCGGTGCGGAAATTACTCGGGAGTGGACTGCAGTAGGCTGCAGCAAGGTATTCGCGCGTACACATGCGCGCCAACCCACCCGGCGCTTGGCGGCACCCCAGAGCGAGCTCTGCCCGTCTCGCCCATAAAGATGGGAGAGATAAGAAACGGCCCTTTAATTCGGAATTCCAGAAATCACCGCTTGACGGTCCGCTAGACGCAGGAATAGAGAGCAAATCATCCTGTCCCAAATCGAGGGGCGTTTCGCGATCGTCACGAACGTTGGGCGCAGGATGCGATGGACGCTGACGTGCCGTGGACGAACTGCACGAATGCGGACGGCGAAGTCGTGTGGTTCTGACGCCTCGACGCTGGCGTCAAGTTGGCGGGAAGTATCCCGCTGGCGACGGTGACAACAAGCCCGATCACCGGGGAGATCACGTTATAAACCGTAAAACCGTCGCGCGGGGAATGCCGGATGATTTCGGTGTGACCGTGGTGACTACGCTCGTGTGCTTTTTTATTTTGCACACGAGGCTGCGGGCGCGTCGAGCGCCCGGCATTCCCTGCGCCCTCTGAATTTCCAGATGCGCTTCATGACGGGCAAAACTCGGGCGGATGCCGCAGCGGGAACGCGGAGGTGTGCTGTAAATATGCGAGCCTGTCGTTGTGTACAGTGCCACGCCATCGCCGGTCTTCATCCGTCCTCCCCGTGGGGAGGGAAAGCAGATCGTGAGCGGAGCGGACGATGTGCAGGGTGGGGGGCTGTTCGTGTGTATGACGCAAACCCCACCCGGCGCTTCGC
>NZ_DATEPI010000020.1:0-15799 GCF_035273305.1 Bradyrhizobium sp. | reverse complement strand
CGCCGGGTGGGGTTCGCAGCGGATGGCGCTGCGCGAATACCTAGCTCGCGGAAGCAGCCCCCACCCGGCACATCGTTCGCTCCGCTCACGATATGCCCGACCTCCCCACAAAAAGTGGGGAGGGATAAGAAAGAGCAACCCTCGCCCCGCTTGCGGGGCAGAAACGGTGGGAGGGATAAGAAAGAGCAACCTTCGCTCGCTTGAACGGGGAAACGCGGTGCGCGCCAACTCTACGAACAGGGACAACCAGCAGCGGGGCAGAAATGCCCGCCCACCTCGATCCCTGCATGTCCGCAGAACGACGTATAGGTGAGAAAGGCCCGAAACGCGTGGCTCCGCGGCTTCAGTGCGCCATTTCCCAATGTTCGAAAACGTTTTATGGTGCCCGCCGACTTCACGCGGCGTGAACTCGATCATCTAGAGATATCAAAGGCTTGAGAGTAAGCCCGAGCCTTTGGAGGGCGGTTTGACCCGATATATTTCGACCCGGGGTGAGGCCCCGGCCCTAGGTTTCTGCGACGTGATGCTGACGGGGCTTGCCCGCGATGGCGGCCTTTACCTGCCGGAAAGCTGGCCGCAGCTTTCGCGGGAGAGCATCGCATCCTTCTTCGGCCGACCGTATTGGGAAGTGGCCGTGGACGTGATCCGTCCATTCCTCGCCGGTGAAATTTCTGACGCCGATCTCGGCCGCATGGCCAACGAGGCCTACGCTACGTTCCGTCATCCGGCGGTGGTTCCTCTCGTCCAGATTGGCCCGCATCAATTCCGGCTGGAACTGTTTCATGGCCCGACGCTCGCATTCAAGGACGTGGCCATGCAGTTGATCTCCCGGCTGATGGATCACGTACTGGCCAAGCGCGCCCAGCGCACAACTATCGTGGTTGCGACCTCAGGCGATACCGGCGGCGCGGCCGTGGACGCGTTCGCCGGGCTGGAGAATGTGGACCTCGTCGTATTGTTTCCGCACGGCCGCATCTCGGAGGTGCAGCGGCGCATGATGACAACGTCCGGGCATGCCAACGTTCACGCTCTCGCCATCGACGGTCACTTCGACGATTGCCAGGCCATCGTGAAGGCGTTGTTCAATCATCACAGTTTTCGCGATGCGGTGTCGCTGTCGGGTGTCAATTCCATCAATTGGGCACGGATCGTGGCGCAGGTGGTGTATTACTTCACCTCAGCGGTCGCGCTCGGCGCGCCCGCGCGTACCGTCGACTTTACGGTGCCGACCGGGAACTTCGGCGACATCTTCGCCGGGTACGTGGCCAAGCGGATGGGCTTGCCGGTGCGCTGGCTGCGGATCGCCGCAAACATAAACGACATCCTGCCAAGGACGCTGAAGACCGGCATTTATGAAGTTCGCGAGGTTCACGCCACAGCATCGCCTTCGATGGACATCCAGGTGTCGTCGAATTTTGAGCGTCTCCTGTTCGAGGCAAGCCGGCGCGATGCGACCGAAGTCCGCCGGCTGATGGCTTCACTGAAACAATCCGGCCGTTTCGTGCTGCCTGATGCCGTGCTTGCGAACATCCGAGAAGAATTCGATGCGGGGCGTGCTGATGAAACCGAAACGAGCGCGGCGATCCGCGCTGCCTGGCGAGAGGCCGGCGACCTCGTCGATCCGCATACCGCGGTAGCGCTGGCGGTAGCCGATCGCGACACTTCGGATTCCAGGATTCCCAACATCGTGTTGTCGACCGCGCACCCCGCGAAGTTTCCCGATGCGGTGAAAGCCGCTTGCGGAGTCCGTCCGGAGCTGCCGGCTTGGCTGGAGGGTTTGATGACAAAGCCCGAACACATCAAGGTCATGAAAAACGATCAGGTCGAGGTCGAGCGGTTCGTGCTGTCGGTCAGCCGCGCCGCGAAGCAAGGAGTTGTTGGATGAGCGTCGATGTCACCAAGCTTCCCTCGGGCCTGACGGTGATCACCGACACCATGCCGCACCTGGAAACCGCGGCGCTCGGCGTTTGGGCCGGCGTTGGCGGTCGCGACGAAAAGCCGAACGAGCATGGCATTTCGCATCTGCTCGAACACATGGCGTTCAAGGGCACCACCCGACGCAGCTCGCGGGAAATCGTGGAGGAGATCGAGGCCGTCGGCGGTGATCTGAATGCTGGCACCTCGACCGAAACCACCGCTTATTACGCGCGGGTGATGAAGGCAGACGTGCCGCTTGCGCTCGACGTTCTGTCCGACATTTTGACTAATCCCTCCTTCGTCCCTGACGAGTTGGAGCGCGAAAAGAGCGTCATCGTGCAGGAAATCGGCGCCGCGCAGGACACGCCAGACGACGTGGTCTTCGAGCATCTCAACGAGCTGTGCTATCCGGATCAGCCTATCGGGCGTTCGCTGCTCGGGACAGCCAAGACCCTCAAAGGATTTAACCGCGATACGCTGCGCGGCTATCTCTCGACGCATTATCGCGGCCCGGACATGGTCGTTTCCGCAGCCGGCGCAGTCGATCACAAGCGAATCGTCGAGGAAGTGACGGAGCGGTTCGCAAGCTTTGATGACGCGCCTGCGCCCAAGCCGCAAGCTGCGATGTTCGGCAAGGGCGGCTCGCGGGTGGTACATCGCGAGCTCGAGCAGGCGCATCTGACGCTGGCGTTGGAGGGTGTGCCGCAGACGGACGTGTCGCTGTTCTCGTTGCAGGTATTCACCAACACGCTCGGCGGCGGGATGTCCTCTCGGTTGTTTCAGGAGGTGCGCGAGAAGCGTGGGCTGTGCTACTCGATCTATACCTTCCATGCGCCTTTTTCCGATACCGGATTTTTTGGACTCTACACCGGAACCGATCCGGGCGACGCGCCCGAGATGATGGAAGTGATCGTGGACGTGATCAACGACGCGGTGGAAACATTGACCGAGGCCGAGGTTGCGCGCGCCAAGGCGCAGATGAAGGCGGGGCTTTTGATGGCCCTGGAGAGTTGCAGTTCGCGCGCCGAGCAGCTCGCGCGCCACGTTCTGGCTTATGGGCGTCCGCTGACTGTCGAGGAGCTGGTGGCCAGAATCGATGCCGTCAGCATGGAATCCACCCGGAACGCCGCTCGCGCATTATTGTCGCGCAGCCGACCCGCGGTGGTGGCGCTGGGCAGCGGAAGAGGTCTGGACACGGCAGTGTCTTTTGCGGAAGGATTGACCCGGTCGAAGGCGAAGACATTGCTTCATTGAAGCTGGTTAGCCCCCGGTCGGGTTCTGGGAGCGGGAGTATCGGACATGGCCCTGTTTCGGCTGCCATCCAGCGGACCGGCTGCGCTCGCTCCGCGCGGCCACGGCCTGCTGCTGCGCGCGCCGCAGATGTTCGACTTTCTGCAATGGGCGCAACTGCGCGAGTCCAGCCGCGACTATCTTACGCCGTGGGAGCCGATCTGGCCCTCGGACGATCTGACCCGATCGGGATTTCGACGACGGCTGCGCCGTTATGCCGAAGACATCGCCGCCGATCGCTCCTATCCGTTCATGGTATTTCGCGAAACCGACGGAGCGATGATCGGCGGCATCACTCTGGCCAATGTCCGTCGCGGTATCGTGCAGGCCGGCACGATCGGATACTGGGTGGGGCAACCGTACGCGCATCGCGGTTACATGACTTCGGCGCTCCGCGTGCTGCTGCCCTCGTTATTCGGCGAACTCAATCTTCATCGCATCGAGGCTGCTTGCATTCCGTCCAACGTGCCGTCAATTCGGGTGCTGGAAAAGTGCGGCTTCTCGCGCGAAGGACTGGCGCGGCGCTATCTCTGCATCAACGGCGTCTGGCAGGATCACCTGCTGTTCGGCCTGTTGCATGAGGATTTTCGCGGCTGATCATGTTTATGGTTGGAGTGAATATCGGGTGACCATCATTGCGCTGTTATAAGCCAATTCGGGGCAGGGCTAATTTAAACGCTTAAATATCAGGGACGTTGCAATGGATGATGTACGCCGAATGAAGAGGGGTCGCCGGCGCCATGGGATCGCGATGTTGACCGTCCTCGCCCTCGCGGTAAGTGGCGGAACCTTTGTCTCGCCCGCGTCATCGCAATCGCTCACCGATCGCTTCAAGAGTCTTTTCGGTGGAAAGTCGGACGAACCCGCCGAAAGCGCGCCAGCCGTCGCTTCACCGCAGCCGGAGAACGATCTGACCTGTCCGCCGGTCAGCATTCGCGCCGGAGCTTCAACCTACGCCGTGGCCGTGCCGGGCAAGCAGCCGGTCGGCAACGACGTCCGGTTTCAGGCGACGATCACGCGCACCGCACGGCAGTGCACGATAACCGGCGACCAGATCACCGCGCGCATCGGCATTCAGGGCCGCGTCATCGCCGGACCCGCCGGCGCGCCTTCAAGCGTCGATATTCCCTTGCGAGTCGCTGTCGTGCAGGGCGGCGTTCAAGAAAAGACCATCGCGACCAAAGCTTATCAAACCAACGTATCGATGTCGGAAGACGGCAGTGAGCCATTCACGCTGGTAGCCGAAGACCTGGTGTATCCAGTGCCACCGGGAGCAACCGGTGATTCCTATATCTTCTATATCGGCTTCGATCCGCAGGCGCTTAAGCCGTCGCCAAAGCCCGCAAAGGCCACGAAGAATAAAAAGTAGGCGCGAATTGCGGACGAGTAGCTGCGGTTCACCGGCAGATGATGGCGATCGATAAAAGGCCGCCGCGCGTCGTCCAACAAAAGCCCGACGCGCCTCACGCTGCCAGCCCACCTTTTCGGCAGCTGCCGTCTCGGGGAGCTGTTGTTTCAGTTCAGCTTCTGGCGAACTTCCGCGATGCCCTTTGACAGCAGGTCGTTGGCAACGTCACCCTTTACCGATTGCGACAGTATGGTCGAAGCGGCGGCGACCGCTGCATCTGCCGCGGCAGCGCGGACGTCGGCCACGGCCTGGGCTTCGGCCATCGCGATCTTGCCTTCGGCGGTTTTCGTCCGTCGGGCGACAAAGTCTTCCATTTTGGTCTTGGCTTCGGCCGCGATGCGCTCGGCTTCAGCCTTGGCGTTGGCGATGATGTCCTGCGCCTCGCGCTCGGCGCTGGCACCGCGCGACTGGTATTCCGCCAGCAATTTGGCGGCCTCTTCCTTGAGACGACGGGCGTCATCGAGTTCGGATTTGATGCGACTGCTGCGATGGTCGAGCGTGGTCAGCACGGTTTTGTGAAGACCAAAATAGGCAAACACGCCCAACATGATGAAGAAGGCAACAGCGACCCAGAATTCCGGTTCGGCGAACATTGATAATTATCCCTTCAACGAGGCGTCGACCGCGCTGTCCACCGACTTGCCCTCGGGAACCACTCCGGCGAGTCTTTGCACGATCGCGCTTGCGGCCTCAGCGGCAATGCCGCGGACGTTGCTCATCGCCTTCTGGCGAGTCGAGGCAATGGTCTTTTCGGCTTCCGCAAGCTTCAGCGACAAACGTTCTTCCAGCCGCTTTCGCTCCGCTTCCGATGCTGCATTCAATTTTTCGCGGGTCTCGTTGCCGATGGCCTGGGCGCGGGCGCGCGCGGCGGCCAGTTCGCTTTCATAGGCCTTCAATGCGGCCCCGGAGGCTTCCTTCAGCTTCTGAGCCTCGGCCAGGTCGGATTCGATTGCGCTCTGACGCGCGTCCAGCAGGCTGCCGACGCGTGGCAGCGCAATTCGCTTGACGATCATATACAGCGCCACGAACGCTACCAGCAGTGACACCAGCTGCGAAGCAAAGGTGTCCTTTTGGAACGGCGGAAATGAGTGTCCATGGGCGTCGGCTTCGGTGTGGGCGGTGGTGCCCTTTGCCTCGCCGTGACTTTCAGCCACTGTTTTCTCCTGTTCGGCTAGCTCGTATCCCGGCCTGCGTAAGGGCGGAACACGAGCAGCTAAAACCAAGTGTTACAGCGCGAACAATAGCAGCAGCGCGATCAGCAACGAGAAGATGCCGAGCGCTTCGGTCACCGCAAAGCCGAAAATCAAGTTGCCGAACTGGCCTTGGGCGGCCGACGGATTGCGCACCGCGGCGGCGAGATAGTTGCCGAAAATGATGCCCACGCCTGCGCCGGCGCCACCCATGCCAATGCAGGCAATACCAGCGCCAATGTACTTCGCGGCAATCGGATCCATGAAACGAACTCCTTCTCGAGGTTTGGTAGAGGCCGGATCAGTGGCCCGGATGGATAGCATCGTTGATGTAGATGCAGGTGAGGATCGTAAAGACGTAGGCCTGCAGGAACGCGACCAGCAGTTCGAGTGCGGTTAGCGCCACAGTCAGCGCGAGCGGCAACACGGCGCCGGCCCAGCCGGCAACGCCCATTGCTCCCAGCATCGTGACGAAGCTTGCGAACACTTTCAGCGTGATGTGACCGGCCAGCATGTTGGCGAACAGACGCACGCTGTGCGAAATCGGACGCGAGAGGAACGAAATGATCTCGATCGCTACCACCAGCGGCAGAATCGCCAGCGGAATGCCCGAGGGCACGAACAGCTTGAAGAATCTAAGCCCGTTCTTATAGAACCCGTAGATCAGCACGGTGAAGAACACCAGCAGCGCCAGCGCGGCCGTTACGATGATGTGGCTCGAAATCGTAAAGGCGTAAGGGATGATGCCGACGATGTTGGAAACGGTCAGCAGCATGAATATCGAGAACACCAGCGGAAAGAATTTCATTCCTTCTGTGCCGGCTGTCGACCTGATGGTATTGGCGACGAATTCGTAACAAAGCTCCGCAACCGATTGAATGCGGCCGGGTACCAGTTGGCGTTTTGCGGAGCCGCCGATCATCAGCAGCGAAATCAGCGCCACCGAGCCGAACATGTAGGCCGATGAATTGGTGAAGGCGATCTCCTGATTGCCGATGTGGCCAATCGTGAAGATGTTCTGGATGTTGAACTGGTGGATCGGATCGATCATCCGCGCGGCATCTCTAAGCTACCGCCGGCCACGCCGGCGCTCTGCATTCAATCGTTCTGGCTTCCGGACTAACGGACAGTTCTGTCCGGAGCCACGCCTGCCGATCTCATCACGTTGACCACACCGGCCGCGAAGCCGAGCAGGAAGAACACGATAAGTCCCCATGGCGATGTCGACAGCAAACGGTCGAGACCCCAGCCAATCACCGCTCCGACGACAACGCCGGCGATCAACTCCGATGAAAGCCGGAGACCGCGCGCCATCGCCGAGGCTCTGGCAGCTCCGTCCCCGCTTTCAGTTCCGGGTTGGTCAGTCCTGATGTTTCGGCTGTCCCGAATTTTGGACAATCGGCGATCCAGACTTCCGAGCCTTGCGGAAAGCGCGGCTTCATCGGGGGACGGTGTGCCGCGATTTCCATCTTCGCCGTCATTCGTGTCGTCAGCCATGCTGTGCAGACCCGAAACGAAGCTTGCGCAAACGAAAATTAACGCGCGTCACCCTCTAAAGCCGCGCGGACCATACTGACCACATTCAAGCAAGTCAAGATTGTGTCATAACCATTTAAGGACTTGATCTTGTGGAGTTATTTTTGCTGGCGCCCCGGCGGGGCGCGCCGGCATCGCCGCAGTGCAGCAGCTCACCAGTCCGCCGGAATGCTGGCCACGGCCCTGATGACTGACAGTCCCTTGATGGTGCGCCTATTCGCCAGGCGACCACGGATACGCTCCTCTCAATCAGGTCGGGTCGCTGACGAATTGCGGTGTTTACTTTCTGGCATTGTTGACGGTGGCCATCGCGGCTTGTTTTCGCGATTTAGGGTCGGCCTTTATCGAAAGGGCGTTTCATGGAAACGTGGAGAGGCGCTGCCGTGAACTTTCGTGGATTACCTGCCGTTCATGGTCTTGCGTCGCGGCAGCGGAATCCTCGCGATATTTCCAGAGGTCGCCCGTTCGCGCTCGATCTTGCATCGCCTCGGCGGGTCTGTTGGGATGGCGCAATCGTTCGCTCAGGGGAATCCGCATGTCGCGTCAAGTCGATTACTATTTTTCGTTTCAATCGCCCTGGGCCTACATCGGCCACAATGTATTCCGGGAAGTCGCAAAAACTTACGATCTGAAAGTGAACTACAAGCCGGTGGTGCTGGTGGAGTTGTTTTCAGAAACAGGTGGACTGCCACTGCCGAAGCGTCATCCGGTACGCCAGCGATACCGAATGGTCGAACTGCAGCGCTGGCGCGACAAGCGCGGCCTGAAATTCCATCTTCAGCCGGCGAACTGGCCGTTGAACGCGCGCCTGGCCGATGGCATCGTAATCGCGGCGATTGAAGCCGGTCTCGATCCCGAGCCGTTTATGCGGCGCGGCTTTGCAGGGATCTGGGAAGACCAACTCAATCTCGCCGATCCCGCGACGTTGATCAGACTGGCCGACGAATCCGGACTTCCGGGCAAGCAGTTGCTCGAGCGCTCGGGTTCCGACGAGATCGGCGCGGCTTACGAGCAAAACCGTCAGGATGCGCTTGCGGCCGATGTATTTGGCTCGCCTGCCTTTGTGCTGGATGGCGAGGTATTCTGGGGACAGGATCGAATTGAATTGCTGGCGGACACATTGAAGTCGGGGCGCGCGGCCTACCGTTCGCGGGTGTAGGATGGACTGAAGTCTACGGCTTTGATGTGCGGAGTACCCCATGATAGCAGCGACCTTGCGCTTCAGCTTACGCGGCATGGCCGTTACAGCGGCGCTGATGCTCTGTGTTTGCGGAAACGGCGCAGCGAACGCCGAGGTAAAGTCGGACGGCGAGAACGGCCGCTTCGCGCTGTCGCCTCTTTCCGACGGTGTCATAAGACTCGACACTAGAACGGGAGACGTATCGACCTGCAGCAATAGCGGCACCGGCTGGGCTTGCTATGCCGTGCCGGATGAACGCGCCGCATTGGACGCGGAGATCGGCCGCTTGCAGGCCGAAAACGAAAAGCTCAAAGCCGAGCTGCTCACCGCGCGCGAGCCGACTGTCACGGGCAAGATCGATGAGCCGCTGCCGAAAACCGACTCGCTAAAGCCCGAGCCTAAAGTCGAGAGCGAGCGCAAAATTGAAATTCCGTTGCCGAGCGATCGCGACATGGATCGGGTGATGTCATTCCTTGAACAGGCGTGGCGACGACTGGTCGATGTGGCCAACCGAATGCAAAAGGACATCGCCGGAAAGATTTGAATAGGTGGTTGGGCGAGTTATGCCGGTTTGATCCCGCCAAGCGGGGGCATATCGAGAATACAGATGAACTCACTGAATTCGATCTCCCGTAGCGCGGTGTCGACCGTCCGCGCCGATAGGATCGCGACGTCGCTGATGACGGTTCAGACCTCCGGCGCAGGCTTCACGAATCTTACTGACGAAATCGCGAAGTTTGTGAACGACGCAGGTGGACGCGAGGGCATGGTGACGCTCTTCATTCGCCATACCTCGGCGTCGCTAACGATCCAGGAGAATGCCGATCCAACCGTGCTCGACGATCTCACGACGGCGCTCAATCGGTTCGCGCCCGAAAATGCCGGATGGCGACATGACACGGAGGGTCCCGACGACATGCCCGCGCATGTAAAAACCATGTTGACGACAACCGCGCTGCAAATTCCGGTCCTGGAGGGTGAACTGGCGTTGGGAACGTGGCAGGCGATCTATCTCATCGAGCATCGGCGGCGGCCGCACCGCCGGGAGATCGTGCTGCAGTTCATCGGGGTAAGCTGAAATGAAAACCGGCCGCGGAAGTCCGCGGCCGGTTTTGACGATAGTTATGCGCGCCGGCGACGGGCGCGCACTGCGCCTCAGGATCGTCGGATGTCCACGTCCTTGGTCTCGGGCAAGAACAGGAAACCGATGATCAGGCTCATGAGCGCGACGCCGATCGGATACCACAGACCGGAGTAGATGTTTCCGGTGGCGGCAACGATCGCAAACACCGTCGCGGGCAGGAAGCCGCCGAACCAGCCGTTGCCGATATGGTAGGGCAATGACAATCCGCTGTAACGGATCCGGCTCGGGAACAATTCAACCAGCCACGCCGCGATCGGCGCATATACGAGCGTCACGTAGATGACGAGCACCCAGAGCAGCAAGGTGGTCATCACGGTATTGATCTCGGCAGGATCGGCCGAAGCCGGGTACCCATGAGACTTGATCGCCGCCGGCAAGGCCTTGGCGAAGTCCGGCGAATTCGAGGTCAAGGTCTGCTCACCGATTTTCACCTGCGCCGGCGTTCCCTTTGGCGCCTCTTGATTGGTATAATTCACCGAAAGGTTGACCAACGCCGATTTGGCCACGTCGCAACCGGTGGTGTACTTCTCGGTTCCGGTTGCCTTGAATTGGAAGGAGCATTCGCCCGGGTCCGCAATCACTGTGACTGGCGACTTCGCCAGCGCAGCTTCAAGCTTCGGGTTGGCAAAGTGGGTAATTCCCTGGAAGATCGGGAAATACGTCACCGCCGCGAGCAGAAAACCAGCCAGGATGATCGGTTTGCGGCCGATACGATCCGAGAGCCAACCGAACAAGATGAAGCCCGGCGTGCCGAGCGCAAGCGCCACCACGATCATGATCTGCGCCGTCACCGCCGGCACTTTGATGGTCTGCGTAAGGAAGAACAGCGCGTAGAACTGCCCGCCGTACCACACCACGGCTTCGCCCGCAGTCGCGCCGAGCAAGGCAAGGATCGCGATCCTGGCGTTGGACCACTGCCCGAAGGCTTCGCTGAGTGGCCGCTTCGACGTTGTGCCCTCTTCCTTCATCTTGGCGAAAATGGGCGACTCGTTGAGGCTCAGTCGAATCCAGATCGAGACGGCGAGCAGGATGCCTGAGAGCAGGAACGGAATACGCCAGCCCCAATCGCCAAAGGCCTCTTCACCCATCCAATTGCGGATGGCCAAAATGAGAAGCAACGCCATGAACAGGCCCAAGGTCGCGGTGGTCTGAATCCACGACGTGTAATAGCCGCGCTTGTTTGCCGGCGCGTGCTCGGCGACGTAAATCGCGGCTCCGCCATATTCGCCACCGAGTGCAAGGCCCTGGACCAGTCTGAGTGCGATCAGCACAACGGGCGCGGCGATCCCCCAGCTCGCATAACCCGGCAACAGACCAATGAAGAAGGTACCGATGCCCATCAGGGTCATCGTGATCAGGAAGGTGTATTTGCGCCCGACGAGATCGCCGAGACGGCCGAAAATCAGTGCGCCGAATGGCCGAACCGCAAAGCCCGCGGCGAATGCAAGGAGGGCGAAAATGAAGCCAACATTCGGCGGCACGTTGGAGAAAAAGTATTTTGCAAGGAATGCTCCAAGCGTTCCGTAAATGTAGAAGTCGTACCACTCAAAAACCGTGCCGAGCGAGGAAGCGAAAATGACTTTTCGTTCTTCCGCGGTCATCCCCCCGGTGCGGACATCGCCCGCTGTCACTGCCATTGCCATTGTTCACTCCCAGAGATGTCTGATGCTGAGCGTTTCCCATGCACCGAACCGACCAGATGGTTCATGGGGCTGAGATCACGGTAACATCGCCGTGAAGCCTGCCCAAATAAGACTTTTGGCTTTCAAGAACTTTGTTGGGGGATAATGCCCTTGCGAATGTTCGCGTCTGTTGCGGCGCACAATCCGCGCTGGATTGACCTGTGTGCCGCCTTGGCATTGCGCGCTTGCATGCAATCGCCCATGAGAGGACAATCGAGTAAATGCTCGTGAGCCCGACACAGTGAAAGCGGGTTTACCCCAAGTTCCCTGCAAGAGATAAATGACCGCGCCGGCCAGCACTCATCTCGTCATTGCCGATGATCATCCGTTGTTTCGCGATGCTTTGCGCCAAGCCGTGGCGAGCGTCCTGACTTCGGCGAAGATCGATGAAGCAGGATCGTTCGAGCAACTCGCTTCACTCCTTGAGCAGGATTCGGATGTGGACCTGATCCTGCTCGATCTGACCATGCCCGGGATTTCCGGCTTCTCCGGTCTGATTTATCTCCGCGCCCAATATCCGGCCGTCCCGGTGGTGATCGTCTCGGCCAGCGATGATGTCGGCACTATCCGCCGCTCGCTTGACTTCGGCGCCTCCGGGTTCATCCCCAAGCGCTTCGGCGTGGAGACGCTGCGGGACGCGATCGTCAAGGTGATGGAAGGCGACGTCTGGATACCTCCGGACACCGATCTGACCTCCGCCGCCGATCCGGAGATGGCGCGGCTGCGCGACCGCCTGGTCACACTGACCCCGCAGCAGGTGCGGGTGCTCATGATGCTCTCGGAAGGTTTGCTCAACAAGCAGATCGCCTACGAGCTTGGCGTCTCTGAAGCGACGATCAAGGCGCACGTATCGGCGATCCTGCAAAAGCTTGGCGTCGAGAGTCGTACTCAAGCCGTCATCGCTGCAGCGAAAATCGCCGGTGGTCAGTTCCGGCAAGGTACGCCATCCGCGTCCTGATCGTCGGGTAAACGCGAATTGAATTCCGCCAATAACCTCGACAAACATGACGGCAGAAGCCCTGCGCGCCTATTCCGCCGCCACCATCTGCTGTGCGCGCCATTGGCCCAGCAATGCTCTCAACGAGGCCGGCTTTACCGGTTTGTTGAGTACTGCGATGTTCTCTTCCCGCGCCGTTGCACGGACGTGGGGGCTGCGATCCGCCGTGATCAGGATCGCGGGAATGTTCTCACCGAAGCGACGGCGGATTTCCCTGATCGCGGCGACGCCATTGCCGCGATCGAGATGGTAGTCGACCAGCAGACCGGTAACCACTTGGCCACTGGCTGCGATCGCCTCGATGGCGGCATCGGGATCGGCGACCGCGATGACTTCCGCATCCCACGCCGTCAGCAGCGTCTTCATGCCATCCAGAATTGCCGGATCGTTTTCGATGCAAACGATCAATGAGCCGCTCATCGGCGTTTTCGAAAGCGGAGTAGCCGTGGTGACCGCAGCGGTATAGTTGATCGCTTTCGCCGTCGGCACCGTCACTGAAAAAACCGAGCCGCCAAGACGGTTGGAGTCCAGTGCGATGCCGTGATTGAGGACGCGCGCGAGGCGTTCGACGATCGAAAGCCCAAGTCCGAGGCCGCGCGCAATTCGTGCACCCTGCTCAAGCCGGTGGAACTCCTTGAAGATTTCGCCGCGTTTGACGACGGGAATGCCGACGCCGGTGTCATACACCCGAATCTGCAGCGACTGGCCGTGTCGGCGGCAACCCACCAGCACGCGACCGCGCGGAGTGTATTTGATCGCGTTCGAGATCAGGTTCTGCAACAGCCGCCGCAGCAGCAGTCGATCGGATTCGACCGGCAGCGAGCAGGGCACGAAGCGCAGTTTCAGGCCCTTCGCGCGGGCGATCGGCGCAAATTCAATTTCCAGCGAGCGCATCAGGTCGCTCATCTTGAAGCTCGTGATCGCCGTGGTCATAGCTCCTGCGTCCAGCCGCGAAATATCCAGGAGAGCGCCCAGGATTTCCTCGATCGCTTCCAGCGACTCATCGATGTTTTCAACCAGCCGCGAATCCTCGCCGCCGCTCTGGCGCTCGACGAGGCTCGTGACATAAAGCCGCGCTGCATTCAGCGGCTGCAGGATGTCATGGCTTGCCGCGGCCAGGAAACGCGTCTTGGAGATGTTGGCGTCCTCGGCGGCGCTCTTGGCGCGCGCCAGTTCCGAGTTCAGTCGCGTCAGTTCCTCAGTGCGATCGCGTACGCGCTTTTCCAAAGTGGCGTTGGCGCGCTCCAGCGCTTCGGCGGCCTCGAACGAGGGGGTCACGTCCGAGAAGGTGATCACCAGTCCGCCTCCCGGCATTCGGTTCGATCGTACCTCGATCACCGTGTGGCGATCGGGAAGACGTTCGAGGTACGGCTCGCCTTCGGTAGTGTAGGCAGCGAGCCGCATCTCCAGCATCGAGTCGCTGTTGCTTTCGTCGACGCCGGATTGTCCGTTCGTGCCCATGAATTCGAGGATTTCCCTGAGCGGAATTCCAATCTGAATGAGGTGCAAAGGCAGACCGAGGATCTCTGCGAACTGCCGGTTCGAGCAGATCAGTTGCAGATCAGTGTCAAACACGGCGATGCCCTGCCGAACGTGATTCAAGGCGGTCTGCAATAACTCGCGATTGAAATGAAGCGCGGCGTGGGAGTCATCCAGCAGTTTCAGCGCCGCCTTCGCCGAGACGGTGCGCTTGCGCAACAGCAATGACATCACAAGTCGGGACGAGGCCGCTCCAATCGAGGAGGCGATCAAATGCTCCGCGTGCTGCAGCAACTCGAAATCTGCCGGGGCCGACGGCTCGAGATTGGCATTGTGGATAAGCGCGAACGCTTCAAACGAATGCCGGGCGCGTTCGGGCCCGAGGTACTGCGCGACCGTGCTTTGAATGTCCTGAACTGTGACGGTGGTGCGCCAGCGCCTGAAGGTCGGCGCCATCGGCGCCAACTGATTGGGGACGAAGTGGTCCGCCTGCAATCGTTCGATCGAGGATGGCTGGCGTGCCAGCGACAGCACCACATAGGCCAGGATATTGAGTGAAAGCGACCAGAGCACGCCATGCAATAGCGGCGCGATGTCGGCTCCGAACAGGGCTTGAGGGCGCAACACCTCGATGCCGAAGGGACCATGCTGCAGCATCAGCAGCCCGGCGGTATTGCCCTCCAGGAAACTTGGAAGGAATAACGTATAGGTCCAGACGGCGATGCCGATCAGCATTCCGCCGATCGCCCCTCTGGCGGTGGCCCTGCGCCAGAACAGCCCGCCAAAAAACGCCGGCGCCAGTTGTGCAATGGCAGCAAAAGACAACAGCCCGATCGCCGCCAGTTGGGTATTGCCTAGCGCGCGGTAGTAAAGATATGCCATCGCCATGATGCCGAATATCGCAAAACGCCTGACACGGAGGAGGAAATGGCCAAAGTCCTTTTGGCGCATCGGTGACCGCGGATTGCGCTGCAGTACTAGTGGCACCACAATGTCATTTGAGACCATGATCGAAAGCGCGACGCACTCCACGATCACCATGGCCGTTGCCGCCGACAACCCCCCAATGAAAACGCCGACACTGAGCAGGGGAGCATTGCCTTCTATTGGCAATGCAAGCACGTACATGTCGCTATCGATTGCGCCAAAGGGAAAAGTAATCAGTCCCGCGAGTGCGATCGGAATCACGAACAGATTGATAGCAACGAGATAGAGCGGAAACAGCCAGCGTGCGCGGCTTACTTCGGCGTTGCTGGAATTCTCGACCACGCTGACGTGGAATTGGCGCGGCAGCAGCACGACGGCGCAGAAAGACAGCAGCACCATTGTCAGAAAGTTGCCGATCGAGGGAACGTAGTTGATCGCGCGGACCGCTTCCGGAGTCTTCATCGCGCGTTCGACCAGTTCGACCGGGCTGAACATCCAGAACGTCACGAACGCGCCCGCTGCGGTAAAAGCCACCAGCTTGATAATGGACTCCGTCGCGACCGCCAGCATCAGGCCATGCTGGTGCTCCGTGGCGTCGGTTTGCCGGGTTCCGAACAGCACTGCAAACGCCGCCATGGCGAGTGTCACGACCAGCGCGATATCGCCAATGATCGGGATCCTGGAAAACGCCTGATCTTCGCTCAGGATCGTTTCAAGCGATGAGGACAGCGCCTTGAGTTGCAATGCGATGTAGGGAACCGAACCGATGATGACGATCAGGGCGACGGTCACCGCAATGGCCTGGCTTTTGCCGTAGCGCGCCGCGATGAAGTCGGCGATCGAAGTGATGTTCTGCGATTTGGCGAGATGAATCACGCGGCGCAGCAGCGGCGTGCAAAAGCCGATCATCAGGATCGGGCCGATATAGATGGCGAGAAAATCCACGCTGGTGCGGGTGGCAAATCCGACCGAGCCGAAGAATGTCCAGGAGGTGCAATAAATCGCAAGCGACAGCGGATAGATCAGGCCACTGGCGCGGCCACGCTGGG
>NZ_DATEPI010000019.1:0-12770 GCF_035273305.1 Bradyrhizobium sp. | reverse complement strand
CCCGTCGGCGAGAACGGCGAAGCGCCCGGCGAGGGCGGCCAGGCCGCAGCGGCTGCGCCCGAGCATGTGGCGCCGCCCGCCGCTCCGCCGTCGCCGACCCCGTTCCGCGCCGCGCCCGCCGGTGCTGACGCCGAGGACAAGGATCCCGGCGAGGCCGCGGCCGAAGCCGACATGGACGAGGACGACGAGTTCGAGAACCAGATGTCGCTCGCGGCGATCGAGGCCGAGCTCAAGCCCAAGGTGGTCGAGATCTTCGACAAGATCGCCGACAACTACAAGAAGCTGCGGCGCCTGCAGGAGCAGGACATCTCCAACCAGCTACAGAATGAAACGTTGTCGCCGGCGCAGGAGCGCAAATACAAGAAGCTCAAGGACGAGATCATCGTCGAGGTGAAGTCGCTGCGCCTCAACCAGGCCCGCATCGATTCACTGGTCGAGCAGCTTTATGACATCAACAAGAAGCTGGTGTCGTTCGAGGGCCGTCTGCTTCGCCTGGGCGACAGCCATGGCGTCGCGCGCGAGGACTTCCTGCGCAACTATCAAGGCTCCGAGCTCGATCCGCGCTGGCTCAACCGGGTGTCGAAACTTTCCGCCAAGGGCTGGAAGAATTTCGTGCATCACGAAAAGGACCGCATCAAGGAACTGCGCCACGAGATCCAGTCGCTGGCCGCCTTGACCGGGCTCGAGATCGGCGAATTCCGCAAGATCGTGCACGGCGTGCAGAAGGGCGAGCGCGAGGCGCGCCAGGCCAAGAAGGAAATGGTCGAGGCCAACCTGCGGCTGGTGATCTCGATCGCCAAGAAATACACCAATCGCGGCCTGCAATTCCTTGATCTGATTCAGGAAGGCAATATCGGGTTGATGAAGGCGGTCGATAAGTTCGAATACCGCCGCGGCTACAAGTTCTCGACCTATGCGACCTGGTGGATCCGGCAGGCGATCACGCGTTCGATCGCCGATCAGGCGCGCACCATCCGCATTCCCGTGCACATGATCGAGACCATCAACAAGATCGTGCGCACCTCGCGCCAGATGCTCAACGAGATCGGCCGCGAGCCGACGCCCGAAGAGCTTGCCGAGAAGCTCGGCATGCCGCTCGAGAAGGTGCGCAAGGTTCTCAAGATCGCCAAGGAGCCGCTGTCGCTGGAAACGCCCGTTGGCGATGAGGAAGATTCGCATCTCGGCGATTTCATCCAGGACCCGAACGTGGTGCTGCCGATCGACGCGGCGATCCAGTCCAACCTGCGCGAGACCACGACGCGGGTGCTGGCCTCGCTGACCCCGCGCGAGGAGCGCGTGCTGCGCATGCGCTTCGGCATCGGCATGAACACCGACCACACGCTGGAAGAAGTTGGCCAGCAGTTCTCGGTGACTCGCGAGCGCATCCGCCAGATCGAAGCCAAGGCGCTGCGCAAGCTGAAGCATCCGAGCCGATCGAGGAAGCTGCGGAGCTTCCTGGATAATTGATCCGTTCATCCTGAGAAGAAGGACTTTGTCATGGCCGGGCTTGTCCCGGCCGTGACGATTCTAATCGTATCGGTGAGACCAACTCCATCAGCGTGGTGGACCGCTTGCGCGCCTCAACCTCTCATCCTGAGGAGCCGCGCATGGCGCGGCGTCTCGAAGGAATGGACGGCCATATGCCTCGAGACGCGCGTTCGCGCTCCTCAGCATGAGGCGTGGATAGCGCATTGGAACGGGAGCCGTTGGCAAAGGTTATTGTCGCGTCCGTTACGTCCTCACTTCCATCAATGGCGGGCGAGAGCTCGCCATTTTTCCGTCTGCGGCAGAACAAGCAGCACTTAACGTGCTACAGCTTGCGCCTGTTTCCCCTCAGGAAGGAAATGGTTTGTCATGAATAGTGCGCGTCTTGCTCTCTCCACCGCATCGATTGTCGCTGCGCTCCTGATCTCCACTCCCTCATTCGCGGCGCGGTGCGGCGGTGACTTCCACACCTTCGTGGCGGGCGTGGAGGCGGACGCGCGGGCGGCAGGCATCTCGGCGAGCGTGACCAGCGCCGCACTCGACGGCGTGACGCTGGATCCGGCGGTATTGAGCTTCGACCGCCGCCAGCGCGGCACCTTCAACAAGACGTTCGAGCAATATGTTTCGACCCGCGTCGGACCGGGCCGCATCAATGGCGGACGCGCGATGCTGCAGCGTCATGCGGCATTGCTGTCGCGGATCGAGGCGCGCTTCGGGGTGCCGCGTCAGATCCTGGTCGCGATCTGGGGATTGGAAACCGATTTCGGCAAGGGCGACATGGGCCGGCTGCCGGTGTTCCGCGTGCTCGCGACTCTGGCGCATGATTGCCGCCGCAGCGAACTTTTTCAGACCGAGCTTCTGGCCGCGCTCAAGATCGTTCAGCGTGGCGATCTGCCGCTGCGCGACATGATCGGCGCCTACGCCGGCGAGATCGGCCAGACGCAATTCCTGCCGTCCTCCTACATCAAGTATGGCGTCGATTTCGACGGCGACGGTCACGTCGATCTACGGCATAGCGTGCCCGACGTGCTGGCCTCGACCGCGAACCTCCTGCACAGCAACGGCTTCAAAATGGGCGCGCCCTATGAGGAGGGCACCGCGAATTTCGAAGCGATGCGCGAATGGAATCGAGCGACGATCTACCGCAAGACCATCGCCTATTTCGCGGATCGGTTGGTCGGGCGGTAGTCTTCAAAATGTAGCCCGGATGCGCGGAGCGAGATCCGGGAGAACGTAGAGAGACCCACATCTCGCGTGCTCATGCGGGCTACTGGTCCGCAACCCTCCCCATAAAAGTAAAAAAGGAGGGATGAACAACGAGCTCTCTGTTATCCCTCCCCACAAGGGGGGATAAAAGCCATCGGGCAGAAACGCCTGACGGACAAATCACTGATTTCTCTGTCTAGCCCCGGTTGCAAAAATATTCGGCTGTTCGGTCTTCCCAAATCAAAATTATAAGCGCCGCCATCTCGTCCCACACAGAGGGGCGCTCGCGATCGTCACGAACGTTGGGAACGGGATGCGGTGGACGCGGATGTGCTGTGGACGAACGGCACGTGACGCGGACGGCGAAGTCGTGTGGTTCTGACGCCTCGACGCTGGCGTTCAAGCTTGCGAAAGCAATTCCGCAGGCGACGGTGACAACAAAGCCCGATCACCGGGGAGAGCACGATATAAGTCGTAAAACCATTGCGCGGGGAATGCCGGATGATTTCGGTGAACCTGTGGTGACTATGCTCGTATGCTTTTTCATCTTGCATGCGAGGCTGCGGGTGCATCGAGCGCCCGGCATTCCCTGCGCCCTCTGAATTTCAGATGCGCTTCACACGATCCAAAACTCGCGCGGATCACGCGGCGAGATCGGAGAGGTGAGTGTTTTTGCGTGGAGGAATCCGAGAGAGATGTACGGAATGCCGCGACGCGGTTATCCCTCCCCCACTTTTTGTGGGGAGGGTGGCGCGAAGCGCCGGGTGGGGGTGGCTCGTGCGAGGTGATACACCCCACCCGTCACATCGTTCGCGCCGCTCACGATGTGCCACCCTCCCCACAAAAGTGGGAGGGATAAGGAAGAGCGGCCGTCGTTCGCCTCGGAGCGAGAAGTGGGACGCGCAAGCCGGTGTGAGTGTGTTTTGTCGCGGCGAGAATTGGACGGTGTGAATTGCGAGAAGCGTTAGCTTGGCTGCTGTTGGCGGGCGCGGGAGGCGTGAGACTGCAGCGCGCGGATGCGTTCGGCCAAAGTGCCGCCGCCCTCCGGTGCAACGCTGGGGGAAGGCTGAGCCGCGCCGCCACTCGCCGGCCGCGCCGGACTTGGAGCGGCTTGCGTTTCTGCAAGCATGGCCTCGATCGGCGAGTTCGGCCCTTCCAGTTGCATCGCCAGCTTGGCCACTTCCGCGGCGATGTCGTTGATGCGTTCGCGCAGCAGCGCATTCTCCATGCGCTCGATGGCCCAGGTGCTTTCGGCCTGCTGCTGGATCGTGTTGATCTCGCGTTGCAGCTTGGCGCGTTCATCGCGCGCAACGCGGAGCTGTTCCTCCACCGCGGCTTTCTCCCCGCGCAATTTTTCCAGCGCGGGAAATGCGCCGGTGTTGGTAAGGGCGATTTCCTCGCGCAATTCCTTGACCGTGCGCTCGGCGGAGTCTTTAGCCTGCCGCAACTGGTTGTTCTCAAATTCGCGCTCGGCAAGGAGCCTGCCCTGCGTAGCGAGGCGCTGCTCCAGATCGCTAACGCGATTGCCCAGCAATTCGGCTTCCTTGACCTGCACGATCAACTGGCGATCGAGATCGGTGACGCGTTGACTCAAATTCTCCACCTTGCTCCGCGCATCGGCAAGCTCGCGCGTAGCCTTTTCGGATTCGCTGCGCTCGAGCCCGAGCCGGATCTGGGTTTCGGAAAACTCCTTCTCGGCATCCCCAACGCGGCTCTTGAGATCGTCGATCTGCGAGCGTACCGCCACCAACTCGACCTGGCGGCTTTCCGCCATCATCGAACGGTCGGACAGTTCGGCGCTAAGCCTGGCAAGCTCGTTCTGCTTGTCCTTGAGCGCCTGTTCGGCATCGCGCAGCGCTTCGGTCCTGCCAGCGAATTCCTCTTCAGTGGCGCGAAGCTGTTCCTTCATCGCCTTCTCGCGCGCTTCCAGCGAAAAGATCGTGGCGTTCTTCTCGCCGAGTTCGAGCTTCATGCGATTGATCGCGTCGGTCTTCTTGCCGAGCTCGGCGAGCTGGCTGGTGCTCTTGCTCTTGAGTTGATCGACGCTCATCTCCAGGCGCCGTGCCGACATCGCGAATTCGGCACGGAGCTGATCCTTGTCGGCCTGGATCTCAGCCATCGACAACGGCGTCGCCGCCTCCAGCCGTCGCGTCGTCAGCCGCACCGCGCGGTTATGCACCAGCGGCACGATCATCAACCCGAACAGCATCGAGATCAGAAAACCGATCGCCAGATACATGATCGGTTCGATCATCAGCGCAAACTCCCGATGTGCAGAAGAATCTCGATCAGCATGCCACGACGCGCAGGGGTAACGCCAGTCCGATGCTCATTTAACGTCAATACGCAGCGTTCGCTCGCTGCTCTGCGCGCCGGGTATTTATGCGTGAGGTCAGAACGGGTTCCATGTCGCGCGCGGGGTATATTTCAGATAGCCGATGTTGGCGCCAAGCCGCAGCCCGAGGCCCGAGCGGATCGGCACCAGCACAATGTTGTTGGCTGTCAACGCCGTCATCCCGAAGCCGCCGATGATATAGGCGGAGCCGTCGATGCCGGCGAAGCGCTGGTAGATCGCGTTGGTCGCCGGGAGGTTGTAGACCAGGGTCATGGTGCGCGCACCATCGCCGCCCCAATCGAAGCCGACCGATGGTCCCTGCCAATACACCCGCAAGTCGCCGGCATTCTTGGTGTAGAGCGTGCCTTCGCCGTAACGCAGTCCAGCCACGAATGCCCCGGAGCCTTCCTCGCCCAGGACATAGCCGTTGGGCAGGCCCCATTGGCTGACCGCCCGCTCGATCACCGAGGCGAGGCCGCGCGAAACATTGCCGAAAAACCGGTGTCCGGCGTTGACCAGTTCGTCGGGGCCGTAGGTGCTGGGGCTGGGCTGGCGTTGCGGCGGCGGAAGCTCCGGAGCCGGCTGCTGCGACGAAGCTGGCGCAGCCCAACACATCAGCGCGGCGAATGTCACCGCGGCAAGGCGTGATGCAAAAGTCATAAAGAACCCCCAGATATCGAAAACCTGAACACTCTCTTTAACCTGATGCCAACGGCACCCCCATAGGTTGCGTCCAGTGTCCCCCCGACTCGGATGTTATCGGCAGCAACTATGACGGCACGACGGCAGGAAAGAAACCGGGTCGGGCCAGGATCGCAATTTCGCTCCGGAATAGCCCCGATCGCGCTAGTGCTGGCAAGCCTGGCGAACTCGCTTTGGCAATCGCCCGCGCCGGCCTCAACCACCGAACGGGTGGTCGTGAACCGTTACACGGGTCTGGCGATTGAGGGGTTCGACCCGGTCGGCTATTTCGTCGATGCCGGCCCGGTGATTGGCCAAGAGGGCTGTGAGGCTTCGCAGGCTGGCGCGGTCTGGCGCTTTCGCAATGAGGGCAATCGGGCGGCGTTTATCGCCCACCCCGAAATATACGGTCCGCAATTTGGCGGTTACGATCCGGTCGATATCGCCCGCGGCGTTACCGTCGCCGGCAACCCGCGGTTCTGGCTGATCTCGGGAAGGCGGCTCTATCTGTTCGGTCGCGAGCAAACCAGGGACGCCTTCTCCGCGGACGCCGCGCGCCTGCTGCAGGAAGCCAGCCAGCGCTGGCCGGCGCTGCAGCAAGAGCTGACCCGCTACTAATGCGTGTTGCTATTGCGCTCCGGCCGCCGACGGATCGCCCCAGGCGATGAATTCCGGCACGATGAAGCCGGGCCGACCGCGCACGAACCGCACCGGAGCGCCGTGCGTGTCCGTGATCCGTCCGCCGGCGGCGGTGACCAGCGCGTGCCCTGCCGCGACATCCCATTCCGATGTCGGCGCGAGCCGCGGATAGATGTCGGCCTGGCCTTCCGCAACCCGGCCGAATTTGAGCGCTGAACCGAGCGCGATGCGAATCGCACCGGGTCTTGCCGCAATGAACGACTCGGTGCGGCTGTCGGCATGGGAACGGCTGACGGCCGCCACCCAAGGCTCGCCAGGGGGCGGCATGCTGCGGGTCCGAATCGGCCGTGACCTCGATGCTTCGCTTGTCGACAGCCGTTCCGCGCCCCGTCCGACCACACCGCGCCAGATAATTCCGAGCGCTGGCGCGCCGATGATGCCCATCACAGGCTCGCCGTTGCTCACCAACGCAAGATTGACCGTGAATTCCTCCCGCCCGGCGACAAACTCCTTGGTGCCATCGAGCGGATCGATCAGGAAAAAGGCTGCGATAGCGCGGGGCTCGGCCGATTGGCAGCGCTCCTCGGAAAGCGCGGGAATTTCGGGCGCCAGCCGGGCAAGGCCGTCGGCCAGAATGGCGTCGGAGGCCAAGTCCGCTTCCGTGACCGGTGATCCGTCGAGCTTGCCATCGACCTTCATCGCCGCGCGGTTGATCGCGAGAATCGCCGCGCCGGCCCGGATCACCAGCTCGGTCAAGGGTTCCAGCAGCGCAACCGCTCTGGAGCTGTCGATCGGGGCCGTGGAGGAACGAGCATCATTCATGTGTGGATTCATAGGCGGATTCACGGCGGATTTCATGCGTCCTTGAACTATCCCCCGAGGATTGCGCGTTGTGTTGGCGGCGCGCGCGTCCGCAGTGTATCAAGCCGGCGAGCATGTTTGATTCGTCCAGGTGCGCCATGTCAGCGGGTTTACAGGAACATCCTATGTCCGGCATCTCGTCTCCCGGTACCGCCCCAGACTCCCTCGAACTGGCGGCGCTCTTATGTTCGCGGGTCTGTCATGATCTCATCAGTCCGGTGGGCGCGATCGTCAATGGCCTTGAGGTTCTCGATGACGATCCAAAGCCCGAAGATCGCGAATTCGCGCTCGATCTGATTCGCAAGAGCGCCAGGACCGCCTCAGCACGGTTGCAGTTCTGCCGGCTGGCGTTTGGCGCGGCCGGTTCGTCCGGCGCGCAGATCGACCTGGGTGACGCGCAAAATATGGCGCGCGGTCATTTGGAGGACGGCAAGACCACGATCACCTGGAATTTGCCGCGGGCGCTGTTACCGAAGAACAAGGTCAAACTGCTGCTCAACATGCTGGTGATCGCCCAACAGACAATCCCGCGCGGCGGCGTGCTGACGGTCGACCCGACCGGCGAAGGCGACAAATCAGGCTTTCGCGTCGCGGCCAGCGGACTGAACGCGCGCATGCCGCAAAACATCGCCGATCTGCTCAGTTCGGCGTCCAGCTCAGCGATCGACGCCCACGCGGTGCAGCCCCATTACACCAAGCTGCTGGCGCAGGCCTGCGGGCTTCGGGTGGTACTCGCCCCGGAAGGTGATGCGGTGGTTGTGACAGCCTCCTGACACGCTGTTTGCAATCAATCGTGGTTAACCGGTGCTTAAAAATTGCCGGCAAGACTCGCTGAGGTTGCCTTATCTCTTTGTTGATCCCGTTCTTTTCCATTTACTCAACCAATATTAAACGCTTTGCGGAGAAGCTGGCCCCACTCTGAATGGCGTGTCGAAGTCGCGCGCCGGTGTGTTCGAAGGCCAGTTTAATGGACGATCTGTTACGCGAGTTCCTGACGGAAACCAGCGAGAGCCTGGATACAGTAGACAACCAGCTGGTGAGGTTCGAGCAGGACCCGAACAACGCGAAGATACTCGATAACGTCTTTCGCCTGGTCCACACCATCAAGGGCACCTGCGGTTTCCTCGGACTTCCGCGGCTCGAAGCGCTCGCGCACGCCGGTGAAACGTTGATGGGCAAATTCCGCGATGGAATGCCGGTCACGGCTGAAGCGGTGACGCTGATCCTCAGCAGTATCGATCGAATCAAGGAAATTCTCGCCGGTCTCGAGGCAACCGAGGCCGAGCCCGAAGGCACCGATCAGGACCTGATTGTAAAGCTCCAGCAAATGGTCGAGCGCGGAATGCAGGATTTGCCGGAGACTGCGACGTCCGCTGAACCGGTCCAGTCAAAAACTTTCCAAGAACTGCCGGGAGCGCAGACGCTTGGGCGGCCATTGCGCCCCGGTGAAGTCTCACTTGATGAACTGGAGCGCGCATTCCGGGAAACCGCGACCGAAGTAGCACCCGCGCCCGCTAAGGAAGCGCGTCCGACGCGCGATCCACACGCATCGGCGGCTAAGGATGCAAATCGATCCGCGAAAAAGCCACCGACCGATCCGGAATTGGGCGAAGCCGATCGCGTCGCCAACCAGTCGATCCGTGTGAACGTGGATACGCTGGAACATCTTATGACGATGGTGTCGGAGCTGGTTCTAACCCGAAATCAGCTTTTGGAAATCTCCCGCCGCAACGAGGATACTGAATTCAAGGTGCCGCTGCAGCGACTCTCCAACGTTACGGCCGAGCTGCAGGAAGGCGTGATGAAGACGCGGATGCAGCCGATCGGCAATGCCTGGCAGAAGCTGCCGCGCATCATACGCGATCTCTCCAGCGAACTCGGAAAGCAGATCGAGCTGGAGATGCATGGCGCCGATACCGAGCTGGATCGCCAGGTACTCGATCTGATCAAGGATCCGCTCACTCACATGGTGCGCAACTCGGCCGATCATGGGCTCGAGACCCCGGCCGAGCGGGCAGCCGCCGGCAAGCCAGAGCAGGGCACCATACGCCTGTCGGCCTATCATGAGGGCGGCCACATCATCATCTGCATCGCCGACAATGGCCGCGGCCTCGACACCGAAAGGATCAAGGCCAAGGCGATCTCCAACGGTCTCGTCAGCGAGGCCGAGCTGGAGAAGATGACCGAATCTCAAATCCACAAATTTATCTTCGCGCCCGGATTCTCCACCGCGGCGAGCATCACCAGCGTATCCGGTCGCGGGGTCGGCATGGATGTGGTGCGCACCAATATCGACCAGATCGGCGGCACGATCGACGTCAAATCCGTTGCCGGCGAGGGTTCATCCGTCACCATCAAGATCCCGCTGACGCTTGCGATCGTATCAGCGCTGATCGTGGAAGCCGCCGGCGACCGCTTCGCGATCCCGCAATTGTCCGTGGTCGAGCTGGTTCGCGCCCGCGCCAATTCCGAGCACCGCATCGAACGCATCAAGGATACGGCGGTATTGCGGCTGCGCAACAAGCTGTTGCCGCTGATGCATCTGAAGAAGCTGCTCAAAGTCGATGATGGCTCGTCCTCAGATCCTGAGAATGGCTTTATTGTCGTGACGCAGGTCGGAAGCCAGACCTTCGGCATCGTGGTCGATGGTGTGTTTCACACCGAAGAAATTGTCGTCAAGCCGATGTCGACCAAGCTGCGTCACATCGACATGTTCTCGGGCAACACCATTCTCGGTGACGGCGCCGTCATCATGATCATCGATCCGAACGGCATCGCCAAGGCGCTCGGTGCTGCCGGGAGCGCCGCTCACGAAATCTCGGAAGAGAACGCCGCCTCGCGCGCGATTGCGGCGGAGCAGTTGACCTCGCTGCTGGTGTTCCGCGCCGGCTCGCCCCAGCCAAAAGCGGTGCCGCTCGGCCTGGTGACGCGGCTGGAAGAGATCGTCGCCGAAAAAATTGAACTCTCCAACGGCCGCTACATGGTGCAATACCGCGAGCAGCTGATGCCGCTCGTTCAGATGGCTGGGGTAAGCGTCCAGACCTCCGGCACCCAGCCGATCCTGGTGTTCGCGGATGATGGCCGCTCGATGGGACTCGTGGTCGATGAGATCATCGACATTGTCGAGGAGAAGCTCGCGATCGAGGTCGCAGGCCAGCAGGAGGGCATTCTCGGGTCAGCGGTAATCAAGGGCCAGGCAACTGAAGTGATCGATGTCGGGCATTTCCTTCCGATGGCGTTTGCTGACTGGTTCAGCCGCAAGGAGATGCGTCCGTCGGCATCGGCCCAATCAGTGCTGCTGGTCGACGATAGCGCCTTCTTCCGCAACATGCTGGCGCCGGTTCTCAAAGCAGCAGGTTATCGCGTGCGGGTTGCACCGAATGCGCAAGAAGGGTTGTCGGCGCTTCGCTCTGGCCAGCCGTTCGACGTCGTGCTGACCGACATCGAAATGCCCGACATGAACGGCTTCGAATTCGCCGAGACGATACGCGCCGACCAGCATCTGAGTTCGATGCCAATCATCGCCCTTTCATCGATGGTGTCACCGGCGGCGATCGAGCGCGGCCGTCAGGCCGGATTCCACGATTATGTGGCGAAGTTCGATCGTCCCGGTCTCATCGCTGCACTGAAGGAGCAGACGTCCGAACTGAGCCGAGCGGCATCGAAAGTACATTCGTCCATCAATCAGGCCGCCTGACGTAAAGAGGATGAGAGCATGAGCAAGAGTGAAACCGCTGAAGGCAGTGTGGTCGAGTACGTCACCGCGATGATCGGCGGCCAGCTGTTTGGCTTGCCGATCTCACGGGTGCAAGACGTGTTTATGCCGGAGCGCCTCACCAGAGTGCCGTTGTCGCCGCGCGAAATCGCCGGCGTGCTCAATCTTCGCGGACGCATCGTGACCGTGGTGGATATGCGGGCCCGGCTCGGGCTCCCAAAGAATGAGGATGGCAAGCCGGCAATGGCCGTAGGCGTGGACCTGCGCGGCGAATCCTACGGCCTGTTGATCGATCAAATCGGCGAGGTGCTGCGGCTCTGCGAGGATGGACGCGAAGAAAATCCGGTCAATCTAGATCCCCGCCTGGCCAAGCTCGCCGGTGGCGTACATCGGCTTGACGGTCAGCTTATGGTTATCCTCGACGTCGATCGCGTTCTCGAAATCGTGCCGGACATGCTGGCGGCATGAACTCGGCGCCAGGCAAGCGGCAACCAGTGGAAATGCACTCCTCCCGGTAGGGATTGGAATCAGTAGAGGCGAAAATGAGAACATGTCTCGTAGTCGATGACTCAAGCGTCATTCGAAAGGTCGCTAGACGCATCCTGGAAGGGCTGGATTTCCAGATCGTCGAAGCCGAGGATGGCGAGAAGGCGTTGGAAGTGTGTCGGCGCGGACTGCCCGACGCGATCCTGCTCGACTGGAACATGCCGGTCATGGACGGCTACGAATTCCTCGGCAACCTGCGTCGAATGCCCGGTGGCGATCAGCCCAAAGTCGTGTTCTGCACCACAGAAAACGACGTCGCGCACATCGCGCGCGCGCTTCACGCCGGCGCCAATGAATACATCATGAAGCCGTTCGACAAGGACATCGTTACCGCGAAGTTTCAGGAAGTCGGCTTGATCTAAGTCTGGCTATTTCGACCGGCGGCTGAGCTGACTTCAGCACCGCCCGTAAACGTGCCGATCTTGAGCCGAACCTGGTGAGTAATGAGTGTTGCGTTAACAAGTTCCTCGACTCCCGCTTCGTGGCGACAAGAGCCATTGCGTGTGATGGTTGTCGACGACTCCGTCGTGATCAGAGGATTGATATCACGCTGGATCGCATCCGAACCGGACATGGAGGTCGCGGCCTCGTTGCGCACCGGCCGTGACGCCGTCAACCAGCTGGAACGCGTCAATCCGGATGTCGCCGTGCTCGACATCGAAATGCCGGACCTCGATGGCATTTCCGCGCTGCCGCTGCTGCTGGCCAAGAAACGCAATCTCATCATCATCATGGCTTCCACGCTAACCCGCCGCAACGCGGAGATCAGCTTCAAGGCGCTCTCGCTCGGAGCGTCCGATTACATTCCAAAGCCTGAGAGCACGCGCGTGGTTACTGCTGCTGACATCTTCCACCACGATCTGATCCAGAAAATTCGCTCGCTTGGCGCCAAGGTGCGGCGGGCGCAGCCGGCATCGTCTCCGCTCGCCGCACAAATTCCGGTGCGTGAATCATTGTCGCGACCCGCGCTGGCGCATCCGGAACTGCTCCGTCGCGAGTTCGGCACGCATGCGCCGCGCGCGCTGTTGATCGGCTCGTCTACCGGTGGTCCTCAAGCATTGATGACGCTCGTGGCCGAGCTTGGGCCTGTCATCGACCGCTTTCCGGTTCTGATCACACAGCACATGCCGCCCACGTTCACCACGATTCTGGCGGAGCACCTTGCGCGTTCCAGCCATCGGCCGGCGCGCGAAGCCGTCGACGGCGAGGTCGTCAAGCCGGGCCAGATCTATGTTGCCCCAGGCGGCCGCCACATGCGGGTAACGCGACAAGGCGTGGACGCCGTCATCGCTCTGGATGACG
>NZ_DATEPI010000018.1:0-20715 GCF_035273305.1 Bradyrhizobium sp. | reverse complement strand
ACGCTGGCGGGCGCCGGCGAGCAAATCCAATGTGGTTCAAGAGACCGGCTGCGTCTCCGAGAACATGTCAACAATCTTGTTGGTCATGCCGTTCACGATCAGCACCTGATCCTTCATTTTCACGTACATGTAGTCACGCAGCTCCGGTATTTGCGACAGAACTGGTGTTGGTAGTGATTGGGCCTTGACGCCTTTTGGAAGTTTCGCGCCCACCGCAGGAGTAAAGTCCTTTGCGGACTTGGTGGCCTTTAGCCGGAACTCAACCTCGTTGTGCTCAGTCAGCACCGCCTTGCGAATTTGCTCGCGCTGCATGTTCGTGAGGTTGAGTTTCGGCAGCGATGGGCTCTGCCGCACCTTTGTGCCGTTGCTCAGTTCAACCGCGCCTCGCGTATTAGGCTGCGCCAGCGAAATCGAGGCACCGCCGAGGATGATCGCGAGCGCGACGATGGTAGTGGGAACTCTCATGGCCTTGCATCCTTTCCGGATACGCCGCCCTTGAGGCAGTAACGAACGGATTATACGTCCGTTCCGCGCAAGGCGTTCGAACGGACCACCTCGTCAGCTTTGGGTCAAAAGGCGACATCGTTGTGCACTCGGACCAAGTCCGGTTCGCATCCAAGTGCGGACATCGTCCGCGACGCTCGTGATGTCGGCTTTGGGCCAAGGGCCGACATGCTCGCCTCATTCGATTACCTCGTCAGCGGTACCGATCAGTGACGGGGCCGGTTGCAGATCGAGTGCCCTTGCGGTCTTCAAATTCAGCGCCAATTCAAATCGAGTTGGTTGTTCAACCGGAAGGTCGGCGGCTTTCGTCCCCTTGAGAATCCGATCTACATACCAAGCTGCGCGCTCACCCAGAGCAAATAGGTTCGGGCCGTATGCCAACAGCCCTCCTGCTTCGACAAATTCCCGCGTTGGATGAATGGTTGGAATGCGCTGACCGATTGCCAGGTCGGCGATTTGCCGGAGACGATTTGTAAAAGACAGGTTTTGCTGGATGATGAGTGCGTCGGGCCGCTCTGCTTCCATCGACTTGAAAGCATCGGCAATTTCTTGCGAACTCACTTCAAAGACTTGCAGCGCAACACGCAACGTATTCGCCGCAGCTTGCGTTTCGCTGACAAGTGTTTCAGTTGGCCCTCGTCCCTTTTCGGCAAGTATTGCTACGCGACTGAGCTGAGGAACAAACTGCTTGAGCATTGCCAGACGCTTGCCGGCCAATTCATTGGAGAAAAGAGTAACGCCCGTCGTATTCCCTGAAGGCCTCGCGAAGCTCGCTACAAAGCCACTGCCTATAGGGTCCGAAATGGCGACCATAACGACGGGGATAGTCCTGCTGAGGCTTCGAATTGCTTCGATCGCTTCGGTGCTATGCGAAGCAATGAGGTCAACATTTGACCCCAGCAGCTCGTTCGCGAGATCTGGGAGTCGATCTCGCTGCCCGGCAGCCCATCGATTGACCAGGACCAAGTTCTGACCATCGACGTATCCGAGCTGCCGCAATCCCTTTTGGAAGCCATAAGCGTTTGGGTTTGGCCCGGCGCCCATTGAAAGAAAGCCAACGCGAACCGGCTTATCTCCTTGCTGCGCCCGCACCGTGACAGGAAAGGCCGCCAGCGTGCTCAGACCTGCAATGAAATCGCGTCGGTTCATTTCCATCGTCCAAGGCTCGCAGGTCGTATCCTTCAAATGTGCAAAGGCAAGGCTGGCGATGGTCCACACTGGGTCAATCGCTACCGAATTGCCATCCGCGACAGGTCCGGTCTGCCCTCGAACCCGGACATTAGCCCATTCCGTCGGGACTTCGCATAAGGGCCATCAACGGAAGTCACGGGCCCTATTCGATCACTTCGTCCGCGAGCGCAGTCAGTGTCGCAGGAATATCGAGTCCTATCGATTTCGCAGTCTTTAAATTGATGACAAACTGGTAGCGCGTAGGCTGCTCAACGGGAAGGTCGGCTGGTTTGGTACCCCTGAGGATGAGATCGACCATCGCTGCGGCGCGATCGAAAGATTCGCCTGAATCGGCTCCGTAGGACATCAGGCCGCCTTCGCGAACGATCGACTCTGCCTCATAAATTGCTGGTAAACGGTGGGCGGCCGCATAGTCGATCACCCGCTTGCGGTTTAGAAGCGTCAGCGAGTCTGAAACCATCAGGATCGCGTCCGGTGGATCGCGCTTCATCGCCTCGAAAGCTTCATTGAAGTCGTCAGGCTCCCGAACGCCAAGCGGCTGCACGATAATTCCAGCCCCCTTCGCAGCTTCTGCCGATGCGTCGTAACGCATCGACATGCCAAGATCATCCCTGTTCCAAAGCATCGCTACACGGTGAAGTTTGGGTAACATGGCTGCCAGCAAGGAGAGGCGCTTGGTGGAAAGTATCGAGGCGTCATCAGCTATTCCGGTTACGTTACCGCCCGGATGCGCGAGACTTTCGACCAACCCAGTTTTAACGGGGTCGCCAGAGCCGGATGCGAGCACAGTTGGAACGCCTGATACTTTGGCTGCGGCGGCCGCTGGGTAGCTAACAGTCACAACAACGTCCACTCCCGCCGCCTTCAGCTCCTGCATTAAGCGCGGCACCAACTCAAGTTTGCCTGACGCGCCACGCGCCTCGTGGACTAAATTGTGGCCGAGCATATAGCCATGCTTCGCCAGCCCATCGAAGAGAACCGCCCCACGTTCTGCCATAGGAGAGATTGGGGGACCAGCTGTGAGCGTGCCAACGCGATAAACCTTTGTGGTCTGGGCAACGGCCGCAAACGGCCAAGCCGCTGCCCCGATGAGACCAATGAACTCGCGTCGCCTAATCAAGCTCTCCCCCAAGCCAAGTCGCCTTGTTCAAACTAAGATTAGCACTTTGCAGGAGACCGACTAGTCGGAAATGATACTGAAACAGCCTGAGGCGTAATCCACCATCGCTGTCTCAGTTGGGCCAGATTCGGACTTATGCATCGCAGCTTTCCTACTCGATGACCTCATCGGCGGTGACCAGCAAGGATGACGAAATCGTCAACCCTAGAGTTTTGGCAGCTTTTAGGTTGATCACCTGCTTGAATCGAGCCGGCTGGCCCTTAGGGCCAACAGCAGACATAGTGCATTGGCCAAGTATCTCGCTATTCAATCACCTCGTCGGCGCGAGAAAGAAGCATCGGCGAAAGCTGCAGCCCGAGCGCTCGGGCCGTCCCAACGTTCACCACGAGTTCGAACTTCGCCGGTTGCTCAATGGGGAGATCGCCAGGCTTTACGCCTTGAAGAATCTTTTTGACCTGACTTGCAGCACGACGATAGAGATCATGGAAACTCGCTCCAAATGCCATCAGACCGCCGGCGTCCACCATTTCCCTTAATCCGTGAATAGTCGGCACTCTATTGCTGATCGCAAGTTCTCCGATCTTTTTTCTAAATGTCGTGAACTCGGTATCATCTCCGACCAACAGCGCGTCCGAGTCGCGCGCGGCAACGATTAGCCGCTCAAGGTCAGTGGGCTCGTGCTCAGTAAGCACCTGAAGCGTGAGCCCCAGCTTTTGTGCCGCGAGCCGGGAGTGCTGGATGTATTCGGGAGTGGTCGGGCTTGAGTCGCGGACCAATATCGCAATTTTGGTGAATGCCGGGAAGTACTCTTTGATCATCTCCAGGCGTTTCGCAATAAGCTCGCCGCTAATTACGGTAACTCCTGTGACATTGCCACCTGGTCGAGCCAAACTAGGGACCAGTCCCGTCGCAACCGGGTCGAAAGTCGTAACGAATACAACTGGGATATCGCCAGCGGCGTCTTTGGCCGGGAAAACAGTTGGCGTTCCGGCCGCAACTATAATATCAGGTTTGGAGCGTGCGAGTTGAAGCGCCGTTTCCGATATTCGTGTGGCGCTCTGAGCCAACGCGTACTCGATGACGAAGTCACGCCCCTCGACAAACCCCTGTTCCTGAAGGCCCTGGTGAAAGCCTCCGATGTAAGTGGGTGGTGGTGGCCCTACGCGCAGAAAGCCGATACGGTTAGGTGCCGTGTGCTGGCCGCGGGCGGCGGTCGACCAAGCGGCGGCGGCAACGAGCCCTGTAATAAAGTCGCGACGCTTCATTTCAGCCCAAGCCACAGTTCAGGACGAACATAGTCCTTTTCAACGGTACAATAAAAGCCCAGCGCAGTCCGCTTTGGGTCAAAACCGGAAGTGGTCGTCGCCTCGTATCACTTCTGCTTTGCCCCCGAGAACGGACAGTGGTACGCGTGCCCGGCACGTCCCCTAAGGGCCAAGAGCGGAAGTTGGAGTTGCTCGCGATAGACTATTGGATGTCGTGAGAACGTAAACTCGTGCGCTACGCCGGGAACGGCTGTATTGAACCGTGTTTCCCGCCGTCTTGTAGAAGGGACGACCTATGGAACGGCGCTTCACCTTTGATAGGGTAGCCAATCTTTACGATGCGGCGCGGCCAAGCTACCCGGACGCCCTCCTTGACGACATAGTTGCCTTCGCAGGTCTCAAGCCGGGCGACCCCGTCCTCGAAATCGGCTGCGGCACTGGCAAGGCAACGGCAGGCTTTGCGCTGCGGGGCTTGGACGTGGTCGCCTTGGATCCGGGTGCCGACTTGCTCCGCGTCGCGCGGAAGAAGCTCACGGGATTCCAAAACATCCAACTTATACAGACGACCTTTGAAGCATGGCCGCCGCAGTTCGGCGCATTCAGGCTCGTCGTCGCGGCGCAGTCATGGCATTGGATTGCGCCGGAAGTGCGCATCACCAAGGTCGCGGAAGTACTAACGCCAGACGGCTCTCTTGCCGTCTTCGGCAACGAGGCCGTGGGGCTCGCATCGCCGCTTCTCGACGCGTTCAAGCGGATATACGCGCACCATGTGCCCTCGCTATGGGAGCAGGCCGCAGCCGAGACCTGGTACTTGCCGGGCGGTCCTGTCGCGACGCTCATTGACGAATCGAGACTGTTCGCTGCCGTAACGCACAAGAGCTACCCATGGAAGTGGTCGTACACCGGGTCAAGTTTCGTCAACCTTTTGCGTACGCAGTCGCTCTATCAACTCTTGGCGGAGCCGCAACGCGAAGCGCTGTTTGCAGCGCTAGCCGCAGCTATCGCTGCCCATGGAGGCGAGTTCGAACTCGCGTATGAAGCGCATCTCTACACGGCGAAACGATCCTCCTAAGGGCCAGGACAGCGTCTTGGTTTTGCGCCGTTACGGTGGTCGGTGTAAGTTTGCATTACGACCTAGCCCGTCGCTCGGCCTGATGTCCGGGTTGGCTCAAAAACGGAAGTCGCCTCAGGCTCGTGCTACTTCTGTTTCGTCCCCGGACACGGACATTCTTCAACGCGGCGACATGTCTCAAAGTTCGGAAGTCGCCCTCGCTCATTCGATCACCTCGTCGGCTCGAGCGAGGATGGTCGCGGGCAGCTCAACACCCAAGGCTTTGGCGATCCGGAGGTTGATCCTTAGATCGAATTTGGTGGGACGTTCGAAAGGCAACTCGCCTGGCTTTGCGCCTTTCAGAACGCGATCAACCTGTGAGATCAAGTGACGTGTAGCGTCTGAAAAGTCGGGCCCGAAAGACATAAAGCCGCCATTGCTGACCCAGTCGGGGGAAGGAAAAATCGCCGGCTTGTTAGCCATGTTCACCAGGTTGATGACTTTGGCCATCTGGGCGCTGAGCACAACATCTGGGACAAACACAAGTGCATCAAATCCGGCGAGGACTTCTGGAGTCAGGGCGTTTGCAACATCAGCGGGGTCATCGATGTTGATGGCTTCAACTGTAAAACCGAGCTTGCGGCCAGTCTCCAAAACGGGCGCAAGGCTCTGTGCGCCGCTACTGACTTTGGTCGTCACTGTTCCCAGACGAACAGCGCGCGGCACGACCTCCCGCATCAGCTCGACTCGCTTAACAGTGGTTTCCTCGGAAAAAACCGCGACACCAGTTACGTTGCGACCCGGACGCGCAAGGCTGTCCGCCAGTCCCGACGCAACCGGATCAACAGCGGTAAAGGCGACGATCGGAATAGTTTGAGTTGCCTTATAGGCGGCGAGCGCAGCAGGCGTGCTTATCGCGATAATGACATCCAGGCTGCCCTCCCGCACCAATTCCTGCGCAAGTGCAGGGAGCGCATCGACATTTCCCGCTGCGTTCCGAAACTCAAGATGAATATTGCGCCCCTCAACGTAACCAAGCTCCCCTAGAAGCCTGCGGGTGGCGTCAGGCTGCGACGGGACGTCAACTGGGGCGAGATGGATGACATGCGGCCTTCCTGCTATCCGTTGTGCCGTTGCCACGAGCGGCCACGTTACCGCTCCGCTTACAAGCGTGATGAATCCGCGTCGCCGCATATGACCTCGCTGGAAAGCTGCTCCTACCCAGTCTGCAGACTATAGCAGCCTTTGAGATTGTCCGAGGAGTGGCGTCGGACTGCCTCTCAGACGAGATTACACGCAAAGTCTGAGTTGGGTCATTTGCAGACGCCCTCGACCGTCGCGATCATTCCGCTTGGCCCTCGACGGCAGACATCGGTCGCGCCGATCGGCAGGTCGGCTAAAGGCCAACAGGCGACATCGTCGTGCACTCGGACCAAATCCGGTTCGCATCCAAGTGCGGACATCGTCCGCGACGCCCGTGATATCGGCATTGGGCCAATTGCCGAAATCGCGACCCGCTCGGGAGGGAGCGGCTGATGTGGGCAAGAACCCGCGGCGTCCGGCGCGGCTTCCGAGCTTCATGCGGACGGTGGTTTGATGGTTACACCGTACTTGGAAGCAATCGCCACCAGTTTTCCGAGATCCGGCATGCTGCCGCCAGAGCTGGCGGCTTCGAACTCGGCGAACATTTGGTCAAGCCCGCAGCTCGGGGTGCTGAGCATGAGGACGCGAGCGGTCTCGTTTCCGGCATTGCGGAAAGCGTGATAGCGCCCGCGGCCACCGAAGAAGAAACCACCCTGGCCGACAGTAAGCGGCGCGGGAGCGCCCTCGCGCTCGATCAGGATCTCGCCCCTCAGGACATAGAAGGCTTCATCCTCGCGGCTATGGGTGTGCGGCGGCGCACCCGCTCCGGGCGGGATCACGGCCTCCCAAAACGACAACGATCCGCCCGTTTCGGCACCCGTTACCTTGTAGATGTGCGTGACGCCCAACACGTTCAGTGTCGAACCGGCGTGTGGCTCAGGTGAAAGTGTCGTTGCTGCGGCGAGATTGTTGCTCATTTCAAACCTCCTGTTCTCTGCCCCAAATGATCGTCAGCGCGACAAATCTAGGCCGGGTTGGGGTGTCTGATTAGCCTGTATCCTCTGGACTTGCTGTTCTGATTTCAGGACAATCGGCCGAATGGATGCTCTCGACGGAATCGCCGCCTTCGTTCGTGTGGTCGATAGCGGAAGCTTTTCGGCAGCGGCGGATCGCTTGAAGATTTCCAAGTCCGCGGTCAGCGCGCATGTGCAACGGCTCGAGAATCGCCTCGGCGTTCGCCTTCTGAATCGAACGACCCGTCGCGTAGCCGTCACTGAGGCGGGCGCTGCCTATTATCGCCACTGCGTTCGAATTATCGCCGAGGCTGAAGCGGCAGAGCAGGCGGCGATTGCGCTCCAGCGTGAACCGCGCGGCACCCTCCGGATTTCAGCGCCGGACAGCTTCGGGTGGATGCATGTCGCTCCCGCGTTTTCGACCTTCCTGAAGCGCTATCCCGAGCTTGCCGTCGACATCACGCTCAGTCCGGCCCATGTCAATCTCGTCGACGAAGGCATCGATCTCGCCATTCGCATCGGTGTGCTGGAAGATTCTCGCCTAGTAGTGCGCAAGCTCGCGCCCTCGCGCATCATCCTTTGTGCTGCGCCGGCTTATCTCGACGAGCGCGGCCTGCCGCACAAGCCGGAGGATCTGGCCCAGCACAACTGCATCTGCACGACGGTGCTGCCATGGGGCGCCGAATGGCCGCTCGCAGGAGCGCGCGGGAAGCAGGTGATGTCGGTGAGCGGGAGTTTCCGAAGCAATAGTGCCGAGATGCTGCGCGCGGCGGCGCTCGACGGTATTGGCATCGTCGTGCTGCCGACATGGGCTGCGGCCGACCCGCTGCGCAACGGTGCGCTCAAGCGCGTACTTTCCGGATGGGAGCTACCGGCCAGCGCCATCTACGCCGTCTATCCCGGCAGCCGGCTGATGTCCATGAAGGTGCGCGCCTTCGTCAACCATCTCGTCCGCTGTTTCGGAAAGCCGCCCTATTGGGATGCCGATATCTAGGATGCAGAAGGAGGCCCGCGTACAGCATCCGATTACGTCCATCGCGCCCATTTCGGCTTTGGGTTAATAGCTGCCATCAATGATGCCGAACCGATGTTAGCTTTGGCCCCGAAAGCAGACATTCGTGGCAGCGCACGAGGCGTCCGCTTTGGGCCCCTACCGGACCTCGCGCTCTCAAGTACTACGCTGCTGAAGCGGCATCATAAAGGTGAAGCGAGTTTCCTCGCTTGTTGAGCTTACGGTCAGCGTTCCCCCGTGGGCCTTTGCGATCTGCGCCGCAATGTGGAGACCCAGGCCGAGGCCTTGCCTACTCGCACCCACCTCGCCTCGGAAGAATGGTTCGAATAGCCGGTCTAAAGCAGCCCGAGGGATGGGTTCACCGCCGTTCGCGACTGACAATGTAAAAAACCCATCTTCGGTAGCTGCACGCACCCGAACCGCCTGATTGGACGCGCCATGACTAAGCGCGTTTCCGACTAGATTGGAGACTAGCTGCCCTATTCTACTTCTATCACAATCAACGGGAGCATCGATCGCATATTCAGCTTCTATCTGGCGGCCGGGCGAAGATAACCGAAGTTCGTCGATGACCTGGTGCAGCACGTCCTCAAGCGGTTTGCCGCTATCCCGATTTAGCGTGATTCCTCCACCGAGACGGCCTCGCGCGAAGTCGAGGACGTTATCAATCAGTCCCGCCATCCGCAGTACGGTCGTCTCCAACATAGCGATGATTTGATGCTCCCTATCACTCTTTGCCTCGCGCCCCAGGATACGGGCACCGGCACTGATCGAGGCCAGTGGGTTGCGCAGGTCATGGCCGAGCACGGCAATGAATTCTTCCCGCAATCGCGACCTTTCGCGCTCGCTCGCCAAACTGGTCTTGGCAGCATCGCGGGCCTCCACAAGGTTATGCTCGTATCGGCGCCGATCGGCGGCTTTGATCAGCGCGATCCGAATAAACAGAGGTTTGCCGGTGCTATCCCGCCCTTCGAGAGCATTCGCGATCATCGGGACCGGCTCACCAGCCGCCGTGATCATGTCGATCGCGAACTCATTGAAAAATCCCTGCATTCGCAACAGCGGCGCAATGTGGGTTTCAAAATAGATGCGCCCCGCGATCTGGAGAAAGTTGCTGAAGGGTTTGCCGGCCACCTGTTCGGCCGTGTGACCAATCCAGCTAAGAAGCGTCTTGTTCACGCGTTCGACGCGTCCACTCGGCAGCAGCGTGATGTACCCGCACGGTGCGTTCTCAAACATGTCTTCGAAATTGTCGATCCGAAGCTCATCCACGGGAAGACTCAGACAAACGTTCGCATCGCGGCGATAACTTCATCGGGCGCGCTGAGATTGGGACAATGCCCGGTAGCCTTAAGCATTACGATTTCACTCTTTGGGATTGCGCGATGGACAAATTCGCCAACGTTTTCTGAAGCGATGATATCATCGCTGCATTGAAGGATCAGCGTCGGAACAGCAATTTTTGCCAGGTCCGCTCGATTGTCGGACTTGAACGTGACCCGGGCGAATGCTTTGGCAATTTCTGGATCAGTTCGGCAAAAGCTGTTGGTGAGTTCCTGGCCAAGCTCAGGCCGATCCGGATTGCCCATGATGGCGGGTGCCATCCGTGCCGACCACCCCATGTGATTGGACTCAAGGAACTGAAGAAGCTCTTCGATTTGCTTCTCGCTGAAGCCACCTCGGTAATCACCGTCGTCGATGTACCGAGGCGAAGGACCGACCATGACAAGCTTGCCAAACATGCCCGGCGCCTTCTGCGCCGCCAGCGCCCCAATCATGCTGCTGACGGAGTGACCGACGAACACCGCATCCGCAAAATTAAGCTCGCGTCCGATTTCAATGATGTCGTCGGCATAGCCCGCCAATGTCGAATACTTTTCCTTGTCATAGGCCTTCAGGTCGGAACCGCCCGCGCCCACATGGTCGAACAGTACCGTCCTGAACTCGTTGGCGAAGGCAGGCTCGACGAACCGCCACATGTTCTGGTCACAGCCGAACCCATGGGCAAACATCATGGTCCGCTTGCCCGATCCGCGAACATGCACGTTATTTCGTTGGATTACGCCCACTGGCTTCCTCGGAGCGGAACTTTCCGCCGGAGTCAAACGCTAGCACCGGTACGCTTTCATGGGCCAGACAAGGATCGATGGGGAGCCATTCCCAATCGGGATAAGCACCCCGGAAGTCCCAAGCGGAACCTGCGGCGAAGACAAGGCTTGCAGCGACCGCGGCCTGATCGAACTCGGGTCCCCGCCCGGAATTGGACATCGCAGGCGTGCACGCCAGTTCTGCCAAGAGGCCACAGGCAAACTCAATCTTTGTCTCAGGAGTCGTGGTGTCGGACAGGCCGCGTCTCCGATTAGGTCGACAACGATTTTGCCACAGCCCTCGCGTGCTCGATGAACAATCTGGCTAACGGACCCGGAGTGCGATTTTTTACTGTGAGGATTGCAATAGAATAATGCGTGACCGGAATTTTCGTAGGCAGAACTTTCAAACCTGCTCCCCGCGCACTGAACTGCGCCACCGAATTCGGCAGGATGCCAACGAATCTGCCGGTCGCGATAAGCGTGGTAGTCAGCTGAATCGAGAGCGTCGCAACGCCAGGACGGGGCGATTTCAATCCGCTGGCGGCAAAGATTCCTGAAATGATTCCGCCAGCCGTACTGTCATATGGGGGGAGAACCCAGGGCTCCTCGATCAAATCAACTAGTTCGATCCGGCGCCGGCGTGCCCATTGGCTGCTCGTGCCGGCGACCGCGACAAAGGGCTCCTGCAGTAAAGGCTCGAACAGCAGGTCATCTTCGACAAATGGCTCCGATAGCCGTCCGACCAGGAGCTCAACTTTTCGCTCGCGCAGCGGATCGAACTGCGCCAGCGCGATGTCGGCATGAACCACCCGGAGTTGCACCCGCGGATGCTGCCGCAGGAAGCGTTCAGATATCGCCGGCACGATCCCGGCGTTCATGATCTCCGGGCAGCCGACCGCGAGTTCGCCCGACGTCGGATCGCTCAGAAACTCGATTTGCTTTAGTCCCTGTCGCATCTCATCAAAGACGTTGACGCCGCATTTGAGTAAGGCTTGACCATAGGTCGTCAACTCGACGCCCCGGGCGGTGCGATCGAATAGCTTCACATTGAGCATCTGCTCGAGATCGGAAATCGTCTTGGAGACGACCGGATGGGAGATCGCGAGCCTCTGGGCCGCCTTCGCCATGCCGCCCGCGTCCGCCACGGCCAGCACGATGTGAAGATCGCGTAGCCTAATGCGCCGCCCGATCCGGTCAGACCATTCCATTTCTATCCCTTAGTCCAGAAGCTACAGGGTTGTCTCAAAATCGAACTTCCAAACTACAGCGAACGGAGGCAGCATTTCAATCTGCAATCGGCGTCGGTGAAATCCGGTCCCCCGGAAGCCGAGCCGGGCTGACGGAGGGAGACATGCCAAACCGAAGCCTTTTCAGTGCCGCCATCTTCGCCTTTTCGACTATCGCGACGGCGAGCGCCGGCGCACAGGATGCCGTCAAGATCGGCATGGTCATGCCGTTGACCGGGCCATTGGCGGCGGCAGGCCAGCAGGTGCTCGCAGGCGCTCGACTCTACATGAAGCAGCATGGCGACTCGGTCGCCGGGAAGAAGATCAAGCTGATCCTGAGAGACGACGCCTCATCAGGCGAGACGGGCAAACGACTGATCCAGGAATTGATTGTCAATGACAAGGTGGACGTCATCGGCGGCGGCTTGACCGCCGATCTGTTGCCCAGCGCAGGGATCATCACCGAAGCGCAGAAGCCCACCGTCATCATGATCTCGAGCACGACGGCGGTCGTCGAGAAGTCTCCCTTCTTCGTCCGCACCAGCTGCACGCTGGCGCAATCTTCAGCGATCCTCGCCGACTGGACGATGAAGCAAGGACTCGGCAAGGCGGTAACCCTGGTAACGGAGTTCGCTCCCGGTCTCGAGGCCGAGGAAAGCTTCACCAACAACTATAGAGCCGCCGGCGGACAGGTGACGGAAGCGATCCGCGTACCTCTGCGCAATCCCGACTTCGCGCCGTTTCTGCAGCGCGTCAAGGAAGCTGCTCCACAAGCGCTGTTCGTATTCGTCCCATCGACGCAGGCGGCGACCTTCGCCAAGCAGTTCGTCGAGCGCGGTCTCGATAGGGCGGGCATCATGCTGACCGGCCCCGGCGACCTCACCGACGACGAGGCCCTGCCGAACATGGGCGATGCCATGCTCGGCACCATAACCGCTCACTTTTACTCGGCTGCGCACCCGTCGGCTTTTAACACGACCTTCAGCGGTGCGTATCGGAAAGAAGCCAAGGACGGTGCAAATTTCATGGCAGTCAGCGGCTTCGATGGCATGCACGTGATCTATGAGGCGCTAAAGAAGACCGCAGGCTCGGTCGACGGCAAAGGGTTGATTGCAGCGATGAAGGGCATGGCTTGGGAGAGCCCGCGCGGCCCGATGTCGATCGACCGCAGCACCGGCGAGGTCGTACACAACATCTACATCCGCAAGGTCGAGAAAGCCGGTGGCGAGCTACGCAATGTCGAGTTCGAAACTTTCAAGAACGTCCGAGATCCCCGCGTCGCGGCGCGATGAACAATATCAGGGTCATCGTTGCTGGAGGCGGCATCGGCGGGCTGAGCCTGGCACTCAGCCTGCATCAGGCTGGGATATCGGTCCGTGTCTACGAGGCCGTTCGCGAACCCGCGCCCCTCGGGATCGGCATCAATCTGCAGCCGACCGCCGTGCGCGAGCTGACCGAACTTGGCCTTGGCACCGCGCTTGCGACAACCGGCATCGCCACGCCGCGGCTCAACGTTTGCAACAAGTTTGGCCAGCTCATCCATGACGAGCCGAGGGGGCTGGCAGCTGGATATCGTTGGCCGCAATACTCTATCCATCGCGGGAAGCTGCAACTTCTCCTTCTCCGTGCCGCCCGCGAACGCATCGGTGACGACAATTTTCGATGCGGATTGAAACTAACCGAATTTGCCCAGAACGACCGCCGCGTACGGGTCGTCTTTTTTGACCGCCAGTCCCGATCCGAAGTGGTCGATGATGCGGACGTCCTCGTTGGCGCCGACGGCATCCATTCGGCCGTGAGACATCGGCTGTATCCGACCGAAGGTGAGCCCCGTTTCGCCCAGCAGATGCTTTGGCGGGCGGCGACTGAGGCTGCGCCATTCCTCGATGGCCAGACCATGGTGATTGCCGGTCATTTCGGCCAGCGCATCATCGTCTATCCCATCGGCACGGCGTCGGGCGGCAAGATGCTGATCAACTGGATTTGTCAGAAGACGGTAACGGACCGGGCACCGCCGCGTGAGGACTGGAACAGGCGGGTTGAAAAGGAAGACGTGCTTGCCGCGTTCAGCACCTGGAAATTTCCGTGGCTCGATCTACCGATATTAATTAAGCAATCGCCCGATATCTACGAGTTTCCCCTAGTTGATCGCGATCCGGTAGCAGCGTGGTCGTTCGGCCGCGTCACCTTGCTTGGTGATGCCGCCCATCCGATGCAGCCGATTGGCGGTCAGGCCGGCTCGCAGGCGATCCTTGATGCGCGCGCGCTCACCCGAGCGTTGAGCGAGACAGGCGATCCGGTGGCAGCGCTCGCACGCTACGACGGCGAACGCAGGCCCGCCATGAACGACATCATTTTGCGAAACCGCAATCTCGGGCCGGAAGCCGCGATGCAGCTTGCGGAAGAGCGGGCGCCGAACGGCTTCGTCCACGTCAACGACGTGATTTCGCGAGGCGAGATCGACGCCATCACCGCTTCCTTTGCGGCGGCGGCAGGTGTCGATGTTGAAACAGTCAACAATCGGCCGTCATACCTATCTCCTGAATAGATAACATCGAGCTTCTGGTAGTCGCTTAACGAAAATTCGCGCTCTGAGTCTGCCGAGTGTTCTTAGGCGACACTGCCGCACGTCCACGCCTTCCGCTTTGCCGCCGATAACGGACAATCGGCGGCCGCGGTTGGGAGGTCGCTAATGGCCAACTCCGGACATGGTCGTTTCCTCGCAGCCACGGGAAGAGGCGTTGGGACAGCGAGCCTGCCAAATTACATCGCTTGCGCTAGTAAAAGTTTGGGCGTTGAATCCAAGTGCGGCTTCCGCTGATCCTATCAAACTCTCAAGCACACCTTCTGTTCTCGTCGCGGGATAAGAGAATGCCTACGCCGAGCGTATCCGCCTAAGCGGATCGGAAGGTTAGTGGATCGGAAGGGGCCAGGCGCTCGGCCAAATGGGGGCAACGGGCATTAGTCCAGTCCAACAAAACAAGGGAGGAGAACGATGAGTAGTTGGCTTAGTGAGCGAGAACAGCGCCTCGTTGCCGGCGCCGAAACAGCATCGGCGCCCACGCCGATTCCTACCCAGATCGTGTCAAACGGCGAGTATCTCCCGCCCCCGCAGAGCGCCATTCAGAAGAAGGTTGAAAGTCGAATTAACGAGCTTGCTGAGGCTAACGGCAAACGGCTGGGCCTGAGCCGAAGGCAGTTCCTGCACACGAGCTGCGGCATGGCTGCGGCCTTCCTGGCAATGAACGATGTCTACGGCAACGTCTTCCAAGTCGCGCCCGCCGAGGCTCGCGAACCCGAATTGATGCTTGCCCGGGCGCAAACCCTCGCCGAGCAGTTCATATTTGACGTCCAAACCCACTTCGTCCGCGACGAGTTCGACCACAAGGAGCTCTTGGGATTGGCGCAGTTTGCGAGTGACCACTGGAACCCGAAGATGAAGGAGGAAGGCGTGTCGTCGCTCGCCCGCTACAAGTTCCAGAACTACGTGAAGGAAATCTTCTACGATAGCGACACCAACATGGCTCTCTTGAGTGGAGCACCGTTTGATGATCCGAGCTGGTGGCTATTGTCCAACGAACAGATCGTCAAGGCGCGCGAACTCGTCAATGACTTCGCTGGCTCCCGGCGCATGTTGGCACACAGCGTCATAACGCCCAAACAGCCGGGCTGGATGGAGGAAGTTGACAAGGCGATCGATGTCTACAAGCCGGATTCCTGGAAGTCCTACACGATCGGCGATCCGCTGGCGCCCTCCAAGTTCCCTTGGCGGCTCGATGACGAGCAGGTCATGTATCCGTTCTACGAGAAGGCGGTGAAGGCTGGCATCAACACGCTGTGCATCCACAAGGGTCTGCTGCCGCCCGATTACGAGAAGTCGTTCGCGGGTGTGTGGGAATACGCAACCGCGTGGGACATCGGAAAGGCAGCCAAGGATTGGCCACAGATGAACTTCGTGATCTATCACTCGGCGTTGCGGGCGTTCCTTGAGTTGCCGGACAAGGCGTGGGCGGATTTCGAACAGACGGGCCGCATTCAGTGGGCCTCTGATCTTGCCGAAATCCCGCAGAAGTTCGGCGTCAGCAATGTCTATGCCGAGCTAGGGACGTCCTTTGCCAACTCGGCGGTCGCGCATCCGAAGTTCTGCGCCGCGCTGGTCGGCACGCTGATCAAGGGCATGGGGGTGGATCATGTCATGTGGGGCACCGACTCGGTTTGGTACGGCTCACCGCAGTGGCAGATCGAGGCCCTGCGCCGGCTCGAAATTCCGGAGGACATGCAGAAAAAGTACGGGTTTGCGCCGCTCGGCGACGCGAACAGCGCGGTCAAGCAGCAGATCTTCGCTGGCAACGCTATCAGGTTCTACAAGATCAAGTTGAGGGCGGCTGACAATAGCAGCATGCCAGCCTTTTCCGAAGATCGCCTCGCGGCGCTTAAGAATGAGTACACACGGGACGCCAAGGAACCCTCGAACCTGCGATACGGATACGTTCGCGCCGCATAGCAATGATCCCGAATTCGTACCGGTTCAGGAGTGAAGATCAGAGAGGGACGACAATTCGAGAGAAGTCGTTCCTCTCTAACTGAACGTTGTCGCTGGGATGTGATTTCGATCGATAAAATCCTCTACTTCCGCTTCCGCTGCGGGTCAAAACCGCCCCCGCCCATTATGGCGCGCAGCGTCAATCTCCGGTTTGGGTCACACAACATTGCCCCGCCCACTCCACTTCCGCTTTGCCGCTAGCGGAATTCGGCGGCGCGGTTTGGAAGTCGGTTAAGTGCGAATAGGCGACATCCGTCGACGCCTATTCGATCACCTCGTCCGCGGTAGAAACCGGTCCAGCCGGCAGTGTGATACTGAGCGATTTGGCGGCTTTAAGATTGACCACGAATTCAAACTTGGTGGCCTGGACAACCGGCAAATCCGCCGGCCTTTCGCCTTTGAGGATGCGCCCCACGTACAGCCCAACCAGACGATAATTGTCAAAAAGATTGGTCCCGTAACTTGCGAGCCCACCTTCCTGCGCAAACTGACTCCATTCGTAAATGGCAGGCAAACTGTATTGCGCGGCTAAAGCAAGGATCGTTTGCCGCCGGCCAAAGAAGTATGGGTCGGAAGCCACCAGCAGGGCATCTGCACCCTGCTGCACAAACCCTCCGAATGCTTTTTCGATTTCCGCTTCGGTGCTGGCTTTCAGAATGATGAGCGGCCGGCCCAACGTGATTCCGCCTTGCGCAACATCCTTCAGTTGATTTTCAACGTTCTCATTGGTCGGATTTACGAGCACTCCAAATACTCGCGCATCAGGGACCAGTTTCGATAGCAAACCAAGTCGCTTCGCCTCCAACGTAGCCGTAAAAAAACTTACTCCCGTGATGTGGCCCCCTGGTCGATTGAGGCTCGCGACTAACCCGAACTGCACAGGGTCGCTCCCGTTTCCGAAAACGACTGGAATCGGGCCACCGTTCGATTTAGCGGCGAGCGCGGTTTGCACGCCACCTGTCGCAGCGAGTACCGCGACTGGCACGCTCGCCAACTCGACTACCATCGCCGGGAGCTGGTCATAGCGCCCTTCGGCGAAGCGATAATGGACTCTGACATCTCTGTCTTCGACAAAACCAACTTCGGCGAGCCCCTTCGAAAATCCGATTACATGAGATGATTGTGACTCAACACCACTATGGAGAAAGCCCACGACCGGCATGGTAGATTGTTGCGCATGCGCCGTAAGGGGCGATGCCGCCGCGCCGCCCAGAAGTGCGATGAATTCGCGCCGTCTCATACAAAGCCCCAGGAAAGGGATCGAGATGATATATCGTACCATTGTCGTCTGAAAGGTTCATTGGCGTCCGATTTGAGTCAAAAGGCGAGGTTGTTGTGCACTCGGACCAAGTCCGGTTCGTATCCAAGTGCGGACATGGTCCGCGACGTCCGTGATGTCAGCTCTGGGCCAAGCCCAGACATGGCGATGAAGGTCGCCCAAAGAAAAAGCCGCCCGAGACGGCTCTCAATCTAAATCCGATAATCGTTCATCAGAGACTCATCAAAGCTGGCTTTGATTTCCGCCGATAGGCCATAAAGCCAATGGTAGCGAAGCCGAGGATCATGATCGCCTCATGTTGACGGTTCGGGGACGGCGCTGACGAAAAATGCCAGAAGCGGAACGTCAATGCTCGTTCTGGGTCTAGTCAGAGTATCTCCGAAGGTCCTGATTCCATCTCTTTACAACGATGCTGTTCCCGACTTCAAAGCGCATCAAGTCCTCGCCCGCCGCCACCGGGCCTTGATATGCGCCTCTTGTCCGTGACAAGATTTCGTCCGCACTCACGCCGAGCAACACAAGATGCGAATAGGCGGCGAGCTTCGGCTTAACGCGTGAGAACACCGCGCCAGCCTGCTCGGGAGAGGAATGATGGTCTGCGACCGGCTTCAGTTGCGGTAGCGTTGCCAATTGCGGCGACATCGCAAAAACCTCGTGGATCAGAAGGTCCGTCCCGCTGGCGAACTTGATCAGGTTTTCGCTGAACTTCGTATCGCCCGACAGTGTTACGGACCTTGATCCGTAATCGATGCGGTACCCGACAGAAGGCTTGACCAGATCGCCATGATCGACGGTAAACGCCGTGACTTTGACACCGGATTCATCGAACACGACGCGATCCGGTTGAAAATCGCGTGCTTCGATTTGGGTTGCAATGGTCGCAATATGTTCGTCGGCTTCGCGGATGCGCGTATCGTCGGAAAAAGCCTCGGTGAGCCCTTTGGCGATCCTAGCTGCCCCGCTGGGCTCCTTGCCGTCCGACGGCCCCCACAGCCGCAGTGGCCGGCTCCGGGATCCGAATGGCCCGAACATGTAGCCGGTCATCCAAAGATCCGGCAGGCCTTCCACATGATCGGAGTGGTAGTGGGTGAGAAAGACGGCATCGATGCCTTTGCCGGACGAGATGCCGAGTTGATAAAGGCGCACCGTTACCCCGCGACCAGCGTCAAACAGCAGGCTTAGGCCACCTGCTTGAATCAGGGTCGCCGGTCCAAAACGCGTCGCAGTAGGTTCAGGACCGCCTGTACCCAGCAATGTCACGACGATTTCGCCGGAGACCGGGTGTTCTTCGCTTGCAGCGATATTTGGAATGCCAGGACCTATCGCGAGGGATATCGCGACACCAACCAACAAGCTCCAGGGCATTTTCCTGATACTTCCAGCCATCAGGCCTCCGCGGGTGCTTTGTCCAGCCTATCGCCAGCAAAGCATGACGCAGCACCTAGCGCTTGTATATTTCAGCCATGTAGAAAAAAGATATTATCCCAATCCCCTATGAACTGACTGGGTGGGACTCCAACAAGTGCATGGCATTCTCGAACGAAGTGCGCCTGATCATAGTAGCCGGCATCGTGGATAATGTTCGTCCAGGGGGTCGCCGGCTGGTTGCGATGCGCCGTCAGCGCGTGATCGAACCTGGTCGTACGTGCGTACAGCTTGGGAGAAAGACCCACCTGCGTCGTGAAGCGTCGTTGAAATTGGCGCGGGCTCAAACCGGACTGTTTCACTAGCGTATCGATGCGGAGGTTGCCCCGCGCGGTTAGCAGGGTCCTCGACGCCTCGCCAATCCGATCGTCCGGTGCGCTGCGCTCGAGCATCATGCCGAACCAGTTTTCAGCTGCAGCTATGCGTGACGCAAAATCTTGTGCCGACCGAACGGCGTCGTTTAGCAGCGGCGCGTACCTGCCGAGCACGTCGCGTGCCGCGACACCTTCGTTTGTCAGGGACGTCATATCAATTCCGACAAGCCGGTGGAGAGCGGCCGGCTGAAGCAGAATGTTGAAAATATGAACTTGGCCCGAAGCGTAGATGTGAATCCGACGCGAGCCCTGCGGCCCGACCACGACAGCCTCCGGTGCGGTCTCCAGTTGGCCGCCATCCGCGCGAACGCGCAAGCAATCCTCCAGATAGATATCGATGATCTGATGAGGGCGTGCAGTGAGTGGAAATGCGAGCACTTGGGCGCCTAAGACTGCGCGCCGCTCCTCGAAGGAGCGAACAATGCTGCGGAGCGCCTGATGTGGCATCGCTCGTCTGACGTCCATCGAAGTTTCCCATTAAGAATGACCAAGGCGGGAAGCCCATTACGTAGGCGGCAGCGACACTATAACGCGTTGCAGCAAGTCGCTATTTAGATTCGGACCGATTTCCGCTCGGGGTCAAAAGGCGATGTTGTTCTGCACTCGGACCAAGTCCGGTTCGCATCCAAGTGCGGACATGGTCCGCGACGTCCGCGATGTCAGCTCTGGGCCAACAGGAGACCTAAGCGAACCTTTCCAACCGCTGGTCGATTTCTTGGCGCAGCAAGCCGAATTCGATGGGCTTGGGAAGCAATCCGGCTGCGCCGAGTTCGGTGGCCCTCTTTCTAGTCGCATCATCCCCGTAGGCCGTAATCATGATGACGGGAACGTTTGGGCGTTCTGCCTTTACTTTGGGCAGCATCTCAAGCCCGCTCATCCCGGGCATGTTGATGTCGGACAGGATCAGAATCAGCAACGGATCAGGGATCGCTTTCACCTGCTCCAAAGAGGCCGGCGCAGATAGTGCAAATTCCATCAGGAAACGCCCCGAACGCAAATCTCGCCGGAAATGCTGCCGGAACATGCTTTCGACATCAGGCTCGTCGTCGACGACGACAATGTACGTACTCAATTTGCACTCCGTTCCGACTTTTGCCCGGACGTTGCTCGAGGCAGCGTCACGACGAACTCCGTGAATACGCCGGGCTCGGTATCAATGTCGATAGTGCTGCCACCATGCCGTTTCACGATGATGTCGTAGCTCATGGAAAGGCCGAGGCCGCAAGGCTATTTCAAATCGGCCTAGCGTGGTCGGCCTCGTGTCGCGTGCCACATGAATCGCCAGCCCGATCAGCAGCGCCCTCGGCATGGTCGGCATCGCAATTCGCTTCGGGTACTTCGCGACTGTCAACGAGTAGAAGCTGTTTCCGCATCTTAGCGAGGAGCGCTCGGCAATACTCATGATAGAGAAAATCGAATAAACCGGGCATGATCGAACCTCGTTGCTTGATCATCTAACTCCCATCTACCGAGTTTTTGGAGCGCACGAGGTGAACTGGATCACAGTTCGACTGCGGTGATTAGTCACGGCGTGCGCGC
>NZ_DATEPI010000017.1:0-11609 GCF_035273305.1 Bradyrhizobium sp. | reverse complement strand
GCCGCAGGCATCCGCAACCTTACCCGCGAAAAGGGCTTCGCCGCATGCATAATCCAGCACCACCGCGTCCGGCGAAGAGATGTAGTTGATGATGTCGTTCGCGATCAGCTGGAAATGCAGGTCGCGATGAAGCTTGCTCGCATAAATCGTGTGCGTGGAATCGTAGTAATCGATCCAGTCGTCCATCGCGGCAGACATCCATGGCGGCGGGTTCCGGCGCAGGAACCAGCTTTAACCTCACGCGTTAAAGCGTCCGGCAACCTCTGTCCATGCCGTCAACATCCGGTTTCCTAACAGGAAGGTGCACCGTGAGCAAAGCCAGATCAGATAAAGCCGCTGCCGATCTAGATACCCCCACCGATCTGCCCGAAGGAGCAGTGAACAAGATTTCGGCCGCGCTCAACACGCTATTGGCTGACGCTTTTGCGCTTTACGTGAAGACCAAGAATTTCCACTGGCACGTCAGCGGCCGGCATTTTCACGATTACCATCTGATGCTTGACGAGCAATCCGAGGCGATTTTCGCAACCACCGACCAATTGGCCGAGCGTGTGCGCAAGCTCGGCGGCACAACCCTGCGCTCGATCGGGCAGATCGCGAAATCTCAAACCATCAAGGATAATAACGAGGAATACGTGCCGCCGCGTGAGATGCTGCGCGAGCTGATGGAAGACAACAAGCATGTGGCCGCGGCGATGCGCAAGGCTCACAAGCTTGCCGACGACAACGAGGATTCCGGCACCGCCGGCCTGCTCGAGACTTTTATCGACGAAACCGAGCGCCGCACCTGGTTCTTGTTCGAGGCCAGCAGGCAGGAAGGCAGTAACGCGGCGTAGGGCATGGACTTATTCTTCTGACGCGTTTTCTTCACGCGAACCGGCGTCCACCTCGCTCGAAAACGATCCAACCGCGTTCGGGACCCGTTCGATGAGCGCGCGCGGAAACCGCGCGAGTAATTGCCCGTGCTGCTGGTCGAGCGGTCAGGGCCGCCGAAACGACTGCAGTATTTTGGTCAAGGTGGCGCTCGCCGTTTGCAGCTCTTGCAAATGGATTTTCGAGAGCATCCGCAATTTCTGTTCGCCCTTTTTCGTCAGCTTCACCAGGATGCGCCTGCTGTCATCTTCGTCCGCGATCCTTTCGAGCAGCCGAAGCTTTGTCATCCGGTCAACCAGCTCCACCGCGGTGTGGTGCCGAACCAGAAGGAGTTCGGCCAGCTCACCGACCGAAAGGGGCGCCGCGGTCGAAAAGCCTTTGATGGCGAGAAGCGCCTGATGCTGCTGGGGCGTGAGCCCGGCATTGCGAGCAGCCGTTTCGCTGAACGACAAAAACCTGCGAAGTTGAAACCGAAACTGAGCTAATGCTTCGTAATCGACGGCAGCGGCATCGCCGTGGGTTTGCCGTTTGCCGATGAGCGCCAGCTCGCGCGGTTCTCGCTGTTTCGATCGAGCCATACTTGCCCCGCCCGCGTCAGGGGAACAGCATAGCCTCGATCGCGGTGCGCGCCAATTTTGTACGGATTGTCAATCTGAGCGAAGGTGCGGCTGGAACACGAGCCGCGGCTTGTGTCCATGCTGGGGTATTCGAACTATTTGCCAGCCGTGCTCAACAGGTTCATCAGGATATCCTGAAATCCAACCGGGATGCGCGTGTTCTTCCGGCGGACCGATCTTTCCAGCGCCTCCAAAATTTCTTCTATTGAATAATCGCGCGTCGCGGATTTTGCGATGAGGTCTCGCCACATCGCCGACAGCGATTTGCCGGCGTGAAACGGCCGCCTGATCATCACGCCCTGTGATTTAGCCCATCGAAGAATCTCATCGACGGTTTGCGGTCCGCAATTCCGCGCGCCGACAAGATCCGAATAGCTGAGGCTTCGAAGCAGGCGTATGGGTGGTATCCATCTTCCTTTCGGCGGAGTTTCGCCGGTCAACTCCGGCGCCAGGTTCTTCAGGACGTTTTCGGCGCGGACGCTCAAGGCCGCTGGCTGCGCAGCCGCTTGTTCCAAAGCGTGCGTGGGACTCGAAGGCAAGGTGACTGATGCCATTTGCGGACGAAATGCGGAAGCACGCTTGTTGTCACGCCGGGCGACTGTCGAAGCGGATGCATCACCGTTTGCGGCGGTCCCGCCGCCGCTCTCGGCCCACCTATCGCGCTTCCGGGCGTTCGAAGTTTTCAACTTTCGAAGCATTGGCCTCCTGCCATCGAAGTCACGCTTCGCACGGCGAATTTATCCGCACCATAAGCATAAAGTTCAATATGTATCGTTATGCGATATAAGGGCATGGAACAGCATTGGTTCCTGCGACGAAAGTGAAATTGACAGGCTTGGCGCGAAAGGAATTGTCTGGAGTTTCAAATGGGCACCTTAAGTGCCTTGCCGGCTGATCCGTTCGATCGAGCGGCAGGCTCGTGCGGCCGCAAAAAAGCTGGGAGGATCAAAACCTATGAAAACCGAAATTTTCGAACGAGGAATCCTGAGATCAAACGGCAATGCGAGTGTGTCGCGCCGCACATTGTTGCAGGTCGGCGCGGGGCTGTTCGGCACCGCCCTTTTGCCGGGAACCATCAACGGCGCACTTGCGGAGGAACATCCGCCGATCGGCACCTATCCCGCCGGTTCCTCCGGCTCGTCCGTTTTCATCGGCATCACCGTGCCTCGCACCGGAACTTACGCTCTCCAGGGCGAGGACGAACTCAAGGGATATGAACTCGCTGTCGAACACCTCAACAGCGGCAATGAACTGATCAAGAAGATATCGCCGAAGACAACGAAGGGGGTGCTCGGCAAGGAAGTGAAATTCGGCGTCGCCGATTCCGGCGCCAAGCCGAATGAAGCAGTGCAGGCCGAACAACGCTTCATCACCGAGAACAAGGCGGTGCTGATGACAGGCTCGACTTCGAGCGCGGTCGCGGTCGCCCTCAACAAGCTCGCCCAGCGCGAGAAAGTGCTCTACGTCGCCGGCATTTCCGGTTCCAACGACACCACCGGGAAGGACTGCGTGCGCTACGGCTTCCGGCAGTGCTTCTATGGCCAGACCGCCGCGGCCGCGATCGGCCCGATCGTGGTCAAGAATTTCGGCAAGGGCAAGAAGGCCGCCTACCTGACGCCAGATTACACCTACGGGCACACCGTCACCAAATCGATGCAGGATTATCTGGCGACCGCTGGCTGGACGACAGCGACCAACCAAGTCGCTCCGCTCGGCGCGCCCGACTATTCGTCGTATCTGCTCAACATCGCCAATTCCGGCGCCGACGTATTGCTCAACGTCAACTGGGGCCACGATGCGGTGTTGTCGACACAGCAGGCCAAGCAGTTCGGCATCTTTGACAAGATGAAGCTGGTGGTACCATACCAGACCCCGTTCCTCGCCCGTGAAGCCGGAGACTCGCTGTTGGCCGGCGTCTATGCGGCGACGGATTTCTGGTGGACGCTCGAGGACAAGTATCCGCTCGCCAAGATGTTCGTCGAAGCTTTCGACAAGAAGTATGGCTACAAGCCGGAGTGGGGCGCCAACAACGCGTACATGGAGTTCGCACTTTGGGCGGAGGCGGTGGAAAACGCCGGAACCTTCTATCCGCCGGAGGTTATTAAGTCCTACGAAGCCGGTCGGAAGATTCAATCGACGGTTGGCGAGGTCTATTTCCGCAAGGAGGATCACCAGCTCGTGCGGCCCGTGATTATCGTCAAGGGCAAGGCACCCAAGGATATGAAGAACAAGGAAGATTATTACGACGTTGTGGAGATCGTTCCCGGCGCCGGGTTGATGCAGAAGCCCGACGCATTTGGTTGCAATCTCGGCGACTACACCTGAGCCAAGTCAGGCGCTCTTGGCGCCGCGGGCAGTGAGCCACTGCCCGCGGCGCTGTTTTGCGCGAATTCCACAGGCGGGCCGATATTTCAGCAACCATAGCGATTGCCCATCATGATCAATTGGCCCAATTTCATTTCACAAGTGTTCAACGGCCTGGCGCTCGGGGCGTTGCTGGCGCTGATCAGCTCGGGTCTGACAATCATCTACGGCACGCTAGGCGTGCTCAATCTCGCGCATGGCGCGATGTTCATGCTTGGCGGTTACGCCGGGTTCGTCGCGTACCAATACACAAGCTCCTTCATCATCGCGGTGATCGCCGGCTCGCTGTTTGTCATGGTCGTGGGACTGGCGATGGAACGGATCATTATCCGCCATTTCTACAACCGGCCGCATGAAGACCAGCTTCTCGTCACGTTCGGGCTCGGCATCTGCTTTGTCGAGATCGTGCGGCTCTTCTTCTCGAGCCAGTCCAAACAAGTGCCACCGCCGCCGCTTTTTCAGGGGATCACGTCGCTCGGCTTCATGTATTACCCGACCTATCGTCTCGCGGTGGTCGGCATTGTCGCGGTCGCGCTCGGTGTTCTCTTTCTTGTTTTGTATCGCACGCGGCTCGGCATGATCGTGCGCGCCGGCATCGAAGATTCCGTGATGGTGGACTCACTCGGCATCAACGTCCATCGCGTCTTCATGATCGTATTCGGCATCGGCGCCATGGCGGCCGGCTTCGCCGGTATCGTCAACGCTCCGGTGGTTTCGCTCACGCCCGGGGTCGGCGATGACATCCTGGTTGAGACTTTCGTGGTGGTCGTGATCGGCGGCGTAGGCTCGTTCCCAGGCGCTGTTCTCGGCGGGCTGATTGCCGGCGAGATCATCAGCGTCACCTCGATGTTCAATCCCGGCTACGCCTATGTGATGCTGTTCGCGGTGATGACGCTTGTGCTGGTGCTGCGGCCGCACGGGCTGCTTGGTGTAGAGGGCCGCGAATGAATGTGGTCGCGTGATGCTCAAACAACGCCCGTTCCTGATCGAGACACTGACCGCAATCGGCCTGATCGCCGCGCCATTCGTGCTGCCTCACATCGGATTTGCACCAAACACCGTCAACCGCATCCTGGTCTGGGGACTGTTCGGTATCGGTTTCGACATCCTGTTCGGCTTTACCGGGCTGTTGTCGTTCGGCCAGTCCGCATTCTACGGCACGGGCGGTTTCGTCGCGGCTTACCTTCTCACCCGCGCGGGATTCCCATACGTCATTCCGGCGTTGATCATCGGCATGATCGCGGCGGCCGTGGTCGGCTATCTGATCGGGCTGATCGCGCTGCGTCGAACCGGCATCTATTTTGCTATGATCACCGTGGCGATCGCGGAAGTGTTTTACTTTGTGGAATTCAATCCGCTAGCGGACTGGACGGGTGGGGAGAACGGTTTGCCCGGCGTCCCGACGCCGAGCGTTCATCTCGGTTTCACGACCCTTCACTTCACCACCGGTTGGTCGCTCTACCAGTTTCTCGCGCTGTGCTATTTTATCGGCATCGTGATCGCGCTGCGCATCGTGCGCTCCCCGGTTGGCGCAATCCTGAGCGCCATTCGCGACAACCCACTGCGCGCGACAGCGGTAGGCCATAACATCCACGGCTACAAGCTGGCGGCGTTCGTGATTGCAGCGGCCTATGCCGGCTTCGCTGGTGGCCTGCTCGGCGTGTTGCAGGCCTTCATGCCGCCGGACGCGTTCACCTTCGACACGTCAGGCCAGCTGGTGATGCAGACCGCGATCGGTGGCAGGGGCACGCTGTTCGGCCCATTGGTCGGCGCGACCGTCTGGCTATTCCTGCAGGACTTCCTTCAAGCGGCGCTCGGCCTCGGGGCGGCGTGGAAACTGGTGCTCGGCATCGTATTCGTGCTGCTGGTGTGCTTCCTCCGTCGCGGCATCATCGGTGGCCTGGAGGATCTCTACGGCTGGATCACCGGCAAGCGCCGCAAGCTCGGCGAGCCCGATGAACCGACGGCTGAGCCGATCGACCGTGCTCCGTACCAGCCAAAGGAAACGGTGGTAACGGCCGAGCCGGTGCCGTTGGCAACTGCGGCTCGTCGGCGCGCGAGCGAGCACGATGCTCACGATGGTCCTATCCTGCAGGCGAGCGGCCTTACCAAACGCTACGGCGGCCTCATCGCGAACAACAATGTCGATTTTGTCGTGAACCGTGGCGAACTGCGCGGCATCATCGGTCCCAATGGCGCCGGCAAAACCACGTTCTTCAAGATGCTGACCTGCGAGATCCAACCGACCTCGGGCAAGATCGTGTTTGACGGGCGCGATATCACCGGCATGAACGTCACCAACGTCTGCCAGCTCGGTTTGACCAAAAGTTACCAGGTCAACCAGCTGTTCTCAGGCCTGACAGTTCGGGAAAATCTCGTCATCGCAGCACTCGCCGAGTTGCGCGGAAAATTCAAGCTCGACCTGTTCCGCAGCCTGAACAGCATTCCGGGGCTGGACGAGCAGGTCGAGCGTACATTGGCACTGGTGAATCTCTCGTCGCGGTCGGCTACCCCGGTCTCGCAACTTGCCTATGGCGAGAAGCGGCGGCTCGAGATCGGCCTGGCGCTCGCCACCTCGCCGAAGCTGCTGCTGCTTGATGAGCCGCTCGCCGGGATGAGTCCGCGCGAGCGCGCAGAAACGGTCAAGCTGCTCAAGTCGATCAGCCGTGGCCGAACCATGATCGTCATCGACCACGATATGGACGCGCTGTTCGAAATGGTCGAACGCGTCACTGTGTTGCAGGAGGGGCGCGTGCTGGTCGAAGGCACGCCGGAGGAAATCAAGAATAATCCGCTGGTGCAGGAAGCCTATCTCGGCGGAGTGCATGGAGTGCTTGCCGCATGAACTTGCTGGAGGCCAAAGGCCTGAACAGCTATTACGGCGATTCGCATATCCTGTTCGATGTGTCGCTGCGGGTCGCGCGCAACGAGGTCGTCGGGCTGCTCGGCCGCAACGGCGCCGGCAAGAGCACGACCCTGAAAAGCCTGATGGGGGTGCTGACGCCGCGCACCGGCACGGTGATGCTTGATGGCGCCGACATCGCGGGATTGAAGAGTCATGCGATTGCCCAGGCGGGCATGCAGCTTGTGCATGAGGAGCGGCGGATTTTCGGCAGCCTCAGTGTCGAGGAAAATCTGGTTCTTGCCGGATTGACCGCCTCGGGCCGGTGGCCGCTGGATCGCATTTACCAGATGTTTCCCCGGCTCAAGGAACGGCGCGGCAGCCGCGGCACCGATCTGTCGGGTGGCGAGCAGCAAATGCTGGCGATCGCGCGCGCGCTGGTGCGCGATCCGAAAATCGTTTTGCTGGATGAGCCGTTCGAGGGGCTGGCGCCGGTCATCGTCCGCGATCTGATGACCGCTTGCCGCGATCTCGCGGCAGCCGGTCAGACCATTGTACTGGTGGAGCAAAATCTGGCGGCGACGCTGGCTCTGGCGCAGCGCGTCTATATCATCAACAACGGTCATATCGTTCACGAGGGGCCGGCGCAGGAGATCAAGGCGCAACCGGAACTCCTCCAGCGCTATCTCGGCGTCTGACAGGCGGCTCTGGCGCTGGCGGCTTCGCGGCCGATTGGGTGCCGCTCGCGATTATTGCTTCAGCGCGGAAATCATCCTTGCAGCGTGCTCTTGGAGAACATCTGGATCTTCCTTGCGGGTTTGCGGCGGCAGTAGCTCGATGCCAGTCTTGATCGGCATCACATGCATGTGCAGGTGAAACACCACCTGTCCGCTGGCAGCCTCACTGAACTGCTGGATGATGATCCCCTCCGCACCAAACGCGGTGACCGCCGCGACCGCGATCTTCTTCGTGGTCCGCGCCACCTCGGCGAGATCATCCGGCGCAATATCGAGAATACCGCGCGCAGCCGCTTTGGGTATCACCAGCGTATGACCTGGTGAGCGGGGCATGATGTCCAAAAAGGCCAACGTGTGCGGGTTTTCATAGACCCGATAGCACGGGATTTCGCCGCGAAGGATCTTCGCGAAAACATTTTGATCGTCGTATGCCGTCATGGTGCTCACCGGGAAATCAGCATTGCCCTGCAGTAATTCAGGCGTGTGCTCACAACCACCTAACTCTTCCCTTGCGGCCGGTTGTCATCGATGATGTCGGCAATAATCGCAGCCATGACCAAGGCTCCGCCGGCCAACGCACGCGATGTAGGAACCTCATCAAACGCAAGCCAGACCCAGAATGGCATCAGCGGTGTTTCTAAGGTGGCAACCAACGATGCCTGACCAGATGGTAATAGACGCGAGCCAAAAGCGAAGAAGGTCAGGCCTAAAGCGACCTGAAAGAATCCAAACATCGCAAGAATGGTTATGTCGCCGCTGGTTACGTGGGCGATATCCCGAGCAAAGGGCATGCTGATGAGGCTGCCGAGAAAATTCGATAAGGCGGCGGCCCCAACCATCGAGATGTGCTTGTAGCGTCTGATCGCAACCGTCATTGCCGAAATCGCAAGAACCATAAGGCAAGCGAGGCCAATGCCGCTGAAGTCTGAATTGGCATTTGCCGCGCTGACGACAATGCCCACCCCAACAAAGGCGACGAGGCTTGCCAGTAATGTCCCTGGCCGGACTGCCTCGCGAAACCAGGCCCATGCCAACGCCGCTGCAACAAATGGTTGGGTTGCGATGATCACCGCGACGTTAGCAACGGCCGTTTCCTGCAAAGCGGGGATAAACGACACCATTCCCAGCGTTGACAGGAATGCGACCAGCCAGCCTGCATTTCCCATCGAGAGCAAGCTACCTGGAGCGGTGCGGTCATCTTTCAACGTCAAGAATACAAGGATGAATCCACCGCCAAAAAGTCCGCGGTAGAACAGGATAGTCCACGGGTCGAACGGAAGTAGTCGGGTAAAGAATGGAGCCGAGCTCCAAGCCACGGCGGCCGCGGTCACCAGGGCGATGCCTAAATGGCGGTCTGATCGACCCGCGAGCATATCGGAAAATCCTTCAGCTTTACTTTGTAGTTTTTGGCCTAGCCCGGCGGTGCGCTCGCGCGCCCGGTCAATTCAGGACCGATTCCGCTCATGTCCGCTGGGCTACTATGCGAGGTGCCGTCCATGAATAGACGCTACGTGCCAAAAGCGACCGGTCCGCTTGGCTCGCCGAAGCAATTCGGCAAATTGGAAGCGCAGTCGCTCCGGCCACGAACTCAATCGCGATCCCGTTACTTGTACGCGACCGCAGCACTCGACGGGCCCGCGAGCGGGATGATCTTGAAGTGCCGGAATCCGACCTCACGACACCAGCCCGCAAAATCGGATCCCGAGTAATCGAACGCGTCGCCAAATTCGATCAGCATGTTGAGAGACATCATCAGGCCGAATGCATTCTCGCGTCTTGCATCATCGATGAGCGCCTCGATAACCACAAACGCACCCCCCGGAGGCAACGCATCATACGCCTTCCGAATGAGCGCCTTCTTCTTCTCAAGATTCCAATCGTGCAGGATCATCCCCATGGTGATGACGTCTGCCTTGGGCAATGGATCGGCAAAGAAGTCGCCAGCAACAGCCGTTACCCGATCAGTCAGGCCGGCCTGCTGGATTTTGCGTGTGGCTATCGGCACGACTTCAGGGAGATCGAAGCTGGTGCAAAGCATATGCGGATGCGCAGCGGCGACCATGCAGGAAAGCTGTCCGGTCGCGCCACCGACATCGCAAAGGGTCTTGAAGTTGGAGAAGTCGAATTTGCTTGCAAACTCTTTGAAGTTAGCAGCCGATACCCCCGACATCGCGTTCATGAACTGCTCAAGACGTGCGGGATCCGCATAGAGCTTCGTGAACATCGGCTCTCCGGATTGCTTGGTTTCGTTTTGCGGCATGCCCGTCTTCAGACCCTCGGTGAGGTCCGACCAGAATCGATACAGGCGAGCATTCGCCATCTCGAGAATGCCGCCGATGTAGCCCGGGCTGTTTCGGTCCAGAAAAAAGGCGCTCTCGGGTGTATTCGAGTAGCGCGCCTCGGGGCCGTCGCCTTCACGTTCGAGAAACTTGAGAGCCACCAGCGCGTCCGGGAAGTCTGGTACGGCGCGGGGACTGAGTTGCAACGCACCGGCGATCTCGTTGCCGGTCAGCGGCTGCTTAGCGAGCGTGGTGAAGAGTTCCAGTTCGACGGCTGAAAGCAGCGTCTTTGACGCGAAGAACCCCAGGCCGACTTGCATGATATGTGATGGATCCAGGTCCGACATTGATCCCTCCTGTTGACGAGCCAGGGTTCCTGGCCGACGCGGTGCAAGGTTGTAACACAGTTGAGCCCCGCAGGAATCCGTTCCGGATCATTCACCGCCGAGTCAGCCCCGGCACCGAATCCCGTCACGTCGCTGCGCCGCCGCGCTGGCGTGTTACCGGGTGAGCGGCGCATGGTGCCCAGAAAAGCCAGCGTGTGCGGATTTTCATCGACGCGGTAGCACAGGATTTCGGCCAAGGATCTTTCGCGAAAGCATTTTGGTCGTTGTATGTCGTCATGATCCTCACCGATAACGAAAATCTGGCGCGATCAGACGCTAAGTACCACTTCCGGACTCATGCAGTGCAGTAAAGAGCATAATCATTCGATCACCTCGTCGGCGCGGGCGACGACCGTTGGCGGCACCTCGAGGCCGAGGGCCTTGGCGGCGTTGAGATTGACGATGAGCGTGAACTTGGTCGGCTGCTCGACCGGTAGATCGCCGGGTCGCGCCCCCTTGAGAATCCGATCAACGTAATCGGCGGCGCGCCTGTGCATCTCCTCGTAGCTCGGCCCGTATGACGTCAAGCCGCCGGCCTCGACCAGTTCGCGATAGGCGCTCACACTGGGTAGGCGATTTTCGGTAGCGAAATCCATCATGCGTTGGCGGTTATGCAGGAATATCCGGTCGGCGAGGATGAGAAGGCCGTCCGGCTTCTCCTTGATGATCGAGGCAAACGCGGCGTCGAGGTCTTCCGATTTGCGCACCTCACGCGGCTGTAGCTTGATATTCAAAGCCTGTGCCGCAGCGAGCGCCTGGCGCATCGACACCGTATGAAATTCATTCGCGGGATTGAGGAAAAAAGCGACCTTCGCGAGGTGGGGCACGAGCTCCCGCAGCAGCTCCAACCGTTTGCCTTCAAGGTCTGGCGCGATCGCGCTCAGCCCAGTAATGTTGCCGCCGGGCCGCGCCAGGTTGGGCACAATGCCGCTGCCGACTGGATCGCCGACCGCGGCCATGACCACGGGCACCGTGGATGTCGCCGTCTTGACCGCGAGCGTAGCGGGCGTGCCGGCGGTCACGATTACATCCACGTTGGCAGCGATGAGTTCGGCAATGAGGGCAGGAAACCGCTCGTATCTTCCTTCCGCCCAGCGAAACACGATCTCGACGTTGCGGCCCTCCTCGTAGCCGTGCTCGCGCAGGCCTTCGCGGAACGGTCCGGTGAGATTGGCCTCCAGAGCAGCCGTGGAGTTGCCCATGAAGCCGACTCGCGGAATCTTTGCGCCATGCTGTGCGCGCGCTGCCAACGGCCATCCGGCCATCACGCCGCCGAGAAGCGCGACGAATTTCCGCCGCTTCATGTAGGCTTCCCTCCCTGCACAGACTCCAGGCGAACTGAGGCTATCACATTCAGGGGCGAGGCCGGTTCTGCATCACAGCAAATTTTCTCGGGCAATGTCTCAGATGGGTCTTTCGCGACCGGGTCAAGCCAGCCGACTCCGGTCGCATCCGCTGCGCCGCCGAAAGCGGAATTCACATAGCGGCTACGCGTGCGAGTTGATGGCGTC
>NZ_DATEPI010000016.1:0-10692 GCF_035273305.1 Bradyrhizobium sp. | reverse complement strand
GGCGACCACCGAACGGGGCTCCAGCGTCACTCCGGTGTGGCGGCCAAAGATGAAATCCGCTTCCACCACCTCATCGGCGTCGGCGAACGCGGCGTCAACCGTCCCAACGTCGAGGTGGCGCTCGAAGGCCAGATTGTCGCCGAGGACGGGATGAATGACGGGGGTCTGCGCGTCGAGGGCGGTGCGCATATCTGTGACCGCCGCCAGCTCCTCGTATTCGACGCTGACGGATTCGATCGCATCCTCGGCGACCGCACGGCTGCTTGCGACGACGGCGGCGACGGCTTCCCCCTGCCAGCAGGCCCGCTCGATCGCAATCGCGTGCTGTGGTGCTGACTTGAGTCCTTTCAGATGCGAGAGCACCCCCACCCACGGCGTGATCACGGAGGCGAGGTCCTTGCCGCTCACGACCGCGATGACACCGGGCAAAGCCACTGCCGCAGCTGTATCGATGCCGACAATACGCGCATGCGCGTGCGGAGAGCGGATGAATGCCACGTGGGCCATGCGCGGCAATTCCATATCGCTGACATAGAGCCCACGCCCCTGCATCAGCCGATCGAGATTGGGACGCGGCACCGACTTGCCGATGTAGGAGTTCGGCCGATCGAGTTCAGACAGTATTTCGGGATTGGCTGTCGTAACTGTCATGCCCGGCGTCCGGTGCGGGTCCGCGCGGTGGTCTCCACCGCGTCGATGATGGCGTGGTACCCGGTGCAACGACAGTAATTGCCGGAGAGATGCTCGCGAATCCGCTCGCGGTCCGGCGCCGGCTCCCGCCTCAACAAATCCTGCGCGGCCATCAGCATTCCCGGCGTGCAGTAGCCGCACTGCAGCGCATTGCGATCGCGGAACGCCGCCTGCAAATCGGCTACCTCACCACTGTCGGACAATCCCTCGATGGTCTGAACCGATGCGCCGTGCACCTGAACCGCCAGCATCAGGCAGGAACGAACGATGTCATCATTCACGCGCACGGTGCAGGCCCCGCAAACTCCGTGCTCGCAACCCACGTGAGTCCCGGTCAGCTTAAGTTGCTCACGTAGGAAGTCCGCCAGATTGATCCGGGGCAGGACTTGGGCATCGACGCGCTCGCCATTGACCTCGAGCGAGATCGGAATCGGAGCGGTCACGCATGGCCCCCGAAATCGAGATCAGGACGGCCCAGAAGCGCGGCCACGCCGCGCGCCATCAACAGCCTTGCCAGATGGCGGCGCATGGAAGCCGAGGCCTGCTGCTCTTCATGTGGGTGAAGCTCATCATCAAGCGCAGCCAATGCTGCGGCCAGCACCGCGGGCGTGATGCTCACGCCGACCAGCGCTGTCGCCGCTTTCGCCAATACCGGCCGGTCGGCGATGGCAAAAAACGCCATCCGCAGGTCTGTGAACCTGCCGCCGTCCACGACCGCCTGGGCCGCCAAACCCGTAATCGCGTAATCGCCTCGGCGGCGCGCGAATTCCTGAAAGAAATATGCTGAGTTTTTACGCGCGATCGGCAGCTCGATCTCGATCAGCAATTCTTCAGGCGATAGCACGGTCTCGTAAATGCCCTTGAAGAAATCCCCTGCCGCTACGCGCCGCTCGCCTTTCGGACCGCTGACGATAATGGTCGCATTCAGGGCCAGCATGCAGGCCGGCAGTTCGGATGCGGGATCGGCGTGCGCCAAGCTGCCGCCGATCGTTCCCCTGTTGCGGATTGCGGGGTGAGCGATCTCAGCGACGGCTTCGGCAAGCAGCGGCGCGTGGGTGGCAACTTCCGCAGATTTCTGAAGATCGACATGGCGCGTCAGCGCGCCGATTTTGAGGATATTTTTGGCTACACCGATACCGCGCAATTCGGTGAGTTCGCCGATATCCACGATGAATTCCGGAGAGATCAAGCGCAAATTCATCGCGGGCATCAAACTCTGGCCGCCCGATAGCACCTTTGCCCTGTCGCCGTATGCAACGAGCAGCTCCAATGCATTCGAGATACTGGTCGCCCGTGCGTAGCTGAAAGCCGAGGCTTTCATGAACGTAGCCTCCCCGGCTGCTTCGCCTATTTTTGCAGGATTAGACGGCGACACCCTTCAAAGGTCAAGTTTGATTATCGATGTGATTATTTGGCAGCATCCGCGTTTCGAGCGTGGCATACTCTCGGCAAATGATGCAGGCCGATGCGCGCTTCGCGTTCGTCGATCGGCCTGAGCGGGAGCAGTCGATGAATCTCGGGTTCTTCACCATGCCGGTTCACCCACTCGGCAAAGACTGGAAACTCTCGCTGCGCGAGGATCGAGAAGCCTTCCTTCTGGCCGATGAGCTCGGATTCACCGAGGCCTACGTCGGTGAGCACATCACCGACCAGGCCGAAAATATCACTTCGTCCATCGCCTTTATTGCATGGATCGCGGCGGCGACGAAACAAATCAGGCTCGGCACTGGCACCATCAACATGCCGAACACCCATCCCGCCATCGTGGCGGCCGGCGTGGCGATGCTCGATCACATACTTGATGGGCGTTTGATTTTCGGCATCAGCCCCGGCGGCCTACTATCGGACGCGGAATTGTTCGGCAACCTCGAAGCCGATCGCAATGCGATGTTTCTTGAATCGATCAATCAAGTATTGGCGATCTGGGCCGGCGATCCGCCGTATCATATCGAAGGAAAATACTGGAATATCTCTGTCGACAAGACCCTGATGATGGACATCGGCCAAGGCCCGATTGCAAAGCCCCTGCAGCAGCCTCACCCGCCGATCGTGGTCACGGCGGTCGCGCCATTCTCGAAAGGCGTGACCGAGGCTGCCGCGCGCGGCTGGGACCCGATCTCGGCCAACTTCCTGATGCCGGCTTGGGTCAAAAGCCACTGGCCAAAATATGTTGAAGGCTGCGAGCGCGCCGGCCGAACCGTCGACCCTTCCAACTGGCGCGTTGCGAAGAGCGTGTTTGTCGCAAAGGACGCGGCAACAGCCAAGGCCTATGCAACTGATCCAGATGGACCCTATGTGTACTATTATCATTCGCTGTTCACCAAACTCAAACGGAGCGGTCGCATCGAACTCTTCAAGACTCGTCGCGACCAGCCGGATGATGAAGTCACGCTGGAAACGATCTGCGACAAGCTCATCATCTATGGAACGCCGGAGAGTGTCGCGGATCAGATGCTGGCGTTTCAGGACGAGGTCGGAACGTTTGGCACGCTGCTGTATGCCGGCAAGGACTGGAAAGACCGTGAACTGGGCCGTCAATCCATGATCCTGATGGCCGAAAAGGTCATGCCGCGTATCAACGCTTGCGTCTCAACCGCGGCCAACGCGGCGCGCTCGTCGGCAGCCAGTTAGGAAAACTCGCCAGTGGCTCTCAGCGATCGCATTCCATATCAGGCGCAAATCGACCGCCCTCGGCTTAGATTGCCCGGCGGCAAAAAGCTCGCCGTCTGGGTTATCCTCAATGTCGAGGAGTGGCGGATCGAGAACGCAATGCCGAGGACCGTCCTCAGTCCGCCGATGGGACAGCCGTTGCTGCCGGATGTGCCGAATTGGTCATGGCACGAATACGGCATGCGCGCGGGGTTCTGGCGCCAATTCAAAGCCCTGACCGAACGCAACATTCCCGTGACGCTCGCGCTGAATGCCAATGTCTGCACCTCTTACCCGCGCGTTGCATCCGCCGCGCGCGAAGCCGGGTTCGAGTTCATGGGCCATGGCTTTGTTCAGGGCCCGATGCACAAGCTCGACAATCAGGCCGAGGACATCAAACGAGCCGTCGATACCATCGCGAAATTCAGCGGCAAGCACCCACGCTCCTGGGAGAGCCCCGGCCTGACGGAAACCGGAGAAACACTCGATCTGTTGCGCCTCAACGGAATCGAATACGTGGCCGACTGGGTGATCGACGATCTTCCGCAGGACATCGCGACGCCTTACGGCACCATCACGACGATTCCGTATTCGGTAGAAACCAACGATATCGTCATTCACGCCTTGCAGCATCTGCCTTCCGAGCAGTTTCTCAAGCGCTGCACGGATCAGTTCGACCGCTTGTACCTCGAGGGCGCAACCAACGCGCGGATCATGGCGATTTCGATTCACCCCTACATTACTGGCGTGCCGCATCGAATCAAATATCTCGAAGCGTTGCTCGACTATGTCATGGGCCACGACGGTGTCGCGCTCATGACGGCCAGCGAGATCGGCGATTGGTATCGCGGCGAGATGTCGAAAATCTGATCCGGGCCGTTAGCCGGGACAGATGCTTCGACCCTTAGTGGCGCTGTCGGTGCAACGAACTTGATTTGACGCAAGCACGCTTGCATCGGCTCCCCCTCATGGCTTCGACACTGAAGCATCATCAGGTCCCACAAAGCGGCCGTAACCGCCATGCGCAAACAACAGCGGCTCCCTGCGGTTATACGAATACGCCTCGACCGCACCCAGGAAGATAACATGATCTCCGCCATAGTACCGATTGGCGGCACGGCATTGGAAATTAGCCACGCTGTCGGCAAGCAACGGGGCGCCACCAAGGCCCGGCGTCCATTTTACATCGGCGAACTTTTCTTCCGACGATTTTGCGAATTTTGATGCCAGCCCTTGTTGCGAGGCGCCGAGAACGTTCACGGCAAAATGACTCGCGTTCTGGAACACGCTCAGGCCCTGAGAAAACATTCCGAGGCTCCAGAGCACCAGCGGAGGATTCAAGGACACAGAGGCAAACGAATTGCAGGTTAATCCGTATGGTTTGCCATCCGCCCCGACGGCGGTGATGATGGTCACGCCGGTGGCGTAGGTACCCAGCGCGTTGCGGAAATCCCGCGGATCGATAGCTGATTGATCGCTGGCCAGTTCGTTTGCCGGATCCTGATCGGTCGGATGCTTGGGAGCGTTGGTCATCCGTGATCTCAGAGCGTCAGGTTTTCGGAAGGCAGGCCAAGCGCAACCCGGCCGTAATTGGTGCCAGCCGCATCGAAATTAAACGCGATGTGCGAATTGATCGCGTGGGCATCGCGAAATTGCCGTTGCAGAACTCCTGACGTGAACAAGCCGCGCGCGCCGCTTGCCGAAAACAGCAGCGATACTGCTTCGGTGCACAGGTTGACGGCGAACGCGCCATCCCGACGACATTTGGTTTTGGCGGCCATATCGGGAATGTGGCCGCGCCTCGCTTCTGCCATCGCCTCGATGCAGGTCGAACGCATGATCACGCGCGCCGCGTCGATTTTGGCGGAGGCTTCCGCAATCTTGATTTGCGTGCTTTGGAGGTCGCCGATCTTGGCGCGGTTGTAGGTCGAGGCGCGATGCCGGGCGATGTCGACATAATCGTCGAGACAGGCTTGCGCGTTTCCGAGCGCGACGCCTGAAAGCACATAGGGGAATAACGAGAATACCGGCAGTTGATAAAGCGCGTTCGGATTGATAGCGCTGCCAGGCGTCGGCCCGCCATCCAGGTCGCTGACCGCCAGCGTCATCGGCTCCTCGACGAAGGCATCGTTGACCTCGACGTCATTGGATCCCGTTCCGCGCAATCCTGTCGCATCCCACGTGTCGAGAATTTTGTAGTCGCGCTTGTTCACCACAAAGATGCGATACTCGATTCCATCGGCCTCATCCTCGGTGGAAACGACACTGGCAAGCATATTCCATTCGGAGGAATCGACCCCGGACGAGAACGGCCACCTGCCCCGCAGCACATATCCGCCATCCACTTTCCGGGCGCGGCCGGCCGGAAAAATGAAGGAGGATGCGATCAGGGCGTCAGCGTCCTTGCTCCAGACCATGTCCTGGGCGCGCTTGTCGAACATTGCGAGCATCCAGTGATGGCTGGCGAGATTGGCCCAATTCCAGGCCACCGATGCGTCCGCCTGCCCGATCGCGTCGGCGCCATCGACGAGCGCGACGTAATCGAGTTCGGACCCTCCGACGCGCTTGGGCTGGAGAATCCTGAACAAACCTGATTCGTGCAGCTCGCGCTCGGTTTCCGGCGGCAAACGCCGCAATTCCTCGGTCCTCGACGCACGCTCGCGCAAGCGCGGGATCAGCGCCTCGGCACGGGCGATCATGCGCGCATACGCACCGTTCCCGTCACCCCCGGAGGGCACGCTTGCGCCTGGTTTTGGGCCAGCACCTGGCATCGGCGTTCCTTGCTAACCCGCCTGATTTACGAGATTTGGCCGATCAAGATTGCAGGGGAGCACGACAATGCCTTTCATTTTGTACGATCGCCACGAAAGCCGCTTGACCGGTCGAGCAAGTTGCTGATCGTTTATGGTGATCGCCAGTTAAGGCGCGGCGGGCGTTGCCCGTCAATCGATTTCAACAGTTGCCGAGAGGGCTCGCATGGACAAGACCGTTGGAATTATCGGGCTTGGCATCATGGGAGGCGCCATTGCCCGCAACCTTGTCGAGCGCGGATGGCACGTGATCGGATTTGATGTCGATGCCGTACGCCGGAGCGAGCTTGCGGGGACCAATGTTGAAATAGCGGCTGGCATAGCTCAGGTCGCGAGCCATTCGCCGATCATCATGACGAGCCTGCCTGGTCCGGCGGCGGTTGACCAGGTCGCCCAGCGCATCGCGGATTCCGATGTGTCTCCGCGCATTGTCGTTGAACTTTCCACGCTCAGTATCTCCGACAAGCTTCGGTTCAAATCCATCCTGGAGAACGCCGGGCATATTGCACTGGATTGTCCGCTGAGCGGAACGGGTGCGCAAGCCAAGCTTCGCGATCTCATCGTCTACGCCAGCGGAGACAGCGGGGCCATTGCCAAATGCAGGAACTTGTTTGCCGACTTCGCGAAGAAAAGCGCTGATCTCGGAAAATACGGCAACGGCAGCCGGATGAAATTTATCGCGAACCATCTCGTCGCCATACACAACGTGGCCACGGCCGAAGCGATGGTGCTGGCGCAACGTGCCGGGCTCGACGCAAAAATGGTGGTGGAGTTGGTCGGCCCGGGCGCCGGCGGTTCACGGATGTTCCAGATGCGCGCTCCGATGATGGTTGAAGGCCTTTACGAACCGCCGACCATGAAAATTTCGACCTGGAAAAAGGACATGGCTATCATCGCCGAATTCGCGGACGAAGTCGGCTGCACGACGCCACTGTTTACGCTCACGCAGCCCGTTTATGCCGAAGCTATGAAGATGGGATTGGGCGACCAGGATACGGCGGCTGTGTTCGAGGTGCTGAAAAGAACCCTCATCACGGACCCTAAGTCGATCGAAAGTGATCGCGACTAAGCGGTCGCGCGCGCTACCTCCACAACAACTCCAGCCAGCGAGTATATCAATGATCGATCGCAAGAACCGCTACGGCCGCACTGCTGCACGCATTCACGACGCCGACGGGCTCGCGCGCCGGCCGGCGTCCGCCACGATTGACATTCATGCTCACATCGTGATTCCGCAAGCCGCCAAGCTCGCCAAGCCACACCTCGATATCAGCCGGATCCCGCTGGCACATTTTGCCGACCCTGCAACCAGGGAAGTCAATGCGCAGCAGGAAAAGGATATCAGTGAGGTAATGACCGCGATTGACCGCCGCTTGTTCGATCTGGACAAGATGGGCATCGACATTCAGGTTGTCGCGCCCGCGCCGGGCCAGTGCTACTATTCGATTGATCCGAAAATTGCCGAGGCTGCGCATCGCCTCGCCAATGAGGGCGTGGTGGAATATTGCTCGCGCAAGCCCGATCGTTTTGTCGGACTCGGGGTGGTGACGTTGCAGGAGCCGGAGACCGCGGTCCGCGAGCTCGACTACATCATGAACGACCTGAAATTGAAGGGCGTCGAGATCCTGACCAACGTCGATGGCCAGGAACTATCGGATCCAAAGTTTCGACCGTTCCTTGCAAAGGCCGAAGCGCTCGGCGCTTTCATCATGATGCACCCGAATGGATTCACCCACGGCGAACGCCTGACGCATTTCTATCTCAATAACGTGCTCGGAAACCCGCTTGATACAACGCTCGCGCTTCATCATTTGATTTTTTCCGGGACCTTGGCGCGCTTCCCGGATTTGAAGCTGATGGCGGTGCACGGCGGCGGCTATCTTCCGGGCTACTCCGGACGTATCGATCACGCCTGGGGCGCGCGGCAGGATTGCCATGCCGACCTGCCACTGCCGCCGACCACATACCTGCGTCAGGTCTATCTCGATACCGTGGTGTTCTCGTATCACCAGCTCGCCTACCTGATCGACGTTTTCGGCCCGGATCGAATTGTGATGGGTACCGACTATCCATTCGACATGGCGGAATATAATCCGATTGGACATGTCGCCGGCGTGCATGGAATGGATGAGGCAACATTGGCGCAGATCGCAGGTGGCAACGCAGCTCGAGTGCTCGGGCTGGATGTTTAGGCACGCGTACCGCGCGACCAGAAGGATTCTGAAGGAGCGCGCTCCAAACGAAAAAAAGCCCGGCGGCCAGAGGCCACCGGGCTTGTATCAGCATCATCCGCGGCGTCGTTGGAGGAGCCGAAGCGATGAAGCAATCCAAACGACTTTTAAGCTCAGCCGGCCTCGACGCTGGTCGCAACCATTCCGAAAGCACCCGCATCGGCAAGGGCCGCGATCCGCGCATCGTCATAACCGAGTGTCTTCCGCAACACTTCCCTGGTGTGCTGCCCAAGCAACGGAGCCGCAACCGGATCCACGGCCGGCGTCAGGCCGAGGTGAAGCGGCGATTCAATATTGGGCACCGAACCAGCCAAAGGATGCGGAATCTGGTTGAGGCGGTGGCGCTCGCGCGCTTCCGGTGAATTGAAGGCCTCCTCGACTGTACGAAGATAACCGACAGGGATATTGGCCGCCTTCATCTTCGTTACCCAGTTTTCGCGCACGTCCTGCAGAAAAATCCCGGTGAGGATCGCGCGCAATTTATCCCGGTTTGCGGTTCGTGAGCGCCGGTCGCCGTACTCACCGCTTGCGAGATCAGGTCGGCCGAGCACCTCGATGACAAGGCGTCGATATAGCCGGTCATTGGCGCAGGCGATGTAAAACGGCGCATCTGAGCCATTATAGACGCCGACCGAAGGAGAGCCGTTAGGCGAATTACCCTGCCGGCTCGGATTCACACCGGTCATCAAATAGGCCATGCCGTAAAACTGCGTCATAGCCAGCGCGATATCGAACAGCGCTACTTCTACATGCTGGCCTCTGCCGATCCGATCGCGGGCAAGCAGCGCCATCAGGATGGCACTGCAGGCCGACATTCCCGTCATCATATCCACCGCCGGCGGACCGGTCCGCACCGGAGGCCCATCAGGAAAGCCGTTGAGCGACATGAATCCGCTTTCGGCCTGGGTGATCGGATCGAAGCCCGGACGCGACGCAAACGGTCCCTGCCGGCCGTAAGCCGAAATCGAGCAATAAACCAGCCGCGGATTGGATGGTTCGACCGACGGGTAGTCGAGACCATATTTCTTCATCACTCCGGACGAGAAGTTCTCCACCACCACATCCGCCCGCGCGATCAATTCCCGCGCGACCTCTCGCGCTTCAGGCTTGGTGAGATCAAGGACGATGTCGCGCTTATTTCGGTTCAGGCTGACATAGGCCGCGCTTTCTCCGGCGAGATCGGCGTGTTCATAGCTCCGCGTGTCGTCGCCACCATCCGGGTTCTCGATCTTGATCACCTCGGCGCCGAAATCGGCGAGCGTTTGCGTGCAAGCAGGCCCGGCCACGACCCGGGTGAAGTCCACCACCAGCAGACCATCCAGCGCAACCGGCGCGCCCTTCGTGCGTGGCGCGCGACCTGGTAATTGCGGCCTCTCGGTCATGATCCTTCCATTTCCCTCTCGCGCCTGAGATCGCGCGGCACGACTTTAAGGTCTATTCCGGGAAGGGCAACACTAGTGGAGTGGATTTGACATTCGCTACCCACCTGGCCGCGGGCTCACGAAGCGAATGTCAAATCCAAAACTCACTAAAAACGTATATTTGCTAGTGGCCCTTGATCCTAACATTCGCAAGGGTGCCCGCTGAAACGGGATGCGAATGTTGGAATGGGGCCACTAGGAAAAGCGTAGGGGTATGCGCGCGTCGCGCCCCCGCCTCGTTTCAAGTGATTGACTTATGCCAGTACAGCGAATTCGGCCACGCCCACGGATCCTGCGGCCGATACAAGCGATAGCCGGACCGGATGAAATTGTTGGCCGAGGCAACATTATCAGTGGTGTCGGACACGATGCAGCGCCATCCAATCTGCCGTGCCCGCGATTCCAACGCGCGCATCAGCCGCAATTGCAGGTCGTGGCCCCGGTGCTTTCTGAGCACGCCAACCCGGCAGAAATATCCCGCATTTGCGGCGTGAGTGGACTTGACGAGGCCGGCAAACGCAATCGGAACCGCGTCGCGGAACGCGAGCCACCAATGCCCCTGATCGAAGTCCGGAACATTTGCGCCGTCGAAGAATGTCCGCCGATGAAGCTCCGTCAACGTGTCGGTGACTTCCTCCTCATTTCCGCTCACCTCGCGAATCCTGTACCTCGGACTCACCTCAGGCATCGTCGGCCTCTCTCGATTTCCGTTTCGGTGATCCCGTTTGCTCGCGCCCAAGAGTCCACGGCTGCCTCGCCATGGTTGGCGACAGCCCTCTTGATAACCCAGCACGGATAGGCTTGCGCAGGGGCTGACCACAACAGCAGCGCTGCCATCAACGCGAAGATGCGCGTCATTTACCGAGCATGGCCTTGGCGCCGAGCCATACC
>NZ_DATEPI010000015.1:0-8344 GCF_035273305.1 Bradyrhizobium sp. | reverse complement strand
ATCGAAAACCGAACCGGGATGTAAAATGGCATTCAGGTCGTACACATTTTCATCAAAGCAACGGTCTAGCTCGGTCATGTTGTCCTCCTAAGCTCCTTTCGTCTGGGACGAAAATCCACTTAGAAGAAGGTGACCCAAGTTCAAGATCCTGCCGGAAAATTTTTTGGCCTCAGCAATTGGCACACACGGCACTAGCAATCATGCCAGCAAAGCGCTGCCCTCGAGGCGTAACCGCCGATTTACCAAAAAATCGCGCTCGGTCTTGAAACCGAAAACGCGTTTGCTAATTTCTTATCCGCCGCGATGTGCGGCCCGGGCGCCCTTCGGGGGCTCGGCTGAGACGGGCGCCGGTGGTGTCCGGCACCTGCTTGTAACCATCTTGCTCAACGGAGGATTTGGCTATGAGAACATACGACTTCGCTCCCCTCTGGCGGTCGACCATCGGCTTTGACCGCTTCTTCGATCTCGTCGACGCAGCGCAGCACGCCGGCAGCGAGGACAATTACCCGCCCTGCAATGTCGAGCGGCTTGGCGAGGATCGCTACCAGATCTCGCTGGCCTTGGCGGGCTTCTCGCCTGACGAGATCGCCATCACGGCCGAGCAGAACGTGCTGACGGTCGAAGGCCGCAAGAGTGAAAAAGCCCAACGCGAGTTCCTGTATCAAGGAATTTCGTCGCGGCCGTTCAAGCGCCAGTTCAATCTGGCCGACTACGTCCAGGTCAAGGGCGCGGCATTCGATAATGGCTTGTTGAAGATCGAACTGGTTCGTGAAGTTCCGGAAGCGATGAAGCCGCGTCGGATCGCGATCAACGGTTCGCCCACTTCGAATATCCGCGAGATCGAGACCAAGGCCGCCTGACCGGCAGCAATTACGTGAGAACCACGCTTCCCGCGGCAGACGCCGCCGCGGGAAGGCTCGCGTCTGCACGGAATTTGGATTCCGGCGCATGGTCGCGATGCATCTTCCGCCATTGATAATGCGGGAAAACCCGTGTCTGTGAACGGGCCGGACCAGACCGGCCCGGTCCTTGAGGTCGGGGCGGCGACGGCATCATTCAACTCCGGGCCAGCATCGCCGCGCTCCATGTCCGTCTCCGACCAAACCACCCGCGCCGATAGCAGCTGGCTCGCCAACCAGCCCTATCTGCTGCTCCTGGTTACCGCGCTGTGTTGGGCCGGCAACGCGATCGTCGGCAGACTTGCCGCCGGACATATTCCACCCGTGACGCTGTCGTTCCTGCGCTGGTCGCTGGCGTTCCTGCTCATCCTTCCCTTCGCCTGGAAACATCTGCTCCGTGACTGGAGCGCGATCCGCGCCCGGCTGGGCACCATGGTCGTTCTCTCGATCACCGGCATCGGCGCCTTCAACACTCTGCAATATTGGGCGCTCGAGCATACGGAAGCGCTGAACACGCTTTTGCTGCAGTCGGCCGGTCCCCTCTTTGTCGCGGTATGGTCGCTGATCCTGCTTGGGGTCAGCCTGACGCTTGCCCAGGCAGGCGGCATTCTGCTGTCGCTGACGGGCGTATTGGTAATTCTGTTGCGTGGCGACCTGACGACGCTGACGAGCATCGAATTCAACAAGGGCGATATCATCTTCACGGTCGCGCTGGCGATTTTTGGTTTGTACTCGGTGCTTTCGTTGAAACGGCCGAACATTCACGGCCTGTCTTTTGTTGGCTTCACCTTCGGCTGTGGCGCGGCAAGCCTTATTCCGTTGTTGGTGTACGAGTTGTTTTCCCGCCCGGTGATGCAGCTCGATGCACCGAACCTCCTGACGCTGTTTTACGTGGCGGTATTTCCCTCGACCCTGGCGTATCTGTGCTTTAACCGTGGCGTGCAGCTGATCGGCGCCAATCGGGCCGCGCCGTTCTTTCACGTGGTGCCGGTATTCGGATCAGTGATGGCTATCGTGTTTCTCGGCGAGCGGCCGCAGCTATTTCACTTTATCGGCTTTGCACTAGTGCTGGTCGGCGTTTTCGTCGCCTCGCGAAAACCCGCAAGCACCGCCTAGCTTATTATCGGTTAATTCGTCCATCGGAACAGCCACCAGCATGCATGACGTAACCTCAAATTTGTCTCCACCTCCGGCAACCGTGCAACGCTCCGAGAGCGCCACCCCGCGTGCGCTGCGCCGCTATTTGTCGCTCGATGATTTCGAGGCGACCGCCCGGCGGCGGTTACCAAACTTTCTCTACGGCTATATTGCCGGCGCAGCGGAAACCGACGCCGCGCTGCGCGACAACCGTCGTGCGTTTGACGAATACGGTTTCGTTCCGCGCGTGCTGAACGACGTTTCGGGCCGTGAGCAGACCACAAAGCTGTTCGGCCAGACCTACTCGTCGCCGTTCGGAATCCCTCCGATGGGGTCGGCCGCCCTGTGTGCTTATCGCGGTGATATCGTGCTTACGCGCGCTGCGTCGACGATGAACTTGCCGATGATACTCAGCGCCTCGTCCTTGATCCCGCTGGAAGACGTTCAGCGCGAAAATCCGGCCGCTTGGTATCAAGCCTACCTGGCCGGCGACGCCGCGCGGATCGAACCACTGGTGGACCGGGTCGCCGCTGCCGGCTACGAGACGTTTGTGGTTACCGCTGACGTGCCGGTCGCGCCCAACCGCGAAAATAACGTCCGCAACGGTTTCCAGGTGCCGCTCGCGATTACGCCTCGGGTCGCCTGGGACACTATTACCCATCCGGATTGGCTACTCGGCACCTGGGCCCGCACCGTGATCAATCACGGCATGCCGCATTTCGAGAATATGGATGCGGTACGCGGCCCGCCGGCGCTGTCCAAAAACCTGATGCGCAATATCGGCAAGCGCGACCAGCTCGCCTGGAAACATGTCGAGCTGATCCGACGTCGCTGGAAGGGTAAGCTGGTGGTCAAGGGCCTGATGTCGCCGACGGACGCGCGCATCGCTCGGGAGAGCGGGGTCGATGGCGTCATCGTGTCCAACCATGGTGGTCGGCAGCTTGATTGCACCGTATCCTCCTTGCGCACGCTGCCGGAGATATCCGCTGAGGCGAATGGCATGACCGTGATGCTGGACGGCGGCATCCGCCGCGGCACTGACGTGCTGAAGGCGCTGGCGCTCGGCGCTCACTTCGTCTTCATCGGGCGGCCGTTGCTGTTCGCGGCGGTGGCGGCCGGCGAAGCCGGCGTGCGGCGCGCCCTCACTTTGCTCAGGGACGAAGTCGATCGCGACATGGCGCTGCTCGGCATCCGCAGCATCAGTGAAATTTCGTCCGACCTGCTTCGTCGAATTGCGCCGGAGCCGCGCTAGCTCGTCTTGAATTTGCTGTAGACTTCGCTGCTGGCAATAATCAGGTGTTCGGCGCATCCGTTTCGGCGGTGTGGGTCGCACCGATTTTCGTAATCCGACGATGTCATCATGTCGATGAAGGCGGCCACCGACGGATAATATACGAGCGCCAGATAATCCCATTGATTGCCGGCTTGCGGCCCTAGCGCGACCGCCTTTGCATCCCCTGTCCAGAGTAATGTACCGCCACGCGCTTTGACCATCGGCACTGTCAGCGCACTATAGCGCAGATAAGCGTCCCAGCCACTGCCCTCACCGTCCAGGGAGCGATCGCGGAACCGCATCAGGTTCACCATCACGATAGGACCGTCGTGCTTCAAATCTCGAAGCGCTTCGACATTCAACAAATCCACGCCCATGATGATCTCCGCGGTCGCCCCCGATCAGCTTTGCACATTATAGGATTGCTTGCATGGGGCTGGCGCGGATTTCGGTGGCTGCCCGCGCTGCCCGCGTCTGGGAGCTAGGCGGCGCGAATCTTGGCCAGAAATCCGTCAACCGCGCTGCGCAGCATGCCCGACTGTTGATCGAGTTCGCGGGCGTTTGCGAGAACCTCCGACGCGGCCTTGCCCGTGGCCGCCGCCGAGGTGGTGACGCCACTGATATGAGCGCTGATCTCCGTCGATCCGGCCGCCACCGACTGGATGTTGCGCGCGATTTCGCGCGTCGCGTCACCCTGCTGCTCGATAGCGGTCGAAATGCTGACGGTGATTTCACTCATCTGTCCGATTGTCTCGGTGATCCCGTTGATCGCGGTCACCGCGTCACCGGTGGAGGACTGCATGGCGGCAACTTGGGCTGAAATCTCCTCGGTCGCCTTGGCGGTCTGGCTCGCTAGCGCCTTGACCTCGGACGCGACTACCGCGAACCCACGGCCGGACTCGCCGGCCCGCGCCGCCTCGATCGTGGCGTTGAGCGCAAGCAGGTTGGTTTGAGCCGCGATGCTGTGGATCAGCTTGACAACCTCGCCAATCTTTTCGGCTCCCATCGACAAAACCTGCACTGTGGCGTTGGTCCGCTCGGCATCCGCAACTGCCTTGCTTGCGATCTCGCTCGATCGCGTGACCTGCCGGGAAATTTCCCCGACTGAACTGGACAGCTCTTCTGCCGCTGCCGCGACCGTTTCGACGTTGTTCGATGCGCTTTCCGTTGCCGCGCCGACGCTCGAAGCCCGGACGTTGGCGTCGCTCGCGGTGGCGGTCATCGATTCGGCGGTACTCTGCATTCCCGCCGCAGCCGTCGATACCGACCGGACAATGCCATTGACGCTGCGTTCAAAGTCACAGGCGATAACTTCCATCGCCGCACGGTGCTCGGCGGCGGCACCTGCTCTGGTGTCCGCTTCGGCTTTTTCCAGCTCCCGCATCCGCGCCGCGTTGTCCTTGAAAATCTGCACCGTCGCGGCCATGGCGCCGACCTCGTCCCCGCGCCCTACGCCTGGAATCTCTTCTCCCAGTTCGCCCTCGGCTAACGCCTGCATGCAAGCGCCGAGTTGGGCGAGCGGACGGCTGATGCTGCGACCAATGACCCAGGCCGCGGTGCCCGAGATCGTGCCGATGAGTAGTGTCGCCAGACCGAGCGCCAATACGACAGGCCTCAGCTTCGCGTCCAGATCGTCGAGATAGGCGCCGGTTCCGAGAAACATATCCCAGCCGGGAACGGAGACGGCGTAGCCAATCTTGCGGATCAATTTCTCCTCATTGGGCTTCATGTATTCAAACCTGAGCAGCATTTCCCCTTTGGCCTTGACCCCATCCATCAATTCGCGATTGAGAAACCTGCCATTGGTCAGCACGTCCATGCGATTGGTCCCAACCTGCTTGGGATCACCCGACACCAACTGGACACCATCGTAGCTCGTAGCGTAGAGATAGCCGGCGCCATTGTCGTAGGTCATAGAATTGGCGCGTCGGCTGAACTCGGCAATGGCTGCTTCCTTCGTGAGCTGTCCAGCCTCGACCTGTTTTTGCAGCCCTAGTGCCATATTGCGGGCCATGTCGACGATGGCGTGAACCTGGTCAATACGCGCATTCAGCATTTCGCGCTGCATCAGATAGCTCGCGACAGCGCTGGCAACGCAAAGGCCGAACAATGTCGCGCTCACCAAAATGCCGAGCTTGGGGGCGATCTTCAGGTTATTCAGCCTGATCCTGGTCAACTTCATGGTAGGCTCCGAAAACCTCGACGGCGTACGATTGGCAGAACGATCGGCCGCAAGCTATGGTGCAAGCTTTAGCGCTTGGTTACCTGGTCACCTCCGTAGAATTGCTGACCAAGGGCAAGGGATTGCGCAACCTATGGGGCCGGCGACGCCCGACCCCAGTGATATCCAACACCGAAATATCAAATCGGGAGAAAAGAAAAGACATGGCGAAATTCAGGGTGGTGACGCCGAAAGGCGCGAGTTTCACAGTCGCCGGTGGCGGTTACGGATTTGAAAAGGAGGCGCTCGATCCGATCGGCGCGGAGATCATCGAGGCGCCGGCCAATGAAGCCGAGTTTATCGAGGCGGCTCGGACTGCCGATGCGATCTATGCCAAAGGCATTCCGATGTCGAAGAAGATCATCGACAGCCTTGAGAATTGCAAGGTCATCACGCTTGGCACGGTTGGCGTTGACAGCGTCGATATCAAGGCCGCCACCGCGCGCGGCATTCCCGTCACCAACGTTCCAGATACCTTCATTGAGGAGGTTGCTGACCACGCCATGATGCTGCTGCTGGCTGGATTTCGCCGCTTGATCGAGCAGGACAAGATGGTTCGGCAAGGCCGCTGGGCCGAGGGCCGCCCTGCGCTTCTGAAAATTCCGCGTCTGATGGGACAGACGCTCGGCTTTATTTCGTTCGGCCGGGTGGCGCGAGCGGTAGCCAAGCGCGCCGCGCCGTTCGGGCTCAGGATGCTGGCCTATGATCCCTTCATCTCCGAAACGCTGATTTATGATCACGGCGTGCTTCCGGCGACCTTGTCCGAGGTGCTCTCGCAATCCGATTTCGTGTCGATGCATGCGCCTGCGCGACCTGAAGTCCACCGCATGCTCGGCGAGACGCACTTTCGGCAAATGAAGCCAAGCGCGACCTTCATCAACACCGGCCGTGGCGCAACGGTGAACGAGGAGGCGCTGATCAAGGCGCTGCAGGAAGGCTGGATTGCTCACGCCGCCCTGGACGTGCTGGAGACTGAGCCGCCTTCGCACAACAACCCGATGCTCAGTATGGAAAACGTCACACTGACGGCCCACGTTGCCTCGGCCTCGGCACGCTTCGACGAGGCGCGCAAGCGTCGCGTCGGCTACGAATTGTCACTGGTCCTGTCCGGCATGTGGCCGGTAAGCTGCGTCAACCCTTCGGTGCTGCAAAATACTCAGCTTCGGCGCTGGCAGCCCGTTGGCATGGAGCGCGGCCCGAACAGCTAGGGCATGATCTGGAACATGAAAGCGTATTTCCGAAACATCATGCCCAAATAGGGACGAAAGCGTTCGATGCACCGGCCACTAGAGCCGGAAGAAACCCGGGAGGAAGTCATGACGAGCGAATTCACCCGCCGCGAGGCGTTGGCTTTGGGAGTTTCGGCAGCCGCAGTGGCGGCGACGGGCGCATCGGCTCAAACCTCCTCGTCTGTCATCAAGGTCGCCGACGTTCCCGCACCGGCGTTCAACATCGAAAAGGGAGCGAGCCTTCGCATGTTGCGGCCGGTCCGGTTCGTGCAGCCAGACGAAGACGTCTTCCGCGCCAACGCCGCCCGATTCACGGAGAAAACGGGCGTCACGGTGAAGGTCGACTTCGTGGGTTGGGAGGACATCAATCAGCAGACCGCGGTTACCTCGAACAGTGGAGCCGGCCCGGACATCATCATCGGGTTTTCCGATTCGCCTCACATCTACGCCGACAAGCTCATCGAGTTGACGGAGGTTGCCGACTATCTTGGCAAGCGTTACGGCAACTGGATGTTCCTCGCCGAAAAATATGGCAAGCGTTACAAGAGCAACGCATGGATCGGATTGCCGTTCGGAGCCAGCAGCGGGCCGCTGGTATATCGAAAGTCCATCGTGCACGCGGCCGGATTCGAAAAAGTGCCGGACGACCATGCGGGCTTTCTGGATCTTTGCCAGAAACTGCAGAAGGGCGGCAAGCCGGCGGGGTTCGCGCTCGGCAACGCGGTGGGCGACGGCAACGGGTTCGCGAACTGGATATTGTGGTCGCATAACGCCTCCCTCCTCGATGAGGAAGGCAACGTCATCATCAACAGCAAGGAAACGATTGCCGCGCTAAACTATCTGAAGCAGCTCTATCCGACCATGATTGCGGGGACGCCATCGTGGAACGACGTCAGCAACAACAGGGCGTATTCATCTCAGGAGATTTCGCTCACGGCCAATGGTGTGTCGCTTTATTTTTCCCTGAAGAAGGATCCGGCGACAGCAGCGATCGCCGAAGATACCGAGCACCAGTTCCTTCCGACCGGGGTGGCAAAGAGCTCGCCGATGGGAGGGCTGACGCTGAACGCGATGGTGTTCAAGCATAGCCCGTATCCAAATGCCGCCAAGGCCTTCCTGCAATTCATGATGGAGCGCGAGCAGTACGAGCCGTGGCTCAACGCCAATAGCGGTTATTGGGCTCATCCGCTTACCGCCTATGGCGACGCCGCGGTGTGGTCGGGAGATCCCAAGGTTCGCATCTTCAAGAACACAATGGCGAACAGATATTGGACCGGTTACAAGGGCCCGATTTCGGCAGCCAGTGGCGCCGTCAATGCCGATTACGTGCTGGTGCAGATGTGCGCTTCAGTTGCGACCGATGCCGCAACACCCGAAGCCGCAGCAGCCGAGGCGGAGCGCCGCGCCAAGCGATACTTCCGCCGCTAGATGTCCGTCACGACAGCGCTTTCCCGAAGTGCGATCCAGCACCAGCCGGGCTGGTTGGCCCGGTTGCTCGACTACAAGCCGTTCCTGATCGTCGTCTGCCTGACCCCGGCCATCGGCCTGTTGCTGGTTTTTCTGACCTATCCTCTAGGATTGGGTG
>NZ_DATEPI010000014.1:0-6372 GCF_035273305.1 Bradyrhizobium sp. | reverse complement strand
TGACGATCAGTGATGTCGACAGCGCGGCGAGCTTCAATGCGCAAAGCAATATCGAGGGCTCGGGCGGGTTCGGCAAGTTTTCGATCAACGCCGCTGGCGTCTGGAGCTATACCACCGACACCGCTCATAGCGAGTTTATCGGTGGCGTAACCTACACCGATACCCTGACGGTGACTTCAGTCGATGGCACCGCCCATCTACTGACGGTGAACATTCTCGGCACCAATGATGCCGCGGTAATCGGCGGCACCGACACCCGCAATCTGACCGAGAGCGATGCGGTGCTGACGACCGGCGGAACGCTGACGATCAGTGATGTCGATAGTGCGGCGAGCTTCAATGCGCAAAGCAATATCGAGGGCTCGGGCGGGTTCGGCAAGTTTTCGATCAACGCCGCTGGCGTCTGGAGCTATACCACCGACACCGCTCATAGCGAGTTTATCGGTGGCGTAACCTACACGGACACCCTGACGGTGACTTCGGCCGATGGCACCGCCCATCTGCTGACCGTCAACATTCTAGGAGTGAGCAAGCCGCCCGTCGCAGCAAACGACACCAACTGGGTGAAGGAAGACACAGCCACGAGTGCGAGCGGCAACGTTCTGGACACATTGGCGCACCCTGGCGCGCCAACCGGCACGTTCGCGGATCACGCCGATGTCGATCCAGATAATAACGCGCTCACCGTGGTAGCACTGGCAAGTGGCACCGATCAGGGAACGAGCTTCGCCAAGACCGGGACGTACGGCAGCCTGGTGATCAATAAGGCCACAGGAGATTACGTTTATACGTTGGCCGACGGCCAGAGTAACGTGCAGTCGCTGGCAGCAGGTCAGCAAGTCACCGACACCTTCAGCTACACCATCTCCGATGGATTCGGCGGCACATCATCGGCCAATCTGACCGTGACCGTGTTCGGCACCAACGATGCACCGGTCGTGCAAGGGGGCGTAACGCCCAAACAGGCGAACCTCGCCAACAACAATGGCTTGGCGGTTTCTGACGGTCACATTTTTTTCGGCAGCAGCGCTCTTACGGTTAGTGATGTCGATGCGGGTGCTCAGTTCGGAATCGCCATCATCGCCATCGATAATGCCAACGGAATATGGCAGTACCAGACCTCTCCCGGCGGGGCTTGGGTTGATATTGTGCTTCAGGCCGGACAAGCCTTGCTGCTGGCTGCGACCGACAAAGTCCGGTTTACCGGAGCCGGAAGCGGATCCACCGAGACGCTCACTTTTAAAGCATGGGACGGGACGGATGGCTCCGCGCACGGCTCAATCATCACCATGCCGTCGAGCGTTGGCGGCTCAAGCGCGTTCAGCGCCGGCACCTACACCGTGGGCGCAAAGAATGACGCGCCAGCAGGGATCGCAGGCGAGCCGATCAATCTCGGTCTCACCCCGTCGAGTGATGATACTGGCACGCTCGTCACGGTGACGATCAAGGATCTCCCGTCGGATTGGACCCTAAATGGCGGGACGCATAATGCTGATGGGTCCTGGAGCGTGCAGACGAGCGACATCGCGTCACTGAGCGTAACGACAGTGGCCTCATTCGCTGGGGCCGTCCTGCTCAACGTAAGCGAATCTGTCGTCAAGCTGGATGGCACCATTGCGACCTTTACGTTGAGCGACAATCTGGAAGCCTATTCAAACGGTTCGCCGATCATTGCCTGGTCGGGCGACGATTTCCTGACGGCATCAAGCGGCAAGGATCTGCTGGTGTTCGCGCAGCCGATCGGACACGATACCGTCTACGCTTTCGACACCGCTCAGGATCAAATCGATCTTATCGGCTATACGGGTTTCACGAGCTTTGCCGAGGTCCAGGCACATCTGACCGAGGACAGCGGCGGTAATGCAATCATCACGCTCGCGGACGGTCAGTCGATTGCCCTGCAAGGTGTCCACGCTTCCGCACTAACGGCGGACAATTTTGTGTTCGATCAAGCTCCCGTGCTTGACAACACCGGCACCATGACTATCGCGGATGGCGCCATGCTGCCTCTGAGTGGCACCATCCATAACGCCGGCACAGTTGCGCTGAATTCGATTGGCGATGATACCGACCTGCAGCTTATCGGATCTGGCATCACGCTCGATGGCGGCGGACACATTGTTCTTTCGGACAGCGATCACAACGTCATTTGCGGAACGAGCTCCGCCGTTACCTTAGACAACGAAGACAACACGATTTCGGGAGCCGGCCAGTTGGGTAATGGCACTCTGAGCCTCACCAATTCCGGCACCATCGATGCCACCGGCACGCATGCTCTGACCGTCGATACCGGTTCAAACTCGATAATGAATTCGGGAGTTCTGGAAGCGTCGGGTTCGGGCGGGATGGTGGTGGCGAGCGCAATCGCGAATTCGGGGGTGTTGTGGGCGAACGGGGCGTATCTGACGCTTGAGGGTGACGTGAGTGGCAATGGCATTGCCAAGATCGATGGCGCCGGCACGCTCGACTTCGCAGCATCATCGACAGCGAATGTTGTGTTCGGCGCGGGAGCTGCGGGCACGCTCAAGCTTGAAGATTCGTTCCACTTCAATGGCGCGATCTCCGGGTTTGCGGGGTCAGACACCATCGATCTCGCAGACTTATTTGGCGCGACCTCGCTGAGCTATCATGAAAACTCGTCCGGCACCGGCGGCACCCTGTCCGTTTCAGATGGATCAGCAACCGTGAATCTGTCTCTGCTCGGGATTTACTCGGCGGATAACTTCAGCATCGTGCCGGATCATGCAAAGGGTACTGCTATTGTTTACGTGGCTCACGATCTGATCGTGTAGCAAAGTCGTTGCTGGGCACCGCAGCGCGTAAGGACCAGGACGTTTATCGGCAAGGAAAACGCGGTTGACGCGAATCGTTGCTGTCGGCGGGCGGTTCGCCAGGCTTCTGCCCATTCTCATGTCGATTTTTGAGAGCTATGGCTAATTTGCCGAAGGCAAGATTACACCACCCTTGATCCACTCGAATCCAGCCACGCTACCGTAAAACAATGTATATTCTGGTCTATATTAGTTTTTGAAGCGTCTTCGCTGGCTGATCTCATTGTCGAATATTTGAAGAATGGCCTTGACGGTTGCAAGTAGCCGCAATTTTGCCTTCTTTTGCTTATGGCGGCGGCTAAATATGGTACCTGCCGATCTCATTGTTCCCTCAAACTTTTCGCGGAGGTCACAGATTAAATTGACGGCTTGCCTGACGGGCGCTTCCGCGTAGCCCTTTCGAATGATAAGCAAAAAGGTACTTTGAATATTATATAAATATTAACCCTCTTTTTAGAGGTGGCGCATTTGAATTACGCCGGGGGCAAGTTCGACGCGAACGGGCTCGGTTCGCATTCGAGCGGTTATGTCAATTTCGAGGCACTTCCGCACCACAATCATGCGGAAACGATCACGGTTCCAGATGCGCATCTTTTGTTTGCCGGAGACTTCGAACGGTCAGGCAATGACCTGATCATCTCCGATCGCGAACATCGGCTGGTCGTGAACGACTACTTTCAGGGCGACAAGCGTCCGATCCTGATGTCGCCTGATGGTGCGCCGCTCGATATCAAGGTCGTCGAGGCGCTCACCGGTCACACCGCCTACGCGCAGGCAGGAGCACCGCCGGCCCCCAAACTGGTCGGGCATGTCGTCAAGCTGACCGGAAGCGCCAGCATCGTGCGTAACGGTGTCACCATCGACGTCAACACCGGCGACAACGTTTATCAAAACGACGTGGTGCAGACCGGCAGCGGATCGACGGTTGGCCTGGTCTTGAATGACGGCACCACTTTCAACATGACCGCCAACGCGCGGCTGATGCTGAACGATCTGGTTTACGACGCGAACAGCACATCGAACACGGCCCTGTTCACGCTCGTTCAAGGCGCAGCCAACTTCGTCGCGGGCCAGGTTGCGAAAACCGGCGACATGAAAGTTGCGACGCCGGTCGCATCAATCGGCATTCGCGGCACCGCGGTTATTCTCGATATCTCGTCGACGGATGGAAAGGTGTCGATCTCCGTGGTCGACCAGCAGGACGGGCAAGTGCATGCCGTCCAGGTGTTCAACACCAGAGGCGATCTGATCGGAACGGTTACCAGCAATGGTGCCTCGCTGACGCTGACGCCCACGGCCAACTTCGACGTCATTGCGCAGCAAAGCAACAAGACGCCGGCACAGGTCGCTCAGGAATTCAACGCGTTCCAGCAGGTGTTGAGCACCTACGATGTCGGCAAGCAGCAGGTCCCGAATCTGCCGCCTCCGACCGACGGACGGCGGGGCGATGCAAATCCGCAGTCGACCACCAAATTTGCCGGCAGTACTCCTGTTGCCCCGAGCGATACGCCGGTCACGACGCTCGGAACCGTGGGCGCGAATACCAAAAATCCGGTCGAGATTGCGCTCGCGGACGCACTAAGCGGGAAATCTACATCGTCCACCAGCACGGGTGGCGCAACAACCTCGTCCAACTCGTCGACGCAGCAGCAGCCTGCGACCACCATCGTGGTGAGCGACAATAACGTTGTGTTGCAGCAGGTGACGATCCCTCCGATAGCAATACCGTTTGTCGTGACGCGGCCGCAGGTCACACTGATTTCGACTGGCGCGGGGGACCATTTTGGTCCGGTGATGAGCGCCGACGGCCGCTTCGTTACCTACGATCCCGATGGCGCAATCTTCCTGTATGACCGCCAGTCCAATGTAACCGCCACGATCGCCTCGCCAGCCAACGGCTTCACCTACTCAGTACCCAGCATCAGTTCGGACGGCCATTACATCGTCTACCAGGGCTCGAACGGCACCCAGTCCTTTGTGTTCATCTATGACAACAATCCTTCGGACGCGGCCTATCAGCAGACAAGACAGCTTGCGCCCGGAAGTGCGCCGGCGATCAGTGGAAATGGCAGCACCATCGTCGTCGAGCAGGTCGGCGGGAGTATTGGTGTCTACGATCAGCAGGGCCATGCGCTGGCTTCGATCACGCCGGCCGCTATTGGAGCGACCGGATCGCTTTTGAAGCCGGCAATCAGTGCTGATGGCCACGTCATTGCATTCTGGAATGCAGATGGGGCCCCCGGCGGCTCCGGTGAATTGTTTGTCTACAACGTCTCGACTGCGGGCGTTGCGGCGATTGCCAGCACGGTTACGGGTGCCGGCAACACCGCGGCCTCGGTTAGTGCCGACGGACACTACGTCGTTTATCAAAGCGATGCGTCCGACGGGCACTCCGAAATTTTCCTTTATGACCTGACAGCTGGCCACGTTGTTTTTCAAACCGCAAATGCCGGGGGCGCGAGCTACAATCCCGTCATTAGTCCGGACGGGCACTTCATTATCTTCGCCAGCGATGCGCGGCTAACGGCGGACGATACGAATTCGGTGGCGGATACCTATGTGGTCGACGTTACCGATCCCTCGCATCCGGTTTTCAAGCTTGTATCGGCTCTCGCGGACGGAACCGTGGGGAATGCCGCGTCCAATCTTGGCGCCTCGATCAGTGCGGGCGGCTTGTTCGTCGCCTTCGGCAGCAACGCTTCCAACTTGTCGAGTGGGACAGGCGGTAGCGGCAACATCTTTGTTGTCGACCCGAGTTCAGGCCATTCCGCGGTCATCCAGGAAAGCGCGCATGCGCCGGCGGTGCTCACCGCGAGCGGCCTTATTGAGCTGACCGGCAACAGCAGCGGCGTAACACTTACGGTTTCCGACCCGTCCGGTCACTTCAGTGCTGCATTCGATGCAAACGGGAATATCCAGTGGAATTTTAGCGAAGTGAAATCCGATTTCGCTTCCCTGGTGCCCGGGCAATTGGTGAGCCGGGATTACGTGATCACGTTGTCAACGGAGATCAGCACCACCACGATTCCTGTCAAAGTGAGCATATTTGATGCGGATTTGCCGGGGGTCACCTTGGCGGATGTGCCGCCAGTAGCATCTCTGGTTACTTTGGCCCAAGGCCAGGAAAATGTGCCGTACACCATCACAGCGGCGGATCTTCTGGTCGGCGTAGTGGACATCGACGGCCCATCATTGTCTATCACGTCGGTAAGCGTCGCCAGCGGTGGCGGCTCGGTGATCGACAATCATGATGGCACTTGGACCTACACGCCACAGGTCGGTTTCTTCGGCGTAGCTACCTTCAACTACAGCGCGTCCGACGGAACGCTAAGCACAAGCTCGACGGCAAGTCTTACCTTGGTCGCGCCGGACCAGGCGCCGGTTGCAACGCCAGTCACGCTGGCGGCGGGGACGGAGGACACCGCCTACGTCATTAACGCCTCGGCTCTGCTCGCTGGCGTCACCGACGTGGACGGGCCCTCCTTGTCGATCACCTCGGTAAGTGTCGCCAGTGGCGGCGGTTCGGTGATTGACAATCACA
>NZ_DATEPI010000013.1:0-15339 GCF_035273305.1 Bradyrhizobium sp. | reverse complement strand
GAAGACGTCGGCAAGGCGATACTGGCAAGCCTTGGCGCGACGGCCCCGTAATACTACGTCCAGGCCATTTACCTCCGTTGTTAAGAACTTTCATGAAAGATTCCGAATCTTCCTCTCGCGGAGTTTCGGGATGTCCCGCTTCCATATTCGATCGATTTCAGCCCGCCTGGTCCTCGCCATTTCGTTGACCGTGGCAGGAGCCTGCGCGATTCTTGGCACCACCGCGGCCACTATCGCGGCGGCGGTCGAAGAACAGCATTCGGCAACGAGCGAGATCGCACGGAGTGTGCAGCAGGCAGCGATCGGCACCAGCGAAGTTTCGCACAATGTCACCGGCGCAAGCCATGCTGCCGACCAGTCCCGCGCGCTGGCAGATAATGTCATGCTGGCGTCGGGTCAGCTCAGCGAGCAGGCCGCCGCGTTGTTCGACAGCGTCGAAGAGTTCCTCGCGGGCCTTCGCGACGCCGCCTGAGCTCAACAAAGTAGCTGCGGAATCCCCGGTGGGAATGGCGGCGCGACATGGCACTTACCTTCAGGCCTGCTTGCAGCGGAACGGCCCGCGCCATCGGCGCCAGGTTCTCCGGGGGAAATCAACTGATTGCGATTGGGACGCCTTGTTCATGGCCGCGCAATCCGTGTAGGTTCGCCCTCACCGAGTGAGCCGAATGAACCTACGCGCAATTTTTCTTTTTTTGTTTTCCGCTGCGATCATCAACACCAGTGTCGCTCAGGATTTGGGCAGCGTCGATCCAAAGCCATTGCCGCCGCTCACCAATCCCAACGACGCCAAAGTTGGCGCAAAGGAGCTGTTCGGCCGCAAGGTGCTGCCGGCGGCAATGCCGACGCGTGTAATCGGCTTCTATGCAAAGGGGTGCATCGCAGGTGCGGAAGCTTTGCCGATCAACGGAGATACTTGGCAAGTCATGCGGCTGTCGCGCAACCGCAATTGGGCCCATCCCGAAATGGTCAAGCTCTTAGAGCGGTTGTCGGCCAAAGCCCATAAAGACGCGGGCTGGCCGGGCATATTGGTCGGTGACATGTCGCAGCCGCGCGGCGGACCGATGTTCACAGGGCACGCCAGTCACCAGGTGGGACTCGATGCGGATGTCTGGCTGACGCCAATGCCCGACCATCAATTGTCGCGCAACGAGCGCGAGGAAATGTCCGCGGTCATGATGGTGCGTCCTGATCGGCTCGATGTCGATCCGCACGTCTGGACGCCCGGCCATCTCGCGGTGATCCGTGATGCCGCGCAGGAGCCCATCGTGCAGAGAATCTTTGTCAACGCCGCAATCAAGAAGGCGCTGTGCCGCGAGGCCAAGGGTGATCGCAGCTGGCTGTCCAAGGTGCGTCCGATGTACGGCCACGACTTTCATTTCCACATCCGGATCAAATGCCCGCCCGGCGATACCGCCTGCGAGAGCCAGCCGGAGCCCAAGGACGGCGAAGGCTGCAGCAAGCGCGATCTGGCCTACTGGTTCAAGGATTCCGTCCTCCACCCGAAGCCGCCGAAACGTCCGGTGAAACCAAAGCCCCCGATGACGCTGGCGCAATTGCCGGCCGCCTGCCGACAGGTGCTGGCGGCGCCCGACGCAAAACAATAACAACAGGCGTGAGTTGAACATCGGCCCGGTGCGGGCCACAAATGCGTGCGCCTGGCCTGAGCCTTTTCCTCGCCTCGGCTATGCTGTAGGCTCACGATCGCGATATCAGGATGGATCGTAAATCCTCCGGATCGACGGAACGGCGCTTCCGCCTCTCGCATTCCCACACAGCGACTGCCGTTTTGCGCGCGGAGTATTGCCGCGAGCACGCATGGAGCGCCCACAATGAATCGCCTTGCCGCGCTTTTCGCTGCGCTTATGCCGCTGGTCAGTCCGGCGTCCAACCCCGTAACTGTTTGAGCATGCCGCCGCTCTTAATCTCTCTGCAGTCCATGCTGGAGGACGCCGCGGCGACTAAATCACGAACTCTGGAGACGGGGCGCTAGTGTCCGAAATTTCACCAACCGAATGGACCGCGATCGAGCTCTCGCTGCGGGTTGCTTCGGTCGCGACGCTGGTGGCTACGCCGCTAGGAATTGCCGTCGCGTGGCTGCTCGCTCGACGCGACTTCTGGGGAAAGTCGTTGCTCGATGCGCTCATCCATTTGCCATTGGTGCTGCCGCCCGTCATCACCGGCTATTTGCTGCTTCTCACATTCGGGAGGCGTGGCTTGATCGGCGCCTGGCTCGCGGAGCATGTTGGCTTGGTGTTCGCGTTCCGCTGGACTGGCGCGGCGCTGGCGTGCGGCATCATGGCTTTCCCGCTGCTGGTTCGTCCGATGCGCTTGTCGATCGAGGCGGTTGATCGACGGCTGGAGCAGGCGGCCGGTACGCTCGGAGCAGCGCCGTGGCGCGTGTTCTCGACAATCACGCTGCCGCTGGCGTTGCCGGGCGTACTCGCGGGCATGGTGCTCGGCTTCGCCAAGGCGATCGGGGAATTCGGCGCGACCATCACTTTCGTGTCGAACATTCCCGGCGAGACCCAGACCATCTCGACCGCAATCTATTCCCTGATCCAGACGCCCGACGGCGACACCGCGGCGCTGCGGCTGGTCGCGGTCTCCATCATCATCTCGCTCGCCGCACTGGTCATCTCCGAGTGGTTCGCTCGCCGCGCCGTACAGCGCTTGCACGGGAACTGACCATGCTGCGCGTAGACGTTTCAAAACAGCTCGGCGGTTTTCACCTCAAGGCCAGCTTCGGCGGCGAGGCACGCGTCACCGGCCTGTTCGGCGCCTCCGGCGCCGGCAAGACTTCGCTGATCAACATGATCGCGGGCCTGCTGCGGCCCGATCGGGGCATGATCGTTGTGGATGGCGAGATACTGGACGATACCTCGGCGCATACGCATGTCCCGGCGCACCGCCGCCGTATCGGTTACGTATTCCAGGATGCGCGGCTCTTTCCGCATCTGGATGTGCGGCAGAATCTCGACTACGGCCGACGCATGAACCGCGTGGTCGATGATCCCGCCCAGCGAGCACGCGTGACCGATCTGCTCGACGTTGGCGGGTTGCTGGATCGCCGGCCCGGTCAGCTCTCCGGCGGCGAGCGCCAGCGCGTCGCGCTCGGCCGCGCACTACTGGCGCAACCGAGATTGCTGCTGCTGGACGAACCCCTTGGATCGCTCGATGATGAGCGCAAAGTCGAGATCCTGCCTTATCTGGTTCGGCTGCGCGACGAGGCCAACATACCGATGGTCTATGTCAGCCACGATGCTAATGAAATGCGGCAATTGGCAACGAGCGTCGTGATGCTCAACCGGGGGCGCGTGACTGGCTTCGGCGGCATCGAAGTACTGCCGGGCGCTTCATTGCCAGCCTGAAATCTGGCGGTTTGCCAAAAGGGCCGAGTTCCGGACCTGCTAAATCCCGGCCACGGATGACCATAGTTCGGACAGCTTTCGCTTCAACGAGCCGAGGCGCGTCGAAGGTGCCAACTCTTCTTTCTCTTCGGGCAGCCGAAGGCCAACTACGTTGACCCTGCCCCCACTGATACTGCGGGCCACCAGAACGATGGTGTCCAGATCAACGGCGGCGCCGTCAGTTGGCGCGTGGTCAAGATGAAGATCGAAATAATCGGCAAGCGTCAGCTTTGCCTGGTGTTCGCTCACCACCACACCGTAGATCTCGGCAAGCTCTCCGAGCGTGTGCTCGCCGGAGACGACGAAATCTCCGAGGAGATGGGGATCGGGGGCCGAACTCGGCTGCATATCTACGAAGAAACGATCGAGCGCGTCGGCTTTCTCCGGAGGCGCCAACAGGTAGATGTAATCCCCGGGAGCAATCGGGTCGGCTTCCGCCGGCGAGAGAATGTGCTGATCGCGGATCACCAGTGTCGGCTTGGACCAGGAAGGAACGAGGCCACGACGGAAGAACAGGCTTCTTGCGCGGACCGAATAGCCGACCAATTGCTGCTCGAGCTGGCCGGGGAGGTCGAGCTCGACGCGCCGTGGGCCGCGATCCGCGCGCGGCAACGCCACGTGCAGCCGTCGTGCCGCCGCTGCCAACGTCCAGCCCTGCAGCAGCAGCGAGATGATAACCACCACAAACGCGACGTCGAAATACAAATACGCCTTTGACAAGCCGACCAGCATCGGAATCGAGGCCAGGAAGATCGCGACCGCGCCGCGCAGACCAGTCCAGGCGATGAATATCTTCTCACGCCAGTTGAAGCGAAATGGCACCAAGCAAAGAAACACCGCGAGCGGTCGTGCCAGCAGCATCAGCACCAATGCGACGATGATGGATGGGACCACGCTCGCCAGCAGCCGCTGCGGCGACACCAACAACCCGAGCAGCACGAACATGACGATTTGTGCCAGCCATGTTGCGGCATCGAGGAACGTCACAACAGAATTGTGCGCCCGGGTCGGACGATTGCCGATGATGATGCCGGCGAGATACACGGCTAGAAATCCGGAGGCGTGAGCGATCTGCGCCGCGCCGAAAATCACCAGTGCCGCGGTCGCGACAAAGGGCGCATGCAGTCCTTGCGGCAGCGCGACACGGTTGAGAGCCAACACGACCGCCCGCCCGCCGATCAAACCGATGATGGCCCCGAGAACCGCCTCGCGGCTGAATTCGAGCGCCACATGCCAGGCTGAGCTTTGGCCGACCGAAATCAACTCGACCAGCATCAACGTAAGAAATACCGCAAACGGATCGTTGGTGCCGGATTCCGCCTCCAGCGTCGCACCGACGCGCGGGCGCAACCGTAGGCCCTGCGCATGGACCAGCAGGAACACCGCTGCCGCATCGGTCGAGGCCAGCACCGCTCCGGCTAACAACGCCTCGGTCCAATTCAAGTCGAGCACATATCGCGCCGCCGGCGCGGTGATCAGGGCGGTAAGCAGTACGCCGATCGTGGCAAGCACCATCGAGGGAGCCAGCACGGCGCGGATACTCTGAAATCGGGTTCGCAGCCCGCCATCGAACAGGATGAGCGCAAGCGCCACCGAACCCACCAGATAGGTGGTGCGTACGTCGTCGAACCTGACCTGGCCCGGCCCGGAATCGCCGGCCAGCATGCCTATCAAAAGAAATACCAGCAGCAACGGCGCGCCGAAGCGTAACGCCAGCAGGCTGGACAGAATGCCTGCCATGACCAGAGCGGCCCCAAGCAGAATGACAATGCTGACCTGATCGAGAGACGCCATGGGCCTTCAGAAAAATGCAACACTTGCAATCGCATCTTTATCGTTGCGGCTGCGCGCGGCCAACCGCTTTCTCGCGAGTGCGGGAATGTGCCGCGTTTTACAGGTCTTTCTTGCTTTGCTTCGGTCGGAAGCCATGGCGCCCGAACCGCCGTTATGGAAATCTGCGGTGGATTCGAATCGAGTCTATTAGATGGGCTACGTTCAGATCGGATTTGAAAATGGACCTGCACGATCTCGCCGATTTCCTGCACAACGCCGCGCGGTCGGTCGGCGCGGAGATCACGTCACCTTGGCTCTATCTGCAGCTGGGATTGATCCTGACCTGCGCCGGGATCGCGTTCGGCACAGGAGCTGCCGTTCGATCGCGGATCGAGATGACGTCGGTTGCTATGGGATGGCCGGCACCGCTGAGGCTGTTCGCGCGCGTGCTGGTCGGCAGCGCGGCTACCGCAACGTTCGCGCTATTGGTCGTGCTTGCGCGCGTCGTGATGGTGACATCGACCTGGCCCAGCCGCAGCTATCTGCTCAGTGTCGCCGCCAACCTTGCGTTCGCATGGCTGATCATCCGGCTCGTCACCTCGGTCATCCGCAACACCTTCCTGGTTCGACTTGTGTCCGTCTCGGCGTGGCTGGTCGCGGCCTTGAGCATTCTCGGCCAACTTGAGCCGGCCATCGACGCGCTGGATTCGGTATCGGTCGTGCTTGGAGGCCTCCGGCTGACGCCGCTACTCGTGATCAAGCTGGGCGTGCTGTTGATCGTGGCGTTGTGGCTGACCAACATCGCGTCAAACTTTGCCGAGAGCCGGATCACGCAATCTGCCGATCTAACGCCCTCGATCCAGGTGCTGCTCATCAAGATGATCCGGCTCGCGCTGATGGTGTTTGCGGTCGCGGTCGCCATGAGCGCGGTGGGCATCAACCTCTCGGCATTAGCGATCTTTTCCGGTGCGGCTGGCGTTGGCATCGGCTTCGGCTTGCAAAAAATTGTCGCAAATTTCATCAGCGGCATCATTCTTCTGGCGGACAAGTCGGTGAAGCCCGGCGATCTCGTCACTATCGGCGACAGTTCCGGGCGCATCAGCGCGATGAAGACGCGATATATTTCGGTGGCTGCCGGCGACGGCCGCGAATTCCTGATACCTAACGAAGACCTGGTGACACAGAAGGTCACGAATTGGACCTACACCGACAAGAACACGCTGGTGAAAGTCAATTTCGCCACCAACTACGACGCCGATCCGCGGCAGGTCTGCCAGCTTGCAATGGAGATCGCGGGCATTGCGAAACGCGCCATCAAGGGCAAGCCACCGAACTGCATCCTCACCGAGTTCGCGGAAGCGGGAATGAAATTCGCACTCACATTCTGGATTGCCGATCCCGATGGCATGGATAACGTGAAGAGCGAAGTCATGCTGTCGTTGTGGGACGCATTCAAGCGGGAGGGCATCCGGGTGCCCTACCCCGTGCGCGAAATCCGCATTCGGGGCGGAGCGCTGCCGGTGGAGACCACGGTCGAAGTTTCGAATTGAGGCGGAGCGCTTTCGCGCTTTTGGCACACTGGGGGTTCCGGATGAGCGGAACTCCTCGCATCCAGGGTCCGCTTGCTAGAAACAGCTTCAATCATTAAATAAAGGCTCGCCGCTTTACCCACCAAACATGATGAGGATATGAGCTACATCGAAGCCACAGACACTTCCCTGCGCAAAACCGGCCAGATCAAGCTGCACGGGCCGAACGGTTTCGCCGGCATGCGCAAAGCCGGCGCGCTAGTGGCGAAGTGCCTCGATGAACTCACCGATATCGTCAAGCCTGGTGTCCCGACTGCACGAATTGACGAATTCGTGCGAGAGTTCGCGTTCAGCAACGGCGCCTACCCAGCTACCCTGATGTATCGGGGCTATCGTTACTCGACCTGCACGTCCATTAACCACGTGGTCTGCCACGGCATGCCCGGCGAGAGGCTGCTGAAGGAAGGCGACATAGTGAACATCGATGTCACCTTCATTGTCGAAGGCTGGTACGGCGACTCCAGCCGCATGTATGCCGTCGGCCCGATCGCCCGCAAAGCCGAAAGGCTGGTCGAAGTGACCTATGAGGCCATGATGCGCGGGATCGCCGCGGTGAAGCCCGGCGCCACCACCGGTGATATCGGGCATGCCATTCAGAGCCTGGTCGAACCACAGGGGATGAGCGTGGTCCGCGACTTCTGCGGCCACGGGCTGGGCCGCATGTTTCATGACGAGCCGAACATCATCCACATCGGTCGACCGGGAGAAGGCGTGGTGCTAAAGCCGGGAATGTTCTTCACCATCGAGCCGATGATCAATCTCGGCAAGCCGCATGTGAAGATTTTGTCCGATGGCTGGACCGCCGTGACGCGCGATCGTTCGCTCTCGGCGCAATTCGAACACTCGGTGGGCGTGACCGCGGCGGGGGTCGAAATCTTCACCTTGTCGCAACGCCATCGCGAAAAGCCGCCGTTGCCGGCCTAATCCCCGCTGATCCGATCGTTTGATCTGACACTTACCGGTTGCAAAAGCTGACCGGCACAGGGCATGGTTGCGACCTTGCTGAAATGGTACGGCCGCCGCATGTCTTCCGATACCCACGATCATTCTGACGCGGAAACGCCGCACTACCACGGCCATCGCATGCGGCTGAGGGAACGTTTTCATAGCGCCGGGCCCGGCGCCTTGAGCGATTACGAACTGCTGGAAATGGTGCTGTTTACCGCCAAACCCAGGGGCGACATGAAGCCGCTGGCCAAACTTCTGATCAAGAAATTCGGCTCGTTCGGGGAGGTCATCAACGCACCTGAATCGCGATTGCGCGAAGTCGACGGCGTTGGTGAGCGGACCGTTACTGAACTCAAGCTGATCGCCGCCGCGGCAAGCAGGATCGCGAAAGGCCGGCTTGAGCAGCGCACCGCGTTGTCGTCGTGGAGCGAGGTGATCGATTATTGCCGCACCAGCATGGCGTTCGCGGACAAGGAACAGTTTCGGATCTTGTTTCTCGATAAGCGCAACCAGTTGATCTCGGATGAGGTGCAGCAAACCGGGACCGTCGACCACACGCCGGTGTATCCCCGCGAGGTGATCAAGCGAGCGCTGGAAGTTTCGGCCACCGCGATCATCCTGGTGCACAACCATCCATCCGGCGATCCGACACCATCGCAGGCCGACATCCAAATGACCAAGGCCATCATCGACATCGCCGGCCCGCTCGGCATCTCCGTCCACGATCATCTCATCGTCGGCAAGAACGGGCACGCGAGCATGAAGGGGATGCGGTTGATTTAGCTTTGGGGTTACCCGAATTGCACAAATGGTTACGGCTTCGGGGCGCGAGCAAAAGACAACAAAGCTGTCGGACTTGTTGAAGGTAACTGACGCGCCAATTATTGTCGCAGCATGATGAGGGGATCGGCGCTGTCGGGCACCAACCGCCACTGCGCGTTGTCGTCAGCCTCGAAGCGCCAGACTTCACCACTGCCGGACATCAGCAGCAACTCGCCCCGCTCCAGCCTCCATTGCGTCGGCGCAAACGAGGAGATCGCCGGATCGCATTTAGGCTTGAGGAACACCTGGAAATTGTCCTGGGTGGCCTCATTGTTGGTCAACGTCAATCCGCATACCGCTCGACCACTGCCGCGAACCATCGACCAGTCACCGATCATCTGATCCATCGATTTAGCCAGCGAGCGCGCCGCCGCGAGATTCTGCAGAATGTAAATGCCCTCACCCTGCCTCAGGCCTTCGAATATGCCGCTCTCGACTTCAGTAAAGTCGATCACCGGCTGGCCCGATGCATCCTGAAGCCTCACGATATCGAGTCCCTTGATGCTCCATGCAGTGATGTCCCTGGTGAACGGCAGCGCCGCGGCGCAGCCCGGTTCACGCTCGAGCTTCAAAGCCTGCGCGGCTGGATCGCCCTTTAGCGTTACCACGCAGGTTTTGCTGCGTTCGGTGGTCGAGAGCTCCCACTGCCCGATCATGTCTTTCTTCAGGGTGGCGGCATCCTGCGCACACGCCTGAGATGCACAGGCGAGCAGTGCCGAAAGCGCGACAAGCGCGGCGCCGAGTCGACCTCGCATCAACGCCCCTTCACCGGAGTTTCCACCACTGGCGTCAACGGCGGTTTGCCCGCGAACCAGGCTTTCAGATTATCGACCACCAACTGGTCCATGGCATTGCGCGTTACCACCGAAGCCGAGCCAATATGTGGCAGCAGCACCACGTTCTGCATGGCGCGCAATTCATCCGGCACGTTCGGCTCGTTTTCGAAAACGTCCAGGCCTGCGGCCAGAATGGTGCCCGACTTCAAAGCGGCGACCAGCGCCGGCTCGTCGATCACCGAACCACGTGCGACATTGATGATCACGCCGCGCGGGCCGAGCGCCTTCATGACGTCGGCATTGATCATTTTTGCGGTTCCCGCGCCGCCGGGAACGATGACGACAAGCGTGTCCACCGCTTTGGCCATTTCGATCAGGTCTGGATAATGCTTGTGCGAGACACCCTGCGCCGGTTTGCGCGAGTGATAGACCAGGGGAACGCGGCAAGCCTCGAGTCTTCGCGCGATCGCCTGGCCAATTCGTCCCATTCCGACGATACCGACCGTGCGGTCGCGCAACGATCCAGCACTAAGCGGATAGTTCTGCGTGGACCACTGGCCCGAGCGCAAATAGCGGTCGGCCTTGACGAACTCGCGCAGCGTCGCGATCAAAAGTCCGATCGCAACGTCAGCGACCTCTTCGGTCAGCACGTCCGGCGTATTGGTGACCACGATGTTATGCTCGCGGGCGTAACGCGAATCCACGTGATCGTAACCGACACCGAAGCTGGCTATGATTTCGAGCTTGGGAAACATTGCCAGCGCGGTTTTATCGGCATGGACGGTGTGATAGGTCACGGCGACACCGCGCATTTTCTGCAAGGTCGCTGGCGTCAATCGCTCCAGGTCGTGCCTCGTTTCAGCGGCATGCAGTGCGAATTTTTCTTCGGGAAATCCATTTTCGAGGATTGGCCTGCTCGGTCCATAGATCAGCAAATCGATCTTGTCCGAAGAACCACTACTGCCAACCATCAGATTTCCTTTCCAAGCGCACTCTCATGCCAGCGCCGCAAGATGAGATGTGAAGCCAGCGCGAGCAGGCCATAGATGACAATTCCCGCGACCGAGAGCAACAGCAACGCCGCGAACATTCGGGGAATGTTTAGGCGATAGCCTGATTCCGCGATCCGATAGGCCAGACCGGAACCCGCGCCAGCGGAGCCGGCAGCGATTTCCGCGACCACGGCGCCGATCAGCGACAGCCCGCCGGCAATGCGCAAGCCGCCGAGAATGAACGGCAAAGCGGAAGGCAATTTTAGATATCTGAGCACCTGCATTCGCGACGCGCCGTAAAGCTGAAACAGGCCGTTGAGATTGCGGTCGACCGAATTCAGCCCCAGCGTGGTGTTGGACAACACAGGAAAAAATCCGACGATCCAGGCGCAGACGATCACGGCAGTTTGCTGCGGCAGGTAGATCAGCAGCAGCGGCGCGATCGCGATCACCGGCGTGACCTGCAGGATGACCGCATATGGGAACAGCGAATATTCCAGCCATTTCGATTGATTGAATAGCAATGCGAGCGCGACACCCCCGATCGAAGCAGCAGCAAATCCTTCGATGGTGGTCAAGAGCGTCGTCATAAGCGACCGCGACAATTCCGGCCAGTCCTGGATTAGAGTCGTGAACACGGCGCCAGGTCCAGGCAGGACATAGGGGGGAATGTCATTCAGCCGCACCACCAACTCCCAGAGCATGATGCCGACCGCAAGCACCATGATCGGGAGCAGAATCCGGACCAGGCGCAAGCCCCGCGTCTCGGTCCTTGTCGCGTCCGTCGAAAGCGGCGGGGTCTGCAACGAACTCATGAACCGGGCTGCCCGGTATATGAGGGCGCCAGCGCGTTCGAGACCTTTCGGCAGTACTCCGCGTAGGCGGCGGAGGTGCGGAAATCCTCACCGCGCGCTTTCGGCGCATCGATGCGGATTTCGGCACTCAGCCGGCCCGGACGCGATGTCATCACGATGATCCGCTCTGACAGGTACACCGACTCGAATACCGAATGAGTCACGAAGATGATGGTCTTGTGCAGATTGCCCCACAGCGACAGTAGATCGTTATTCAAGCGAAACCGCGTGATTTCATCTAGCGCGGCAAACGGCTCGTCCATCAGAAGGATGTCCGGATCAGTGACCAGTGCGCGCGCCAGCGACACCCGCATCTTCATGCCGCCGGACAGTTCACGCGGGTAAGCGTCGGCAAATTCGGAAAGACCGACATGCGTCAGCGCCTGGTGAACGCGCGCCTCCGATTCCGTGGCCGGCATCTTTGCGAGCTTCAGTGGCAGCCGAACATTTTCGCGCACGCTGGTCCACGGCATCAGGGTCGGCTCCTGAAACACAAAGCCCATCGAATGCCCGGGGCGCACCTGACCGGTGCGGCAGGAAATCTCGACCGTCCCCGAAGTCGGCGCGCTCAGTCCTGCAATCAGCCGCAATGCTGTGGATTTTCCGCAACCTGAAGGCCCGAGCAGCGACACGAATTCACCGTTGCGCACCTCAAGGTCCAGCGGCCCCAGTGCTGCCACGCCGCTATCATACACCTTGGTAACGCCTCGCAGGCTCACCGCAACGCGCGCCGGCGCGGACGAGCCTTTCTCTGACAATGCTGCGGGGCCGGCCATCGCCCGCGTCCTAGTTCTTTGGCCGCAGGTCGAGGCCGACACCTTTGTTGACGAAGCGAAGCGTGTACGCGTTGCGAAAGTCGATGTCGGGGCGGACCACGCCAGCCCGGACCATCTTCTCGTAGAAGCTTGCGACGCGTTCGTCGCTCATCGCGCCGATGCCATTGCGCAGCGTGTCTCCGGAGTCGACAATGCCATGCTCCTTCATCTTGCGAACCGAGTAAGCAAGCAATTCATCCGTCATTTCCGGATTGAGTTTTCTGATCAGCGCGTTGCCTGGCGAGTTGTCGCCGTAAAGATAATTGTACCAGCCGATGATGGAGGCGTCGACGAAGCGCTGTACCAGGTCAGGTTTCTTGCCGATCAAATCGCGGCGCGTTTCGATCAGGGTCGAGTAACTGTTAAAGCCGTAGTCCGCCAGCAGGATCACACCCGGCTTGAAATGCGCAGCCTTCTCGATCGCGAACGGCTCCGAGGTCACATAGCCCTGCATTGCGCTTTGCGAGTTGGCGATAAACGGCTGCGAATTGAACGTGTAGGGCTTCACGTTGGCCTCATTGAATCCGTACTCGGTCTTCAACCACTGGAAATAACTGGAAATCCCTTCCTTCGACACGAACAGCGTCAGCGGCTTGAGCTGTTCTAGTCGGGTGATGTTGGCCTCCGGATGCGTCACGAAGACCTGCGGATCCTTCTGGAAGATGGCCGCGACGGTGACGACCGGCACGTGGTTGGCGACGGCGTCGAACGACATCAGCGTATTCGCGGCCATGAAGAAATCGAGCTTGCCGGCAATCAGCAGCATGCGGTTGTTGTCGTTGGGGCCGCCCGGCACAATGGTGACGTCGAGCCCGTATTTCTTGTAGGTGCCGTCGGCAAGCGCCTGAAAAAACCCCCCATGCTCGCCTTCGGGCACCCAGTTGGTTCCGAATGAGACCTTATCCAGCACGGTCTGGGCATTAGCGCTTGCGGGCAGCATCGCAATTACAAAGGCCAGGAAGCCGGCGGTTAACGCTCGCGGCAAAAGAACCGGGTTCATGATTGGACTCCGTCGATCATTCTGGCCCATGATAGGGAGGCCGCAGTGCCCCGATTCTGAAGCCGGTTCAGCGCACTAGACGCTGATCGCGCCTCGTAAGGGATACAACCACCTTGCAAATCCGCCTAAAGAAAAAGTTCATTCGATGACTTCTGCAATGCCTCCCCGCGACTGGAACGATATCTACTGGCCCGATATGGCCGGGGCCGGGCCGGCGCGCTGGATAGCGGTCTTGCCGCTCGCGGCCACCGAACAGCACGGCCCGCATTTGCCACTCGGCACCGACGTGATGATCGCGAACGCTTACCTGGCGCGCGTTCGTGAACTTTTGCCGAACGAAATTCCCGTGACTTTTCTTCCGCTACAGCCGGTCGGTGTTTCCACCGAGCATCTCGCTTATCCGGGCACGTTGAGCTTGCCGGCAGAGACGGCGTTGAAAGCGTGGACGGCGCTTGGCGAGAGCGTCGCGCGCGCGGGCCTCAAGAAACTCGTGATGGTCAGCAGCCATGGCGGCAATAGCCACGCGATGAGCCTTATGGCGCAGGAGTTGCGCGCGCGCCACGGGCTGCTCGCCGTTACGACCGCCTGGTCGCGGTTCGGTGCGCCGGACGGATTGTTCTCAGAGGACGAATTACGCCACGGCGTACATGGAGGTGCGGTGGAGACCTCGATCATGCTCGCGCGATACAAGCAGCATGTGCGCAGCGATGCGATTGCCGAATTTCGTCCGGCCAGCATTGCCATGGAGCAGGATTACCACTGGCTCTCGGCGCATCGTCCGGCGCCGTTTGCATGGCAAACCCAGGATCTTCACCCGGCCGGTGCGGTCGGCGACGCACGAAAGGCCTCCGCCGAAAAAGGTGAGCTTCTGCTCGATCATGGCGCCCGCGCGTTCTGCGAGCTGCTGGCGGATATCGATAAATTCGATCTGCAATCGCTTTCGGCGGTCCCCAAAACTTGAAATCGCGGCCTCCCGATTTGCCCTTATTTGAGCATCGAGATTGAGTATCGAGGTCGTTGACTTGGGATAGGGGGGTACCCTATCTAGTAGAGGTCATGACGCACACGATCCGAGAAAAGAAGAAGCTGCTTGCCCGTGTTGGCCGGATTCGGGGCCAGATCGAAGCGATCGAGCGGGCGCTGAGCGAAGAAGCGGACTGCGAGCGCGTCATGCACATGATCGCCGGCATTCGCGGCGGGGTCGCAGGGCTGATGGCCGAGGTGGTCGAGGATCATATCCGCACGCATCTTGTTGGCCCCGACCGTAGCGCGCTCAATGCCGACGCAGCGGATCAGCTCATTGAGGTGGTCCACACCTATCTGAAGTGAGGCCCATTATGCCCGATCCAGAATCGCTCTCTCAGCACGATCACCTGTTTCTTGGCAGGGGTCACCTCGCGGCGGAGCGCCGGACCTGGGCCGTCATCGTTCTTTGCAGCATCATGATGCTCGCCGAGATCATTGGCGGCGCAATGTTCGGATCATTGGCCCTGATTGCCGATGGACTGCACATGTCCACGCATGCGGGCGCGCTGTTATTGGCCGCGTTGGCCTACACCTATGCGCGCAAATATGCGAACGATCGCCGGTTCAGTTTCGGCACCGGCAAGTTCGGTGATCTGGCGGGATATTCGAGTGCGATCGTTCTGGCGATGATCGCACTTCTAATCGCCTATGAAGCCGTATCGCGGCTGCTGCACCCGGTGCCGATCAGCTTCAGCGAGGCTATTCCGATCGCTGCGCTGGGGCTGGCGGTTAACGTCGCGAGCGCCTGGCTATTGTCAGGTGGGTATCATCATGGACATGATCATGATGATGATCATGATCACGCACATACGCACGAGCACGTACATGGAAATGCCGCGCACCACCGAGACAACAATATGCGGGCCGCAATCGTTCACGTTCTGGGCGATGCGGCGGTGTCCGTTCTGGTGATTGTCGGACTGGTGCTGGCACGTAGTTTCGGTTGGCTCTGGATGGATCCGCTCGCCGGTTTCATCGGCGCGCTGGTCATCGCCAACTGGTCGGCACGGTTGCTGCGCGATACGGGTGGCGTCCTGCTCGATCGCACGCCGGATGCGCAGATGGCGGAGCAAGTCCGTAACACAATCGAAGCCGAAGGAGATCAGGTTACCGATCTGCATCTGTGGCGGCTCGGACCCGGGCACCTTGGTGCGATCGTCTCGGTGGCAACCACCGGTCAGCGCGAGGCCGCGCATTACCGCCGGAGACTGGCTGGTTTCGCGGACTTGTCCCATGTCACCGTGGAAGTCCAGCACACCGGGGCCCTCAGCGGCTGATTTCCCTATCATCGTCTGGTCGAGAATGTGGACGCGACCGTTTGCCCGATTGCTGCTGCG
>NZ_DATEPI010000012.1:0-11404 GCF_035273305.1 Bradyrhizobium sp. | reverse complement strand
CTGCGTGACTACATGTACGTGAAAATGAAGGATCAGGTGCTGATCGTGAACGGCATGACCAACAAGATTGTTGACATGTTCTCGGAGACGCAGCCGGTCTCTTGAACCACATTGGATTTGCTCGCCGGCGCCCGCCAGCGTGAATAATGCGGCGAGCGCAGGTCCCCATCGCGACGAAATTCGCATGCTTCGCTAAGGTCTCCTTCGGAAGGAATAGCCGACGTGATTTGCTGACCATCAGTATTACGGGTCGTGACCCAAAGCGGAAGTCGGCCTTGTTGCTACGCGTGTGAAATCGGTGCGCTTTATCAGATTAACTGCCAAGCCAGCGAAACGAATTTGCAAGAAAGGCTTTGCCATTCGCATGCGGCCACTCGCCGTGAGCCACAATGACGCGTTGGCAATTCCAGTTCAGCACCTTCTCAAGCGCCCGGCGCGCCGGTGCCCGGTTGACAAACGATAATCGCCATTCGAGTGGCGCGCAGGCTTTGTCCTGGGTGAGGCCATCGTAGTGGGCCAAGAACCGCCACCGCCCCCAGTATTCTCGGAGAAAATGATCGCGGAACGTCTGGATCAAATCGGCTATGATCGCGGTGGCGGAGGGACGGTGAAGAAAGACAATCTCGTCCATAGTGAGAGAGCCGCGGATCCATGCTTGATCGATATCAGGAAACCATTCAGCCGGCGGGCTATCTACCAGCGCGTCTTGGAATTTGATGTCGGGCCGCTTCTTGATTGTCGTTTCCGGCCCCCACAATTGTGCCTCGGGATAAGCCGCTTTCCATTCTTGCAAGTATAGCTGATGGAGTTTGTTGGGGCTTACAAGGTGTCGGACAGAGCCCCGACTGTCCACTTCGTTGCGCAGATCAGCGGTTAGTTTGACTGGCGACCATACCCACAGATCGCCCCTTGCTAATCGGGCGATGACTGAACGCGTCGGATAGGGAAAGCCAAAGAAGCTGACAATCTCTCCCTCTGCGACCCAAAGAGCGTCGTGCACTTGTTCGAGCAGGTCTTCACCTTTCTTGCGTGAACGTAATGCCATTGTTTTTCGGATCGACTAAAGCTCAAATGTTGGGTCGTTATGTTTTTCTACCAGGCAATAAAAACGCCGACCTTAGATAATGGTTGCAAGATCGAGATGTCCCAGGGCCTATCGTTTCTGCTTGCGCTCGCTGACGAAGTGATCGAATAATCATGCGGCCGCCGAACGTAGCTTGCTGCATTGCATGAGTCCGGTTCTGGCCAAAATGCGACCTCTGCGAAGCGCCGCAGTTCAGCCGCTGTCGACGGAGAACTGGACATCTGACGTCGCGCAGAAGGACAAGTGATGTGCTATCCTTCAGGACGAAAATTACCGGAACCAGACTAATCCGGAAACTCGCCTCCCCGGTCGGCGATCACCCGATCGTAAGCGGACTTCGGCCCAGCGGCCTTTTCGGCCGACCAGCCATTGCAATTTGAAGAGGAGAAATCCTCATGTACCGCTCCGGGCCCCGCGAGTTTATAGCACTGGCTGGCACCGTGCTCGCATTCCCAGTTGCCGCGTTCGCTCAGGCCACGCTCAGGCGGCCGCTCATCGCTTGGCTGTCACCGGGCACCAAGGAAGCCTCACTGGCCAATTCTGTGAAGCCTTTTTTGCAAGGCATGCAGGACCTTGGCTATATCGAAGGCCGCGACTTCGAAATGGTGTATCGCTTCTCCGAAGGTTACCAGGAGCGGTTGATGGCACTTTCCGCGGAGGTTGTTCGCTTGAACCCTAGCGTCATCGTGACTCCCGGACTAGCGGCTGCCGTGTCGGCTCACAAGGTGACGTCGACTATCCCAATCGTGTGCCCAACACTGGCCGATGGCGTTGAGTTGGGCTTGATTGCGAGCGAGGCGCGGCCAGGAGGAAATGTTACCGGACTAGAGCCGTACGTCCCGGGATTGCCCGCAAAACAAATAGAGCTCGCGCGCGAGATCGTTGCGGACGCATTGAAGATTGGGCTCCTCACCAACCTTGACGATCCAAAAGCACCGCCTCAGGCGAAGGAAATGGAAGCTGCCGCCCAGGCTTTAAAGCTTACGGTCGTTTCGGCGGACGCGCATCAACCGGATTATCTGGATCGCGCCCTGCAGGTCCTGGCAGGCGAGCGAGTGGACGTGGTCATCGTGTTACAGACCTCGATGCTGTGGAGCGAAGCTCGGCAGATTGCGAGCTTGGCGTTGGCTAAAAGGCTGCCGACTGTGTACGGATATCGCGAGCACGTCCTAGCCGGCGGACTTGTCAGCTACGGCGTTGACCTGCGATGGTGCGATCGTCGGGCCGCCTACTTCGTCGACAGGATCCTGCACGGTAGTCTGCCGGGTGACTTGCCGGTCGAATTTCCGACCACCCTGTGGCTATGCATCAACCGCAAGACAGCGAACGCGCTGGGCGTGACTGTCCTCCCGCTGCTCCTTTCGCAAGCCGACGAGGTGATCGAGTGAAGTTTTGCTTTTGGGCCCACCGCGGAAGTGTCGGTCGTTCTGATGTCCGCTCTTGAGAGGAAGAGCGGAGATCGCACATTCGCTGCACGAGGTCGGCTTCTGGCCCTTAGCGGCCTGCCGGGCACGCGTACCAATGTCTGTTCTCGGGGCAAAGCAGAAGTCATACGAGGCGACCACTACTTCCGGTTTTGGCCCAATGCGTACGAGAAGTTCCTTTTATTCGTTCGGTGCATTGGGCTAAAATTACTCATCTGTTAGACTGCGGTGCGAAGGAAGCGCCGAGATGGACGTGCCCGGACCAGAGCGCAGGCTGGCAGCAATAGTCGCCGCTGATGTGGTCGGCTACAGCCGGCTGATGGAGGCAGATGAGACCGGGACGCTTGCGCGTCTCAAAACTCATCGGATCGAGCTCATCGATCCTGCCATTGCCAAGAACCGCGGCCGCATCATCAAGACTACAGGCGACGGTATGCTGCTCGAGTTCCACAGCGTTGCCGACGCCGTAATATGCGCTGCCGAGATTCAGCGTCGGATGTCGCGACGGAATACCGACGTCTCGGCCGCGCGGTGGATACAGTTCCGTATCGGCATCAATCTGGGCGATGTGATCGCTGAGGGAGAAGACATCTTTGGAGACGGCGTGAACGTCGCAGCCCGTCTCGAAGCCCTCGCCGAACCAGGCGGCATCTACGTTTCCGGCGCAGTTCGTGATCAGGTCGGCGACCGACTTGATGAGATCGCATTCGAGGATCTCGGTGATCAGACCGTCAAGAATATTGCTCGCCCGATTCGCGTTTTTCGCGTCCGGCTTGAGCCAGACGCAACGATCGCGCCTCACAGTGAAAGCCCTCCGGCAGCGACGCCAATCATCAAGAAACCGTCCATCGCCGTGCTGCCACTCGTCAACATGAGCGGCGATCCGGAGCAGGAGTTCTTTGCGGACGGCCTCACCGAGGACATCATTACGGAGCTGTCACGGTTTCGCGACCTACTCGTCATCTCGCGCAATTCAACCTTCGTGTACAAAGGCAAGCCGGTGAAGGTGCAGGAGGTGGCGCGCGAATTTGGCGTCGAATACGTTCTTGAGGGAAGTGTGCGAAAGTCCGGCGGCCGTATCCGCGTAACCGTGCAGCTGATTGACGCAGAAACAGACCGCCACATTTGGGCTGAACGCTATGATCGCGAGCTTGAGGACATATTCGCTATCCAGGACGAGATGACCCGCGCGATCGCCGCAACGTTGCCGGGTCGCGTCGAGGCAGCCACCCATGACCGTGCGAAGCGCAAGCCAACCGACAATATGGCGGCATATGAGTGCGTGCTGACGGCTAAGGTGCTGCACCACCGCTCGGTCCGCGAAGACAACGCGGCAGCGCAATGCCTGCTTGAGCGCGCCATCGCGCTCGATCCGAACTATGCGCACGCGCACGCGTGGAAGGGATGCGTTCTGGGCCAGGCATGGACTTACGGCTGGTGTGAGGATCGCCAGGCCATCTTTTCACAGGTGGAGGCCGAGCTCGAAGTCGCGCTCGCGCTCGATGACAACGATAGTGATGTTCACCGAATTCTGGCGGCACTGAGCTTGAACCGCGAAGAGCATGACAGGGCTGCTTACCATCAAGAACGGGCACTCGCTCTCAACCCTAACTACGACCTTGTTGTAGTGCAGCAGGGTGAGCTTCTGACGTGGCTTGGCCGGCCGGATGAAGGCATCGACTGGATCAAGAAAGCGATGCGACTGAACCCCTACCACCCGGAGCGCTTTTGGAGCCACCTCGGGCGCGCCTGCTATTCCGCCGAACGATACGCGGAAGCTGCGGAGGCCTTCTCGCGGATCACCAGGCCTGACTATACTCATCACGCCTTTCTTGCGGCGACTTTCGCGCAGATGGGTAACGAGGTCGCGGCCGCCGCGCACGCGGCGGAAGTCCTAAAGCGCGAGCCGAAATTCTCGATCGCTGCCTATCTCTCTACCCAGCACTACAAGCGTGAAGTCGATCGCAAGCGCCATGAGGCGGGCCTGATCAAGGCTGGACTGACGGCTTGATCCGATGTCTGCTGGTGACCCACAGCGGACCCGGAGTAGCTGGTGGACGCACAAGGGATCGAACCTTGGACCTCTCCCGTGTGAAGGGAACGCTCTCCCGCTGAGCTATGCGTCCGGGATGTGTGTGCGGCACGACCGAGCGCCGTAATTCAGCGCCGGGCCGGGCGATACGCGTCGTTCGTGGCCGCGATTTACGAAGCGTCCCCCATTCATGTCAAGCGCCGAGGTAAAAACAGCTCGCCTTGGCCAAGAGCGTATACGCAAAACAGTCATTTCTTGAAGCGGATCAACTGATTTGTGGGCTGTCCAGTCCTGGTTGCGAAAATATACCCCTTCTCATTTTCCCCAAATCAAATCCATAACCCGCGCCGTCCTGCTCCAAACGAGGGGCGTTGCGCAACGTCACGAACGCGGGGTGGGATGCGATGGACGCTGATGTGCTGCGGACGAACAGCGCGTGAGGCGGACGGCGAAGTCGTGTGGTTCTGACGCCTCGACGCTGGCGTTCAAGTTGGCGGGAAGTGTCCCGCTGATGACGGTGACAACCAAGCCCGATCACCGGGAAGATCACGAAGGAAACCGTTAACACCATTGCGCGGGGAATGCCGGGTGTATCCGGCGTGACCGTGGTGACTTACTCGTATGCTTTTTATTTTGCATGCGAGGCTGCGGGCGCATCGAGCGCCCGGCATTCCCTGCGCCCTCTGATGTTTCAGGTGCGCTTTACGTTTATCAAAACTCGCGCGCATCACGCGGCGAGATCGCGGAGGTGTGGGTGGGTTGTCTGGCTGTTTGAAAATTTGGAATTGAGCGCGGCTGCTCTTTCTTATCCCTCCCCACAAAAGTGGAAGAGATAAGAAAGAGCGAAGAAAAGAACGAGCGTTACGAGAGGAAATCGATTCTCAACTTGCGGCCATCTCCGAGCGGATTTCGGCGCGCATCGTGTCGATCAGTTTGAGGCCTTGGCTCGTCTCGATGTGCCAGAAGGTCCAGCCGTTGCATGCGCCAGAGCCCTGCGCCATCGCGCCGATCCGGTGAATGGAGCCGACCTTGTCACCGAGCATGATGGCGCCATCGGCGCGCACGAGCGCTCCATGACGCTTCTTGGCATCAAACAGTTTGGTGCCGGGCGAAATCATGCCGCGCTCGATCAGTTCTGAGAACGCGACCCGTGGGGCGTCGCGCGCGGTCATGAATGGCGCAAGCGTGGCTTCGGGCAGAGCTTCGATAGCGGCGATGCGCGCTTCCGCCGCCGCCGCGTAAGTCCTGTCGCGTTCAAAGCCGATGTAGCGGCGGCCGAGACGTTTTGCGACCGCGCCAGTGGTGCCAGTGCCGTTGAAAGGGTCGATCACGAGGTCGCCGGGTTTCGAAGAGGACAGCAACACGCGCGCCAGCAGACCTTCGGGCTTCTGGGTAGGATGGACTTTCTTGCCGTCAGCGCCCTTGAGGCGTTCCTCGCCGGTACAAAGCGGGATCAGCCAATCGGAGCGCGCCTGCACGTCCTCATTGGCAGCCTTCAATGCCTCGTAATTAAAGGTGTAGCCTTTGGCATTTTCATCTCGCGCCGCCCAGATCATGGTTTCATGGGCATTGGTGAAGCGGCGACCACGAAAATTCGGCATCGGGTTGGTCTTGCGCCAGACGATGTCGTTGAGCACCCAGAAGCCGAGGTCCTGCATGATGGCGCCGACGCGGAAGATATTGTGGTAGGAGCCGATCACCCACAATGTCGAGGACGGTTTCATGAGGCGGCGACAGGCGAGCAGCCACGCGCGAGTGAAGTCGTCGTAAGCGGCAAAGGACGAAAACTTGTCCCAGTCGTTGTTGACGGCATCGACATGGGATTCGTCGGGCCGCTTCAGGTCGCCCTTGAGCTGCAAGTTGTACGGCGGATCCGCGAACACCAGGTCGACCGAACCGGCCGGCAATTTCGACATCTCGGCGACGCAATCGCCTACGACGATTCGATTTTCGGAAGCGGAGTCGAATTTAGTGCGGGACGCCTTTGCAGACGCCCCGCGACGCGACACACCCATGACTCAATTACTCTGACTCAGGCGACGCTGTCGGCGACGCGGGACCAAACAACCGACTGCCGATACATTGACGGGCCAAAGTAAAAATCGACTTAACCGGGCAATTCTTTCGCGCTAGGCAATTTCTGCCGAGCGGGTTATTGAATAATTCAGTGGAAATTTTATCTGCCTGCAACGTTGGTGTTGGCAATTGCGTTTCCCGACAAGCTGAGGAAAGGACGTCATGCGTTACGATGACTTTCGTCGCAGCGAGGATATCGAAGACCGTCGCGGCGATGACGGCGGCGGAATGGGTGGCGGCTTTGGTCTGCCAATGGGCGGTGGTGGGTTAGGCATCGGCACCATCATCGTGCTCGGGCTTGTCGGCTACGCTTTCGGAATCGATCCGCGAATCCTGATCGGTGGCGCCGAAATTCTCACCGGCGGCGGCAGCCAGGCGCCGAGCTATCAAACCGATCGCCGGTCCGGCAAGACCGGCGCGCCGACCGACGAGATGGGCAGCATGATCTCCGGCATCCTCGGCGAGATCGACGATCGCTGGAGCGAAATTTTCAAGGCCAGCGGACAATCCTATTCAGGTCCGCGGATCGTGCTGTTTCGCAATGCGACCAATGGCGGGCGGTGCGGGATGGCGCAGTCCGCGATGGGGCCGTTTTATTGCCCGCCTGACCGGCAGATTTTCCTCGACACCGGATTTTTCCGCCAGGTCGAGACGAGATTTCACGGTTGTTCGGGCAACGCCTGCAAGTTCACGGCGGCTTACATTATCGCGCATGAGGCCGGGCACCACATCCAGAACCTGCTTGGCATCCTGCCGCGGGTGACCCGGCTGCAGCAGCAGGCCGGCAACAAGGCTGAGGCGAACGCGCTGCAAGTCAAAGTTGAGTTGCAGGCGGACTGCCTCTCCGGTGTCTGGGTCAATCGCGAAGCGAAGAAGCGCCCAGGGTTTCTGGAAGCGGGCGATATCGACGCGGCGCTGACGACGGCCACCGCGATCGGCGACGATACGCTGCAGCGACAGGCCACCGGGCGCGTGGTACCGGATTCGTTTACGCATGGCTCCGCAGCACAACGGAAGCAATGGTTCATGACCGGTTATCAGCAGGGCACCGTCCAGGCCTGCAACACCTTTGGCTCGGGAACATTGTGAAGGGCGGAAGAAAATCCAGCATGCCTTCCATCGATGAAGCCAAGGAGTTCGTGCCGCTGAACATCGCGGTACTGACGATCTCCGACACGCGGACGCCTGCAGACGACAAGTCCGGAACGACGCTATCGGACCGGATCACCAGCGCCGGTCATCATCTCGCCGGGCGCGAGATCATCAGCGACGACGTCGAGGCGATCCGTGCCATCATAAAGAATTGGATCGCTGACCCAGGCGTCGATGTCATCATCACCACCGGCGGCACTGGCTTCACCGGGCGCGATGTGACGCCGGAGGCGATCGAGCCGTTATTTGAAAAGCGGATGGATGGATTCTCTATCGCCTTCCACATGCTGAGCCACTCGAAAATCGGGACATCGACGATCCAGAGCCGCGCCACTGCGGGGGTGGCGGGGGCGACGTTTATCTTCTGCCTTCCGGGATCGCCCGGCGCATGCCGCGACGGCTGGGACGGTATTCTCGCAGCTCAGCTCGATTACCGTACGCGGCCCTGCAATTTCGTGGAGATCATGCCCCGGCTCGATGAACATCTGCGACGCCCGAAAGCAAGGGGCGCCTCGGCTTGAACGATTTGCGATCCGGTTTGCGCTTCGGTTTGGCTGCGCTCGGCTCAGGCCACGACGATCCGGCTGCGCAGCAATGTGCGCGAGGAGCGGCCGAGCTGACGCAGCAGTCTGGCTTCGGAGCGACGACCGTCCGGTGCGTAGCCGCCGAGCCGCTCGTAATGGTCACGTGCGATCAGCAGTCCCTGATCTGCCGATGGACCGGCAACGATTCGCGCAACAAATTTCAAGCCGTCGCGGAAGGTGCTTTCGGCATAGGGCGAGCGGGCATAGCGGAAGATGCCTGCGCGAGGTCGGCCACTGACGGAGACGGTCTGAATGAACTGTGTCGTCTCCTCGATCCACCCGGACTCCAGCACCGCGCCCGCATGCAGGAACATCAGCCATGGTGAGCGGGCTTGGCGCGCGCCCGCCGCCATCGCGGCCGCCCGCGAGCCTTCAAACCGGAGCAAACGACAGCCCGTCACATCGGCGACACGCTCGATCACGCCGTTACTGGCGCCATCGACCAGGAGAACCTCACGAATGATTCCGGCGGCGGCCCCCGGGACCAGAGCAGCCAGCGTGGCGACGGCGGTCTGTTCGACGCCATCGGTGGGAATAATGACACTCAGCATCGATGGCTCGGAAGGACCGGCAAGAGGAAACGCGGCACTGATAACACCTTGTTCCGACCAGATCAGCCCGGCGCGGGTGAAACGCTGCCGGGAACGCGCGAAAACTGCCAGGGGCGTGTGCGGTTCGGAAAAGAGAACAGTTTGTTCTTGATTTGTTCTCAAGAGGTGGTATGTTCTGGCTATGAGCCGAGCATCCTCTCATGCCCTCAAGCACCCGCCGGTCGCGGCGCCCTCCGAGCCGGCGGGTGCGCTTTCTTCCTTTCCGGAACTTGCCATTGCGATCGAGCGCGAGCGACGGCGCGGTCGCGGCGCGCACTCCAACGCCAGCGGCCGTTTCGAAGCCGAAGCGCGGGTTGCATTCGATGATGGCTGGCAGAGTCTTGATGAATTGCCGTCCTTCAAGACCACGGTCGCGGTCGATACCGCGCGCAAGGTCATCACCCGCAACGATTCTCCCGACATCGGGTTCGACCGTTCCATAAACCCCTACCGCGGATGCGAGCATGGCTGCGTGTACTGCTTCGCGCGCCCAACCCATGCCTATCTGGGCTTGTCGCCCGGGCTGGACTTTGAATCGAGACTTTTCGCCAAACCCGACGCGCCGCAGCTTTTGGAAAAAGAACTGGCGGCGCAGGATTACGAACCGCGCATGATCGCGATCGGCACCAATACCGATCCGTATCAGCCGATTGAGCGCGAGCGAAAGATCATGCGCGGCATCCTCGAAGTGCTCGACGGGGCAGGGCATCCGGTCGGCATCGTCACCAAATCGGCGCTGGTAACGCGGGATATTGATATTCTGGCGCGGATGGCCAAGCGCAGTCTCGCGAAGGTGGCGATTTCAGTGACGACGCTCGACGGAAAACTCGCGCGCACCATGGAGCCGCGGGCATCCACGCCAGCCAAACGGCTCGAGGCGCTTCGGCAGCTCTCGGAAGCTGGAATTCCGACCACGGTAATGGTCGCGCCGGTCATCCCCGCCCTCAATGATGCGGAGATCGAGCGCATCCTCGACGCCGCCGCGCATGCGGGCGTCAGGGAAGCGAGCTACGTGCTGCTGCGGCTGCCGCTGGAAGTGCGCGATCTGTTCCGCGAATGGCTGATCGCCAACTATCCCGATCGCTATCGCCACGTATTTACGTTGATCCGCGACATGCGCGGAGGGCGAGACTACGATTCGCAATGGGGAACGCGGATGAAGGGCACCGGGCCAATGGCCTGGATGATCGGACGCCGCTTCGAAATCGCTTGCGAAAAACTCGGGATCAACAGCCGGCGATCGAAATTGACTACCGATCATTTCGCCCGGCCGAAACGCAACGGCCAGCAGCTTTGTCTTTTTTAGTCAACTGTTCCATCGCGAGAAAATGAATAACGGGAATTGGCCGGAGTTCCCAGTTGCGCTGCGCGTCCGGCTTGCGCACGATCCCGGCGATGAGTCGGGAATATTCAAACGAGGATACGGCCAAGCCAGTCAAGGGGGTGATCGCGGTCGCGCCCCCGAGCTTTCGACGCGAGCGCGCGCTGATCAAGCGCGGCATCTGGCCGGTGGCCGGATGCGACGAGGCCGGACGTGGTCCGCTGGCGGGTCCGGTAGTGGCCGCGGCGGTGGTGCTCGATCCCAAGCGAATCCCCAAAGGCATCGACGATTCCAAGCGGTTGACTCCAGAACGTCGCGAAGAGCTGTTTGATCAAATTTGCGCAACCGCATCATTTGCCGTCGCCTACGGTTCCACAGCCCGGATCGATCGCGACAACATTCTGCGAGCATCGCTGTGGGCGCTGAAGCGCGCGGTGCACGCGCTGCCGGAAATGCCGAAGCATGTGTTCGTGGACGGCCGCGACCGGCTCGATACGCAATGCGACTGCGAAGCCGTGATCGGCGGCGACGGACTGGTCGTGTCGATCGCGGCGGCCTCGATCATCGCGAAGGTGACGCGCGACCGGCTGATGTGCGCGCTTGCGCAGGATTGCCCCGGTTACGGTTTCGAGTCGCACAAGGGCTACAGCGTGCCCGAGCATCTGGACGCGTTGCGGCGGCTTGGACCCACCGTTCACCATCGCCGTCTCTTCGCGCCAGTGGTGGCGGCTCGGGAAAGGCAGTCGGCAACGGTCGAGCCCGGCGTCGTTGCGACGGAAAGCTCAAACGAAGTCCAGATCGCGGCTGGTATTTGACGAGTTGCCTCGCCGATCCACGCGCTCTATCACACGTTCGAGAATCCAATAGCGCCGGCTTGGGCATATCGGACGTTGCATGCGCTTCACTCCCCTGATCGTCGAACTGATCCGCGCGCGACCGCGTCTTGTGGTCTGGTCGGTAGTGCTGCTGCACGCACTGCTTTGGCTGCTCGTGCCTCTATTCCTCAACACCAGCCCGCCCGGCGACCTTGCGATAGTGCTCGCCTACGGCCGTGAGTACCAGGTGGGCACCGACCTCGGTCCGCCGCTGGCGTTCTGGCTTGGCGACATCGCGTTTCGGGCGGCCGGCAATCACGTATTTG
>NZ_DATEPI010000011.1:0-8431 GCF_035273305.1 Bradyrhizobium sp. | reverse complement strand
CTTCGAGGTCGGCCCGGTCCTTTGGCGTCATGGCGGACACCGGCAAGTCGGTGTCGGGGAGGCTGACCCCCTTGCGATCGGACATCTTGCCGCCGATCACCACGCGTGTAATGGCGCGCTCAGGAGAAGTTTCCTCGGCGATCAGCCGCACCTTGCCATCATCGAGCAGCAGGGTGTCACCGGGTCGCAGCGCAGCAAGAATTTCAGGATGCGGAAGTTGGACACGCGTGTTGTCGCCCGGCGTCTTCTCGGAATCCAGGACGAAACTTTCGCCGTTTTTGAGCTGGATCGAGCCCTCGCGGAACGAGCCCAAGCGAAGCTTTGGGCCTTGCAGATCGACCAGAATTCCGATCGGCCGCCCATAGCTGCTCTCGACATTGCGAATGGTCTTCACCAGCTCGCGCATGTTCTCGTGCGAGGTGTGGCTCATATTGATACGGAAGACGTCCGCGCCGGCTTCGAAAAGCCGTCGGATCATCGGGCTATCCGAGGAGGCAGGTCCTAACGTTGCGAGAATCTTGATGCGGCGTAGACGTCTCATGGCTTGCTTCCGGGCGCTGCCGTTGACGGCAAACCAGACGCACCCGGCGTGGACCCGGCCGGCGGATTGTTGATGCCGGGAACGTTTGCAGGCCCGCCGGGGCCGACCGTTCCCGGAATACCCGGCACCCGCTGCGCCGGCTGCTGTTCATTGGATTCAGTCAACTGCACGGTCCAGGCGCGCTGCTCGCCGGTGTCGACCTCGAAAAAGCCTGTACGGTCGAACCCCCGTGCAAGGCAGTTCTCGGTCCCTTTAATGGTGAACTCCTTGTCGCGCGAGCACATGAACGCTTGCCCCGACCATTCGCCGCCGCGGTCGTAATCGAGGGCGTAGATGTAGTAATATCGCGCGACGAGTGTGCCGCGCAGGAGGGTTTCACAGCTGCGCGAGGATACGTTCCACCAACCCTCGGTGGTCCAGCCCTCGGCATCCTTGTACCCAAGCGCGATTCCGACGCGGCTCGAAGTGTTGTTGCACAGGCGAAAATCGGCCGCCGCTGGAGCATTGGAGCTGCAAAGCAGTATCAGCACGAGTGCCGGCATCAAACCGACGCTCAAGCGCACAGCAACTCTATTGCGATCATGGGGATTGGTCGGGATCATTCAGCGAAGCTATCTTAACTCATTGACGATTTCGCGCGAGCGGCCGGCACTGTCAACGCCGAACCCTTATTTTCAGGTAACCGGCCGTCAAATCCCGCTTATCGACGACGTTTGCGCTGCGATATGGCAAATTCTGTGACAACCCCCACGCGCTACAACCGAAATACGTCCGAGATCGTGCCTTTGGGACGCTGGTGCGCGGCATAGGCATCGTCAAAGGACTGAATCTCAGTATCGTGCAGGGTGGCAGCCATGCGAATCAGAACCAAACCCGCTCGTTGAATAAAATGGCGGCCCGATGCGACCGCTTACGGCGACTTTCTACTAACACCTCAAGATATCTCGCGCACCACCGGCAACCTGCCGCCACTCCCTGCGATCTTTCCCAGGTCGCTCCAGTCGTTCGAGTGAATGAGGGTCAGCGCGAGCTGATAGATGCGCTGGGGCATGCCTACCCGGCAATATCCCGGCATCACAATCAACATCGGCAATACCAGTTCACCGCACTGACGACGATGGCTCTGGCCAGAGTCGAGGTGCTTGTTGCCGATCTCATCCTTCTGCGAGTACGCGGCTACGCTATGCGCTGCCCACCATGTGCGGCCTTCCCGAGCCTCACCCACAAATTCCTCGATTCCAGCCAAGGGACGATCCGGCTCTATCAATGCAAGCACGGCGCAGCGGGATTTGAGATGATTGAGCGCTATTGCAGACGAAACAAATCGGCACCCTCTTCGTTTTAGCGACCGAGCGGTCGGGCCAAAGCGGTCCTGACCAGAACGATAGTCCTAGCAACAGAGGGCGCGTGTCCTTCCGGTAAACTCTATATCACCCGCCCTTTGGAGGAGGCGAGCGGTGACCTACAAAGGTATCGAGTATCAGATAGTGCAAACTGCCAACCCCACAGGTTGGAAATGGATCGTGCTCCTAGACGCGACCCGAACGCGAAAAGGCATCTCTCACAGCCGAGCCCATGCGGTAGTCGAGGCGCAACGTGCGATCGACAAAGCAACAAAGGATGGGAAAAAACGACCTAAGCCCGGCAACACCGATGAAGAGAGTCTCAACGGCTAGCGCCGCTCGACTCGCTTCCGGCTATTCCCGGCTCTCTTCATTGCCTTCTTCACAGCCTTTGACTCGCGGCTCACTCCCAAAAGCTCGGCGGCAGCAGGTCTTTTATGCGGACCTCTCCCAACTCCGTTCCCGCCTCGTCGGTGATGACTATACTTTTCAGCATCGGATCACGAGCCAGCACGATCGCAGCGGCAAACAGTTCGCGAGCTGCCGCCAGAGCGTCTGCGCGCGCGGCATCGAGGTCGGCAAGATCGGTTCCTTCTTCGTCGGTGGCTGCCGTGCCGTCCGCGCCCCGAATGTGGAGATAGTACCTCGGCAAGGCTGACCCTCGGCGCGTTGTTCCACTCACTCGGCCAAACTCAGCAGGAGCCGGGGCGTTCCCGTTGTGAGGCGGAGCCGGGCAAATTGGGGGAACGTCCCGCAACTCTGCCGTCGGCGCAAACGAACTTGCGTACCAACGCCCTCAAGCAGGTAGCCCATCCATGGCTCAGTCGCAGAAACAGCGTCCGGTCATCCTCGTAGTCGAGGACGAATTTCTGATCCGCGCAGCGACGGCGGACGCGATCAGGGAAGCGGGATTTGAAGTGTTGGAAGCTTCGAGGGATCACCGCGCGACCGAACGATATGTGGAGGCATTGGCGACCGCGACGAGCCCGTCAAGGAAATGCTTCCGAAGCTCAACAACATGGAAGCCGATAGGGTGGCCTTGACCGAGAAGCTGAGGCTGATCGCGTCTGAGGGGAACGTGATCAAGCTGCATCCGGGGGGCCTCGAGCTGTTCCGAAGCTTGTTGGCTCGGGAGAAGCTTCGAGTGATCAAGGCCTTGCTATGTCGCTTGTGGCAACAGAGGGAACACCCAGTTAATATCCAACCGTTAGGCAAACCGCGAGAGTGGATCATCATGACGATCGACGACAAAACCAGAACGGAACTCGAGGCCGCTGTTTTTCGGCGGTTGGTCGAACATCTGCGCTCCCGAACCGATGTGCAAAACATCGACCTGATGAACCTCGCGGGCTTCTGTCGCAACTGTCTGTCGAACTGGCTCAAGGAGGCCGCCGATGCGAAAGGCATCGGCATGAGCAAAGATGAGAGCCGCGAGGCAGTCTACGGCATGGCTTACGAGACCTGGAAGGCGACCTATCAGGGCTCAGCCAGTGCCGAGCAGCTCGCCGCAATGAAAAAGGCCTCGAGCGGGCATTGATCTCGCGCGCTAAGCTTCCTCGGCTTAGAAGTCCGGTCGTTACGCGCGTCTGAACGATCGTAAGCCACGCTCGATTCGGCGCGCGAACAGACGTTTTGCCAAAGATTTTTTCTCCTGTGGGCGGCGCTGTGGATGAGCGCGATGTCGCCTTGACGCAAGGCGCTCCACTCTTGAGGGTCATTTGGGATGCGGTGCGTGGTGAAGCGTGCGGCGCTTCCACTTTCGCCTCAAACCCCTCAGTTCCATTCAGGAGTACCCGATGGCCGTTTCTGCTGCCGCCGTCCAGGAAGCGCCCGCCACCAAGTTCGCAAAAGACCAGCTCAAGGCCATCATCGAGCGCATCGAGCGGCTGGAAGAAGAAAAGAAGACGATCTCGGACGATATCCGCGACGTCTATGCGGAAGCCAAGGGCAATGGCTTCGACGTCAAGGCGCTGCGCGCGATCGTGCGATTACGCAAGCAGGACGCCAATGAGCGTGCCGAGCAGGAAACCATCCTCGAAACTTATATGCAGGCGCTCGGAATGCTGTGAGCCGCAGATGCGATCCGATCAGGGTCGGATCACAATCCTCTGATCTCGTAATCGATCTGGCACTGACGTTGGATGAGGCGCTCAGGCGAGCTTAGCGCAATGATGCGGTGTGCGTGACAAAGGATTGGGTCGCAAGCCTTGCCGTTGCCGATCCGGTGAAACGCTCGCTCAGCATGCCCATCTGCGGATCGTCCGAAAAGGCGATGACGATCGCTGCTTCCGGCTTGCCGAAGTACACGCGCAAAAGACTCATATCGGCATCGCCCAACACCGTAGTGGTCATCGAGGTCGTTGCGCTCGGCGCCAAAATTACCACCCGCATCCAGAGATCGTTGCCGCGAGAGGCGGCCGCAAGCCGGTTCGATGTCGCGACTGGATCGTCCGGATTTTGCGCTCCCTTCGCAACCACCGTGTCGATCGTGGTAGCAGCGGCGGTTGCGCTGCGCGGCGGAGCGGAGCCACGCAAGCCGCGGGGAATTGGGGCGCTCGCCGTGACCACGTTGGAATGATCAACCAGCGATGAGGCAGGCGGCGCGTAGGCCAACGCCTGCAAAGGCGACGAGATAGCGGCGGTAGGCTGCGGGTCAGCGGCAGCAAGTGCCCGGCTGGCCGCGTTGGCCACGGCCTGAGCCGGCGTAACCTGTTTCAGCATTCTATCTGTGTCGTCCCAGAACCCGCGAGCATTGATGATGTCAGCGGGCGTTTGCGGTTTGGTCTCGGCTGTCTGGCCAGCAGGAGTCTGCTTGAGCTTTGAGGATTGAATGCCCAGCGCGTCGGCGGAGGCGAGTTGGAAGGTTCCGGCGATGCTTGGTTTGGCGCGCGGCATCGGCACGGGCTCAATTGATTTGGCAGGCGCGTTCGAGGCGATCAGCCTTGGCGAGGCGGCCTTTTCAGCAGCGCTTGTACCTTCGTCTTCATCATCGTTCGATTTGGATTTGAAGCTGAACAAGGCGGCGAAGAACCCGCGCGGCCCGCTGATGTTCGAGGCATCGTCGCCGCGTTTTTCGATATCGGCACGGGCAAGCTCATATCCGCTGAGCGGGTTGCCGTCGGAGGGAATATGCACGGTGCGCCCGTCCGGGAAAACCCGCGCCAATTGATCATGCGTCATACGCGGCCAGTGGCGGATGCTGCCGGTATCTAGATGAACAAACGGAGATCCCGAAGTTGGGTAAAATCCGACGCCGCCGCGTTGCAGGCGCAGTCCGGCGAACCGGATCTGCTCAAGCGGCACGTCCGGAATGAAGAAGTCCATGGCATGCCCGAGCATGTGCTGGCTAAAGCGCGCCACTCCCGAAGAACGGCGGCGAAGCATGGCGTTCGTGGCGGGCGAGCGGTACGAGGAGATGATCTGGATCGGCTTCTTGCCATCGACGTCCCGGTAGACCTCCCACAGGATATCGAACAGATGACGATCCATGGTCGTCTGTTCCTGGGTGCGCCAATCGCGGAGATAATGATTGAGCTGCTTCAGGGCCTCTTCGTCATAACGGCCGTCGCGCTTGAAGGTGACAGTGAGGTCTTCATCGGAATGGGTGTGGTGAAACGAAAGCGTGCGGGTTTCGTTCAGTGCGGTCGCGTCGTGGACCGATCCGGCCCCAAGCAGTAGCAACAGGGATGTCAGGCCGAGGTGACACCCAGCCTTCGGCAGCGACAGTGATTTGAATTGGCGTGCGAAACCAGTCAGCACCAATAAGCCCACCCACAAACGACCGATCAACGAACTCCTCCGCTACCCCGTGCGCGGAAGAGAGTTAATCCAGTCTTAATTCGGGCGGGTTAATTCACGCTTAAACCCACCCCCCAAGTCAGGCTGAAGCTAACCCGCCGAGTATGGCGAAAAAGTGCCGTGGTTAAATGCATTGGGGAGCACGGGGAAAAGTAAAAAGGCCTCGCCGGAAAGCGAGGCCCTTTTGATTTGACGATCGATTTGATTCGGACGGACCGAGGCTGCGCTAGCGGGTATACAGCCGGCGAGTTGGCCTGGGCGGAATGGGAGCGGGCGGCGTCGGAATTCCGAACAGCCGATCGAAGAAGGATGGTCCGGAAGAATAGCTATTGTTATAGCCGCCGGAAGGATAGCTGTTATCGCTCGCGAAGTTCACGCCGGCCGGCAAATTGCCCACTGGATGTGAGTAGCTTGGCTGCGAGTGCGCGATCACGTTTTCCAGATCCTTGTTTCTGGAATTGCGCAACAGCGCCACCATGGTCGCGTCGCGCCCATACACATCCCTTCGAAACTGCAGCTTGCCCGCATCATCCACAAATGCCGTCTGATAGGTGATGTTGACCGGGATCGGCGTCGGAAACTTCAGATCGATTTCGCTGTGGCCATACATGCTGCGGATTCTCTCCGGCGTGTAATGCTCGTTAGGCATGGTGATGTTGAGCAGCGTCGCCGCGTATTGATCCGGATTCTGCACGCGCATGCAGCCATGGCTGAAGGCACGCTCTTCTTTGGAGAACAAATGCTTGTCCGGCGTGTCATGCTGATAGACGAGGAATTTGTTCGGGAAATTAAAGCGGATTCGGCCGAGCGCATTAGCCTCGCCGGGGGGCTGGGAGATATGAATGCTGCCATCGCGGGCGCGCTCGAGTTTCAACCCCATGCGCTGCAGCACAGTGGGATCCTGCTGCAGGGCCGGAAGGTATTCATTGTAGATGATGGAGGGCGGCACGTTCCAGGTCGGATTGACCGTGATGAATTTCATTGTCTCGGTCAAAAGCGGCGTCGCATGGATGCCGGGCTGTCCGGCGACCACTTTGGTAGCCCAGACCTGCGCACCGTTTTGCATCACCTTGAGCGTAAAGTCGGGGATGTTGAGAATGACATAGGCGTTGCCGACCGATGGCGCGCCAAGCTGGCGCGGTAGCCAGCGCCACCGTTCCATGTTGACGATAACGGTATCGATCTGGCGGTCGCGCTTCGGACTATTGATCGCCCTGACGGTTCGCTCGTCCAGCAGCCCGGTGGGCTTTAGGTCGACGCCAGCCTGAAATTTGCGAACAGCTTCCGCGACCTTCGCATCGTAATGGGTATCGTGCGGATTTTCGGTGATGCCGAGCTTGGCGCGGAGCTGCGGTACCCGGTCGTCTTCCATCGCAATCGCCGGCTGCTTCTTTCCGTGCGCCGGCGTGAACTTAAGCGTCGGGCCTTCGGCGATTTGAATCACCGGCCCGCCACCTTGGCCGCGCAGTTCGGCCAGTTTCGCCTTCAATTCGCGATAGAGTTTGTGCGGGGGGTTGTAGCTCTCGAGTGCCGCCGAAGCGTCCTTGGCGGTGGTGACATTCGCCAGCACCTCATTGGCATCGGTCGGATGCTCCGGATACTGAATGTCGCCGCTGACCTGAGACCAGTGCATCCGCCCGCTCTGCGCCTGGCGGGCGTAATCGAGCATGCTGGCGGTCAGCTTTACGTCGGCTTCGGCGAGGGCATCAGGATTGGCGCCTATGGCAAAGTCCGGGACAGGGTAGTCGGAAGGATTCAAACCGTCGGACGCGGCATCCCTCAATCTCGCGATCACGGCCTTGGCGGTTGCAGTCAAGGTGCCGCCTTGGGTCCACAACGGCGCAAACTCACGCGCGTTGTAGAATTTCTCCACGGCGGCTCGCTCGGCCTTGCGGTCAAAATAGCGCACCGCTTTCGCGCCCAGCAGTTCGCGCAGCTTATCGGCGACCGGCTGATCCGCGGGCGCCACGTTGCTGGCGGCTTTGGTTGCCTCCTTAGGCGGTTCTGCAACCGGTGTTGCAGCAGCTGCGGCGGGTGGCGCGACCGTCGTGCTGGCGGGGCTATCCTTGTTGGTATCAGCGGTGTCCTTTTTGCTGCTGTCAGCATTGGTATCGCTGGGCGGAGCGGTGACCACATCCGACGGCTTGCTGGCCGGTGGAGGTTCGGGTGACTTTGCCGCCTCCTGCGCCGGCACGATGGTGTCGAGCTTGAAATCACCGATGCTCGGCGGTGGGAGATTCGCGGGCTCGGGCCGTGGGATCGCCGCGTCAATTGCGAGTTCTGCGGCGCTGTTGCGAACGGGATCGGTCTGGGACAACGCCGAAGTCGCGCAAACCGTGAGGAAGGTGGCGGCGACCGCCGTCAGCACGCGGTCAAATCCAGCACGGGTCTTCACACAGTCACGCATTGTCGCACCCCTTTTGGGCGAACTGCCCCGGCATGGAACAGTTTCCTCGCTTCAGTCCGGACAGCTTTTGCTAAGCGTCGGTCTTGTCGGTGTTGAAACGCCATTCAGTAACGTTCGCAGCTAATGTTTGTTCTTTCCTGAACGCGTTCCAAGGCTTTTGTTTGGTACGCCTGCACGCAACCGTTCGACGCCGACGTTACATGGGTGCCCCTCATGCGGCCAGCGCAAGGGGGACAACTCACGACAAACTGACTTCAAAGCACCCGTTTTGCAACGGATCGCACGGTTTTGCCACGCGCTTTCACCTGTGTCTGTCACCGCCAGGCAACGGTTCGACGGTCC
>NZ_DATEPI010000010.1:0-6348 GCF_035273305.1 Bradyrhizobium sp. | reverse complement strand
GAACCTGTCGCGATGTCCGAGCACCCTGAGCCGAAGTCCGCATCGCCACCGCCTGTTCAACCATCACTTCAGCTTTCGCTCGGCTCAACGCTCATCGCCAGCGGTATCGTCCGAAAACCAGATGCAGCGGGATCTGATCCCCTGGCGCCAATCCGACGCCTGAGCCAGGCCGAGAAGATCGCGTTATTCTCCTGATCTTCAGCCTCAAGATGAGCTGATCAATCTAGTGAACATCTCCGCATCGGTGTTTCCCCCGGACAAAACGACGACGACGTTCTTGTTATCGGTCACGATATGACCGGCCAGCAGGGCAGCTAGTCCAACCGCCCCGCCCGGTTCGGCGACCAGTTTGAGTTCGCGGAATGCAAATCCGACCGCTGTGCCGACTTCCGCATCGGACGCGACAACCCCTCCCGCAAGCAGACGGCTGTTGATGGCAAAAGTGATTTCACCCGGGATCGAGGCCATCAGCGCATCGCAGATGGTGCGGCCCTCTGCACGGTGGTTCTCGCGCTTGCCGGCACGCAGCGAACGCGCATGGTCATCGAAGGCTTCGGGCTCCGCAGACATCACCATTGCCTTGGAAAAGCGCGCCTTGATCGCGGTGGCGACGCCTGCGACCAGGCCGCCGCCGGAGGCCGGCGCCACGACAATATCCGGCGAGACACCTAATGCCGCCATGTCCTCGGCAATCTCCCGCCCAACCGTGCCCTGCCCGGCGATCACAAGCGGATCGTCGTAGGGCGGCACCAGCGTGGCGCCGCGCTTGGCGGCGATATCGCGCGCGATGGCCTCGCGATCCTCGCGGTCGCGATCGTACAGCACGACTTCGGCGCCGTAGGCTTTGGTGCGCTCGCGCTTCGATAGCGGCGCATCGGCCGGCATTACGATAGTCGCCTGCATGTTCAGGATTTGCGCCGCCGCCGCCACGCCCTGAGCATGATTACCGGATGAGAACGCCACTACGCCCCCGCCTCGGTCAGCTTCCGGGATCGAGGATAGCTTGTTGAAGGCGCCGCGAAACTTGAACGATCCGGTCCGCTGCAGCATTTCCGGTTTCAGGAAAACGCGGCTTCCGACTCGCCTGTCGAGAGCGGGCGAGGACAACAATGGCGTCCGTACCGCAAAAGGCGCAAGCACGCGCGCGGCGGCATCGACATCGGCGGAACTAACAGGCAGGATCGAAGCTGGCTTTGTCATGCGGCCTTGTATCGCGTACTTCGACCCGCGGACAAGCGCTTAGCGAGCCTCGAGCCAGCCAGCGCCGCGCTCCCGTGTGAACTGCATGCGCTTCGCGTTCGGATTCGCGCCAGAGAAATTTCGCACATTGTCGATGAACGCGCGGCTGGAAGCCTCCCACGTATGATTGGCGGCAAATTCGAGGCAAGCCCGCGGCGAGATCCGCAGTGCGGCGAGGCATGCCAGCTGCAGATCGTCGTTCAACACGCCGACCGGCGCCTCGCCGATCACGTCGCGGGGCCCAGGCACGGGAAATGCGGCGACCGGCAACCCACTGGCCAGCGCCTCCAGCAACACCAAGCCGAAGGTATCGGTCTTGCTCGGAAACACGAAAACATCGGCAGCGGCATAGGCCTCGGCCAGCGCCTCGCCCTGCCGTGCGCCTAGAAAGATGGCTTGCGGGTATTTTCGAGCCAGAGAAGCGCGCGCGGGACCGTCGCCGACAATCAGCTTGGTGCCCGGCAAATCGAGATCGAGAAACGCCTCCAGGTTTTTTTCCAGTGCGATGCGGCCGACCGACAGAAAAACCGGGCGCGGCAGCCTCACGTCGACCTGACGGGGACGGAACAGCGCAGTGTCCACGCCGCGCGGCCAGAGCACCACGTTGCCAAAACCGCGTGCGCGCAGCTCCGCCGCAAGACCTGGCGTAGCGGCCATAACCGCGTGGCTCGGGCCGTGGAAGGCGCGCAGCATCGCCCAAATCCACCATTCGGGGATCGGCAGGCGCGCGGCGATATATTCCGCAAAGCGGGTGTGAAAGCTCGTGGTGAACGGCAATCCTTGTTTGCGGCAATAGCGCCGTACCAGAAATCCGATCGGTCCTTCGGTCGCGATGTGAATGCTGTCGGGATGCGCATCGAGGATCAGATGGGCGATCTTGCCTTGAGACGGCATCGCCACGCGCAATTCCCGGTAGCTTGGCATTGGAAAGCTGCGAAACGAGTTGGGAGTGAGAAAGCTGATCTCCACACCGAGGTTCTTTGATGTTTCGGCCACCATGCTCAGGGTCCGAACCACGCCATTAACTTGCGGGTGCCACGCGTCAGTCGCGATCAAGATCCGCATCAGGCCGCCCGTACAGTTGCCCAGCTCACGGGAACGGCGCGACGCAGAGGATCGGTCCAGGTGATGATTTCAAACCGCCCGTCCTCATGTTCGACAAGCGCGGTGCAGCTTTCGACCCAATCGCCGCAGTTCATGTACCGAATGCCCTGTTCGTCGCGCATGGTGGCGCAGTGAATGTGGCCGCAGATAACGCCATCTGCGCCATGACGCCGAGCCTCAGCGGCGAGCGTCTGCTCGAAAGCTCCGATATAGTTGACGGCGTTCTTGACTTTCAGCTTGGCCCATTGCGACAGCGACCAATACGGTACGCCCAAAGCGCGGCGGAAAAAGTTGACCACCCGATTCATTCGGATGGCGAAATAATACGCCTTGTCCCCAAGGTGGGCGAGCCAGCGTGCGTTCTGCACCACCAGATCGAAAATATCGCCGTGCATCACCAGGTACTTTCGACCGTCGACGCCGACGTGAATCGTGTTTTCGACCACCTCGATGCCGCCGAAATGCGTGCCGTAATAATTCCGCAGGAACTCATCGTGATTGCCGGGGACATAAACGAGCCTGGCGCCCTTGCGGGACTTGCGCAGCATTTTCTGCACGAATTCGTTGTGTGATTTCGGCCAATACCAGCTCGATTGCAGCGCCCACCCGTCAACGATATCGCCGACCAGATAGATGGTTTCGGCATCATGGCTACGGAGAAAATCGAGCAACTGTTCAGCTTGCGAACCCCGGGCCCCGAGGTGGACGTCGGAGATAAACAAGCTGCGAAAGCGTCGTTCGGAACGCGCTTCACTCATTGGCAACTTCCCATGAGCAGCAGCTAACACACTCGCGTGACACGCCGATGACCAGGCCACGGATCGATCACGGATGCGTTTCGGCAAATGCTGATTAGTAAAACCGATGAAAATGATGGATCGGCCCATGCCCCCGGCCGACGCCCAGGCGATCGGCCGCCGCAATCGCGGCGCTGACCCAGCCCTTGGCATTGCGCAATGCCGTTTCCATTTCCTCGCCCTTGGCAAGGCCGGCGGCGATCGCCGACGACAATGAGCATCCGGTACCGTGGGTATTCCTGGTAGCGACGCGCGGCGCGGCGAGGGCGAGCGTGCCGCTACCCGTGATGAGGTAATCGATGCTCTCCGCACCCTTCCCGTGCCCGCCTTTGATCACTACGGCAGGGCAGCGCAGCTGCAATAGCCGCCTACCCTGCCGCTTAATTTCTGCCTCGCTCTCCGCAATCGGCTCGTCGAGAAGCGCGGCAACCTCGGGAAGGTTGGGCGTAATCAAGGAGGCGCGCGGGATGAGCTTCGTCCGCAACGCTGCGACGGCTTCTTCGGGAAGCAGCCGATCGCCCGAAGTCGCCACCATCACCGGATCGAGCACCACGTATTTGGGTGACCAGCGCGCGAGCCCCGCGGCGATCGCGTCGATGGTGGCTGCGTGCGCCACCATGCCGATCTTCACGGCATCGACATCGAGGTCACTGAAAACCGAATCGATTTGCGCGCTCACGAACTCGGCCGGCACGTCATGAATGGCGCTGACGGCGGCGGTGTTCTGCGCGGTCAGTGCCGTGATCACCGAGGCGCCGTACACGCCAAGCGCGGCAAACGTCTTCAGGTCGGCCTGAATGCCAGCGCCGCCGGATGAATCCGAACCAGCGATGGTGAGCGCGATCGGAATTGTCATCGCCTTGCCCGCATCGGTTTCAGCTTTGGCCTCTGGTCATGTTTTGTCCTAGCGCGCCGCGTTATTGGCAGCAAGTTCGCTTGCCACGGCGCCCCGTTGTTTGCTCTATTGCCTGCAGCGCGATGACTTTCGGAGACGACAGCGATGGTTCCTTTCTTTGTCCAGATCAAGTGCAAACTCGGCCAGTCGTACATTGTCGCCAATGCGCTCGCCGAAGCCGAGATTGCCTCGGAGATCTATTCCACCGCTGGCGATTACGATCTCCTGGTCAAGTTCTACGTCGACAAGGACACCGACATCGGGCACTTCATCAACGAAAAAGTGCAGGTCCTTCCCGGCATTCAGGATACCCACACCATCATCACCTTCAAGGCGTTCGGGGCCGGCTAGCGCGACGCTCTGCTCGCTTCGCCATCGGAATTAGCCGTAGCGCTCAATACCTTCCGGGGCGTCATTCCTGCAAATCGTCCGGCTTTGTTTTCCGAGGCCGCGGGGGTCCGTCGACCGGCGGCAGCGATTTGAGGTACTCGGCCATACCGGCGTGATCGTCGGAGCTCAGCTGCGAGATGTTCTTGATGACTCGCGCCATCGCGCCACCGGCGCTGTCACCGTCGGGCATCTCCCCGGTGTGAAGGAAATTGGCGATTTCCTTTTCGCTCCAGTCGCCGATACCTTTTTGCGTGATGTTAGGTACCCAGCCCTCGCCTTCCGGATTTGGCCCGCCCGCGAAGCGCTGGGCGCTGATGATGCCGCCTAGGAAATTCCGCGGGCTGTGACATTCCGCACAATGGCCGAGGCCGCCAACCAGATAAGCGCCGCGATTCCAGCTCGGCGTATGCGCGGGATCAGGCACGAAAGGCTTGCCATCCATGAACAGCAATTTCCAGATTCCGATGTTGCGGCGGATATTGAACGGAAATGGCACGTCGTGATCGCGCACCTTTCCCGATATGGGGGCAAGTGTCTTAAGGTAAGCAAAGAGATCGCGAATGTCGTCGGTCCTGGCGTGCTGATAGGACGTATAGGGAAAAGCCGGAAAGTAATGATACCCCTCAGGCGAAACGCCCTGAGTAACCGCGCGGACAAATTCTGCCTCGCTCCATCGTCCGATGCCGTCGACTGGATCGGGCGAAATGTTGGGCGCGTAGAACGTCCCGAATGGCGAGGTGATCGCAAGACCGCCGCCGAGACTCAAGCGATCGGGCTGATTGGGCACGGCATGGCAGGAAGCACACCCTCCGGCGTTGAACGCTGTCATTCCGTTGACAACATCGGCGGAGTGAGCAGGCGCCGAAATCGCAGACATTGTCGGTGTTGCCGTGAGCCACCAGAAACCGCCCAGCGCCGCTGCGCACGCCACAGCGACAATAAGCAACATACGTCGCGCCATTCACCGGTCCGTCTTCACTTTTGCCAGCTCTTCAGGATCGCTAGCTGGCGGTTAGTATGGCCGGTATTTCAGCCATAAGCTGCTTCAAAAATTTAGGTCGTTTAGTCTCCCGCGCGGGAATAAGGCCGAGATCTCATTGTTTCCAAGGCTAACATCTTCACGCGACGCCAAAAGGGAGAGAACCATGACGAACACAAAAACCATGATTGCCATGCTTGCGATTGGGGCAGCCGTTTCGTTCGCCGGGCCGGCCTTCGCCGAGAAAATGAAGGCTACGCTGGACGGCAAATCCGAAGTGCCGCCGAATACCAGCGCCGGCAAAGGCACAGCCGATATCGACTACAATCCCGGCAGCAAGAAGCTGACCTGGAAGCTCACCTATTCCGGTCTGTCGGGTCCCGCGACCGCGGCTCACTTCCACGGACCCGCCGAGCCAGGCAAGAACGCAGGCGTGGCCGTCGCCATTCCGAATGCCAATTCGAGCCCGGCCGAGGGCAGCGCCACGCTGACGGATGCCCAGGCCGCCGACCTCGTGGCTGGCAAGTACTATGTCAACGTCCACACCGCGGCCAATCCCAACGGCGAAATTCGCGGACAGGTAACGAAGTAGACTGCGCTATCAGGTTTATATCCGACAGGATGGGGCCGGATGCCTGATGCATCCGGCCTTTTTTGACCTTCGACTCGTTGCGCCTTGTCATTCGGCCATCTACTCGGTCGTAACAGGCAATCCCACTCGCCAAGCACAGATCGCTAATGTAGCTTCGGCGCGTCCGAATTTGCTTTCTCCATACTGAAATTGCTTTTTTGCCAGTTCGTTGTTTCACCGGCGGAACCGTGAATTCGCATGACGCTCGCAGCACCCGCAATCATTGACGTGCGCACCGTTAGCAAGACGCCAGCGATTGCGAGTTGGTTCAGCGGCATCGGCGTTCGTCAGGTGCGCCTCGGCTGCGGCCTCG
>NZ_DATEPI010000009.1:0-3811 GCF_035273305.1 Bradyrhizobium sp. | reverse complement strand
ATGCTCGACGCAGCGACGGCGCGGGTATTTTCGCAGGCCGTCACCTTGACGGAGACGCGGGTCGTTCCGGCGCTGGAACGCCTCCATGAACGATGATTTTGGCCTATATCCGCGCGAGGAGCCGTTCGATCCGTTCAGCGTGATGCTGTTCAAGGCGCTTCAGGTGATCGCGTTCCTGTTTTTTATCGCTCTGTTGGCGATCACGCCCGATGCCAAGGACGGCAAGATCGATTCAAAGGCCGAGTTCATCATCACGATGGACTGGCCTGACAATCACCCCGATGACCTCGACATGTTCGTGCAGGACCCGATCGGCAATATCGCCTGGTATCGCCGTCGCGAAGCAGGTTTCCTGGTGCTCGATCGCGACGATCGCGGCGGAGCGAACGACTTTATCATTGTCAACGGCAAGAAAATTCCGTCGCCGATCCGTGAGGAAATCGTCACCGTCCGTGGCATTGTTCCCGGAGAATACACCATCAACGTCAGTCATTTTCAGGCACTGACGCATTCGCCGGTCGCAGCGAAAGTCAAAGTGCAGAAACTCAATCCGACGGCGCAGGTGATCTACGACAACATCGTGACGGTCGACCATACCGGTGATGAGAAGACGGCCGTGCGCTTTACGCTGGACGCGGCGGGCAAGGTGATCGACGTGAATAACCGCGCAAAGTCGCTATTGGAGACGTTCCGGAATGTGCACAGTAATGGCGCCGATCTCGATCCGAAAACCGGATATGTGAAGAAGCTATGACCAACTTCGAGTCGGTGGTCCTGGCGCTCGCGCTGGCTTATGCCTTGATCGGCGCGCTGCTGCTCGCGCTGCTCATCTATGCGCGCCTGCCGTGGCCTGCCAAGGCCGCGGCGATCGTGGTGACCAGTTGTTTCTACTTGGTCAGCTATATCGGTGCGCGCGGCCTGCTCGGTTGGTCGTCGCGTGACCCGCTGCCGCCTCGCTTCAAACTGCTGCAGGCCCGCATTGTCGAACCTCATTCGCTCGAAGGCGAGCCGGGCGCGATCCATCTTTGGGTCGAGGAGCTCGGCGAAGATAATCGACCGAGCGGCGTCCCGCGCGCCTATCGCCTGCCGTATGACGCCAAGCTCGCGGAGAAGACCGAAAAAGCTATCGCTGCAAGCGCCGATGGCAGGCCGCAGGGCGGACGCACCGCCGATTTTGGATCCGGAGAGGGCGGAGTGGCCGAGGAAGCCATACGCCTGGTGACACCCTCAACCATTACCACCACCGGCGGCGGCGATCCCTCGACTGGCAGTCCGCTCGATCCAACTTTCAAGCACGGTGAAAACCAAAGCATCAGCTTCGGGCCGCTGGCGCCTCCGCGCATGCCGAAAAAGGATGAGCCCTAGGGAGCTTGCGTACTGGATTCCGTGCGCATCCGGTGTATCGGCCTGAAAGCGAACCTTTATGTCTCTGATCGGACATTGGCCAACTCGCTTCGGTCAACATGCTGACACGTTTGTTTCCTTGTCTCCGCGCCGTGGTGGGGGGATTTCGCAAACTCACGGAGTCTCCATTGATGTGGAAAGCTGTTATCACTTTAGCTGTATTGTCTCTTTTCTCCGTTCAAGCCGATGCCCGTCCGCGTCATCATCGCCAACATGTTTTTCGCGCGATGGCCTTGTACGCCGGTGATATTCCAAATGATGAGAGAGTAATCAGTGGGCGTCCGTCGGGATGTCCGCACTCGTTCTGTGGGTGCGAAGCGTCGCTGTTCCGCTTCGGCCGAATCATTCCAGAATTAAATCTCGCATCCAATTGGCGCCGCTTCCCAAGGGCTGCGCCGGCGGCGGGCATGGCGGCGGTTCGATCAGGCCACGTCATGATCCTGCAACAGCATGTCAGCGGTAACGTCTGGTATGTGCATGACGGCAATTCCGGCGGCCACGTGACGCGCGAGCATCCACGCTCGATTTCCGGTTACACAATCGTCGATCCGAGTTCATCGTCGGCGCTAAGCCGGATGAGCGCAAGCCAGGGCTCATGGGCATCATCCAATCGGCGCGCCATGGTTCGCGGTTGGATGTAGGCCTACGGCTTGTCGCTGTGCCGACCAGGCCCGCCCAATCGGCTAATCATATTTTTAACCGTGTTGTTTGAACGACCGGGTCTATGAAACCGCGCCGCGTTTACCAGCCGTTCGCCAATCAGGCCGCAGCGACCTGATGTTGGGCGGCTGGCGGCGCTCAAGCAGCGGCCATGCTCTCCCATCGCGCGTTGGCATTTACGACAACGTGGGAAGCCCGATCATAATCCAGCGCGTCGGCCGTGAAGTAGGATTCAAGTTCCGTCAGCGCCAGATTTTCCCATTCCCTCGCTTGGCTCAGGAGCGAGTACCTTTGATCGGGACGGAAGCCCGCGGTCTGACGGTACAAAGAAGCAATGGCCCGATATCGCCGCACGTTTTCCAGAACGGCTTCCCTGCTCGTATGCATGAGTTGGTCTCCCCTTGTTTTCCCCTTGCTGGCCGTGAGTTTTGGCCGAGATGATTTTCAATTTCGTTAGCGTGGTCTGCGGAAAGCCCGAATGGTTTCCCAAGCGTTGATCTCCAGCATTTCGAGAGACGCTCATCAGGCGAGGACTGTCCGATGTAGATGAAGACTTGTCTTGTGTAGATTCACCGTGCTTCCCAATCGCGTGGTCACCCGCGCGGCGTCGATTTCAGAATTTCGGGAGACGACTAGCCTCTTGTCGGCAGTCGGCGTATACTACGTGCATGAGTTGGGATGCGAAGGACGTAGCACTGCTCAAAAAACTCTGGTCCCAGGGACAGAGCGCCGCTCAGATCGCGCGCCGTCTTGGCTATAGCCGCAACGCCGTCTGCGCCAAGCTGACCCGGTTGGATCTCAAGCGCGGTCACAAGCCACCGACTGCAAAGCCCAGGATCAGATCGGAGCCGAAGCGAATACCTGCATTGGCTGCCTGTGCTCAACCGGTTGCAAGGATGGTCTCGCGGAAAAAGCCAACCAAGCAGCCAAAGGAATTCAGCAAGGGCCAGCTTTACGCGATACTGGCTGAAGCCGTCAGGAATACGGGCTGACAGCTTCACTGCATCATCCCCTCTGCGATCCCTTGAAGGAAGTGGCCGTGAGCCAGCACGAGATTGACGCCATCCGCAAGTTGTTGGCCGCGAAACCGCGGCCGATCGGATGGGCGGAGCGGCGTCAGCGCCTCGATGAGGTCGGATCGCTATGGCCGGTCGCGGATGATGTGTCGATCGAGGCGGTAAATTGCGATGGCGTTCCCGGCGAATGGTCGCTTGCGCCTGGCAGCGACAGGTCCCGGGTGCTGATCTTCTTTCACGGTGGCGGCTACTGCTCCGGTTCGATCCTCAGTCACCGCCGGTTGGTGACGGAAGCTGGCCGAGCGGCGCGCATGCGCACGCTGGCTATCGGCTATCGACTTGCACCGGAGCATCCCTATCCGGCGGCACACGAGGACGCCATGGCCGCCTGGCATTTCGTGCGCCGGCAAGGCATTCCCGCTGACAGTATTGCCGTGGGCGGCGATAGCGCCGGCGGCAACCTCTCGATCACTCTCATCAACCGGCTGCGTGCCGCTAATGAAGCTTTGCCGGCCTGCGCATGGCTGATCTCGCCGTGGACCGACCTCACCATGTCCGGCGCCACGCTGGACACCAAGGAGGCCATCGATCCGATTATCCACAAGGCCTACCTCGGCGAATTGGCCGAGGCCTATGTGCCGACGGATATCGATCGCGAGAGCCCGCTGATCTCGCCGCTATTTGCGGATTTGCGCGGCTTCCCGCCGATATTGATCCAGGTCGGATCGGCG
>NZ_DATEPI010000008.1:0-5861 GCF_035273305.1 Bradyrhizobium sp. | reverse complement strand
TTCGGGGTGGCCGGGCACGGTGAGATCGGGCAGCACTTTCAGTCGGACTGCTCGATCGGCCGGTGCTCCCAGCCATTCGGCCGCGCGCGACGCGCGGACGCCGGCAGCCCAGATCAGGGTCTTGGATTTCAGGGTACTGCCGTCGTAGACAACGCCCTCCGTGTTGCATTCGGTGACGGGTTTGCCCAACACGATCTCGACGCCGAGACTTTCCAACGAGCGCTGCGCATAGGCTGAAAGATCTTCCGGGAATCCCGCCAGCACGCGTGGGCCAGCCTCGATCAGCACCACTCGCGCGGTGTGCGTGTCGATGTTGCGGAAATCAGGCGGCAGCGTGTCGCGCGCCAATTCGGCTATGGTGCCGGCCAGCTCGACCCCGGTTGGCCCAGCGCCGATGATGACGAAGGTGAGCAGAGCAGCGCGGCGGTCCGAATCGGTCTCGCGTTCGGCGCGTTCGAACGCCACCAGAATTCGCCGCCGCAAGGTGGTGGCGTCCTCAAGCGTCTTGAGGCCGGGTGCGAACGGCTCCCACTCATCATGCCCGAAGTAAGCGTGGCGAGCGCCGGTGGCGAGAACGAGGGTGTCATAGGGAAGGGTGCCACCGTCCTCGAGTTGCACGCGCTTTCCTTGCGCGTCGACGCCGCTCACGGTGGCAAACAGTGTCGTGACCTCTGAGCGCCCGCGCAACAAATAGCGGATTGGCCAGGCGATCTCGGACGTTGCCAACGAAGCGGTCGCGACCTGATAAAGCAGTGGCTGGAATAGATGATGGTTGCGCCGATCGATCAGCGTGATCTTTACCGGCGCGCCCGCAAGCCGGTAGGTGGTCTCAAGCCCGCCGAATCCGGCGCCGACGATCACCACGCGATGCGGTTCTGGTTGGCGCGAGTCGGTCGTCATGTCGCGGCCTTTGTGTGTTGATCGTTGATTTCGCTGTGGCTTGGTCAGCCCTCACGGTGCAAGCATAGTCCGCGCAGACGAATTCCCAACCTGAACTATATTTCTTGCCATGGGCCGCGGACGCGAATTATGGTGCATTTAGCGAGGCATTGCGCCAAAGGTTCTACGCAGGAGCCGGCGGTTCATGCTTGCCGCTGACCTGCCATCTCGCGCACAAAATAGGGCAATCCAAATAGAGCCTGGCAAGGAAGCCTACCGCGCCAAACGGGACAGGTCGGCGCGGGCGCAAGCAAATGAACGAGGAGGAAATCGACTATGAGAGCTGCATTCTGGCTGGCGGGCGCAACCGCCCTGGCTTTAGCAAGTTCCGCCAGCGCGGCGGATTCCATCAAGATCGGATTTGTCAGCACGTTCAGCGGCCCGACCGCCGTGATCGGCAATGACATGCGCAATTCGTTCGAGTTGGCGCTTGACCACTTGGGCCGGAAGATGGGCGGCAAGCCCGTCGAGGTGATCTACGAAGACGATCAGCAGAAGCCAGATATCGGCAAGCAGAAAACCGAGAAGCTGATCCAATCGGACAAGGTCGACTTCGTCGCGGGATATATCTGGTCGAACGTGCTGCTGGCATCGCTCAAGACCGCAGTGGACGCGCAGACTTTCCTGATCACCGCCAACGCCGGACCGTCGCAGCTCGCAGGTGAATTGTGCTCGCCGTATGTGTTCTCGACATCCTGGCAGAACGACCAGACACCCGCGGCCATGGGCCTCTACATGAACCAGAAGGGCGTCAAGTCGGTGTTCCTGATCGGCCCGAACTACGCCGCCGGTAAGGACATGCTGGCCGGCGTCAAGAGCACCTTTAAGGGCCAGGTGCTGGGCGAGGAATATACGGTCTGGCCAAGCCAGCTCGATTTTTCGGCGGAGCTCTCGAAGGCGCGGGCCTCAAAGGCGGAGTCGATTTTCGTGTTCTATCCGGGCGCTGCCGGGGTGCAGTTCCTCAATCAATATGTGCAGGCCGGGCTGAAGCAGCAGATCCCGCTCTACACCGCCTTTACCATCGACGAGCTGTCGCTGCCGCTGCAGAAAGACAACGCGCTCGGCATTCCCGGCGCGCAGGAATGGGTGAACGACCTGCCTAACGAGCAAAACAAGAAGTTCGTCGCGGACTATCGCAAGAAATATCCCGGCCTGCGTCCGACTTACTACGGCGCTCAATCGTATGACGCCGCGCAATTGATCAACAGCGCGGTGGTGGCGGTGAAGGGCGACACCAGCAAGAAGGATGCGATGAAAGCCGAGATGGAGAAGGCGAATTTCAAGTCGCTGCGCGGCGGCTTCAAATACGGCAACAACCATATCCCGATCCAGAATTTTTACCTGCAGGACGTGGTCAAGGATGCGGAAGGCCAGCTCTCGCTGAAAACAGTCGCGACCATTGTGAAGGACGATCAGGATCGCTTCCACGATAAGTGCCCGATGAAGTGATTTTCTGCGGCTGTCTACTACAGGGCGGCGGTGCTCACGCGCCGCCGCTGTTTGCCTTTAGGCGGGATTCTTCGGTCCATTCAAAGCGCCCATGCTGCTTGTCGTCGAACAGTTCCTGAACGGATTGCAGTTCGGCTTGCTGCTATTTCTGTTGGCGGCGGGGTTGACGCTGGTGTTCGGGATCATGGATTTCGTCAACCTGGCGCATGGCTCGCTCTACATGATGGGCGCCTATTTCGCCGCGAGCTTCGTCGCGTGGACCGGCAATTTCATCATCGGCGTGGTGCTGGCGCTGGGCGCAACATTGCTGCTCGGTATCGTCCTGGAGTTCGTGGCTCTACGGCATCTCTACGGCCGCGATCACCTCGATCACGTGCTTGCGACGTTCGGGCTCATCCTGTTTTTCAATGATGCGGTGCGCCTGATCTGGGGTCCGGCGGGGCTCGCGCTTCCACTGCCACCGTGGCTCACGGTGCCGATCGCGATCCTCCCCGGCATTTATTATCCGGCTTACCGGCTGGCGATCATCGTGGTCGCGCTGGTGGTGGCGCTGATGCTCTATGTGGTCGTAATGCGAACCCGGCTGGGCATGCTGATCCGCGCCGGCGCGTCGAACCGGGAAATGATCGGCGCGCTGGGGATCAATATCAAGCTGCTCTACACACTTGTGTTCGGGCTTGGAGCCGCGTTAGCCGGCCTCGCCGGTCTGATGCAGGCGCCCATCCTCACGGTTCAGATCGGGATGGGCGAAAACATCCTCATCCTGGCTTTTGTCATCATCGTGATCGGCGGCATCGGCTCGATCCGCGGCGCATTCCTGGCGGCGATCTTTGTCGGCATGATCGATACCTTGGGCCGGGCGTTCTTGCCTGATCTCTTGCGGCAAATCCTGAGTTCAACCGCCGCGTCGACCGCCGCGCCCGCGCTCTCCTCGATGCTGATCTATCTCGTGATGGCGATTGTTCTGGTGGTGCGACCGGAGGGGCTGTTTCCGGCCAACCGGCGATGAAGGGGTGGCTCGACCCTCGGCACGTCGTGGCAGCGCTGGTCGTGGTCGGCCTGCTGGTGCTTCCGATCTATACTTCGCTGAGCGGGAACGGGTTCGCGCTGACGCTGTTCACGCGGATCGTGATATTTGCCCTGGCTGCGGCAAGCCTCAATCTGATCATGGGCTACGGCGGCATGATGAGCTTCGGTCACGCAGCTTATCTCGGCATCGGCGGCTATGCGGTCGGCATTCTCGCGGCCGAAGGGATCGGCTCCGGGTTCATTCAATGGCCGGTCGCGCTGCTCGCGTCGGCAGTGTTTGCACTGGTGATCGGCGCGCTGTCGTTGCGCACGCGCGGGGTCTACTTCATCATGATCACGCTCGCCTTTGCGCAGATGGCCTATTACATCGCATCGGGGCTTGCCCGTTACGGTGGGGACGATGGCCTGACCATTTACAAGCGCAGCGATTTCGGCGGCCTCATCAATCTGTCAAACCGCGTACAGTTCTATTACCTCTGCCTCGCTTGCCTGTTCGGCGGGCTCTACCTGATATGGCGGATTGTCAATTCGCGTTTCGGCATGGTGGTGCAGGGCTTGCGCTCCAATGAGGCGCGCATGCAGGCGATCGGATTCCCGGCCACGCGTTACCGGCTTGTCTGCTTTGTGATCTCGGGCACCCTGTGCGGCCTGACAGGCGCGCTGTTGGCCAATAACACCGACTTCGTCAGTCCCGCGGTGATGTACTGGACCCGCTCCGGCGACCTTATGGTGATGGTCATCCTCGGCGGCATGGGCTCGCTGTTCGGGCCGGTGATCGGCGCGATCATCTATCTGGTGCTGGAAGAGTTCCTGTCGCAGGTGACGGAATATTGGGCGCTAATCATGGGGCCGCTTCTGCTGCTGATCGTGCTGTTCGGGCGCGGCGGCATCGACGGATTGCTGGGGAGGCTGCGTCATGGCTGAACCCTTGCTGCGCGTCGAGAAACTGGTGCGCCGGTTCGGCGGCATCGTTGCGACCGATCAGGTCTCGCTTGATGTCGCCGAGGGAGAGTTGCACGCGATCATCGGGCCGAACGGCGCCGGCAAGACGACGCTGATCAGCCAGCTGACCGGGCAACTGCTTCCGAACGCCGGCAGCATTCGATTGGCCGGCCGCGACATCACCTGGGTCCCGGCGTACCGCCGCAGCGCGCTCGGGCTGGCGCGCTCGTTTCAGATCACCTCGTTGCTGCTGGACTTCACCGCGGCTGATAACGTCGCGCTGGCGGCGCAAGCGCATGACGGCCACTCCTTTCACTTCTGGGGCAATGCGCGCAAGGTGCCGCATTTGCGCCAAGCCGCGCAGGCCGCACTCGATCGTGTCGGCCTCGGCTCTCGCGCCAACGTGCTGGTGTCGCGGCTGAGTCATGGGGAGCAGCGTGAGCTCGAACTTGCGGTGGCGCTTGCGACGAAGCCGCAGTTGTTGTTGCTGGACGAACCGATGGCCGGCCTTGGCGTGACCGAGTCCGCGCGCATGGTCAGGCTGCTGCAGGAATTGCGGCGCGAAGTCTCCATCGTGCTGGTCGAGCACGACATGGACGCGGTGTTCGCGCTCGCCGACCGCATCAGCGTTCTGGTCTATGGACGCGTGATCGCGTCGGGCACGCCGGCCCATATCCGCGGGAATGAAGAGGTGAAGCGGGCCTACCTCGGCGATCAGCACGCGGTGACCCGCCATGGCTGAGCCGATGTCTCTGCTCGAAATCGAAAGTATCGAAACCTGTTATGGACTGAGCCAGGTGCTGTTTGGGCTTTCGCTGTCGGTCGGGTCAGGCGAAATGGTGGCCATGATGGGCCGCAATGGCATGGGAAAAACCACGACCATCCGCTCGATCCTGGGGCTGACGCCGGCGCGCGCGGGGGCGATCCGTTTTGCCGGGCAGGAGGTCCGAAGATTTCCTTCGTTCCGGATTGCGCAACTCGGAATCGGCCTGGTGCCCGAAGGTCGCCAGATATTTCCAAACTTGACGGTGCGCGAAAATCTCGTCGCGGCTTCCGCCAATCGGGCAGGCAGCCCCGATCCCTGGACCATCGAGAAAATTCACGCGCTCTTTCCGCGCCTCGCGGAGCGCGGAAACAACATGGGAAATACATTATCGGGCGGCGAGCAGCAGATGCTGGCGATCGGCCGGGCGCTGATGACCAACCCCAGGCTGCTGGTCCTGGACGAGGCGACCGAGGGGCTGGCGCCGCTGATCCGCGCCGAGATCTGGGCCGTGCTGGCGACGCTGAAGGCGGAAGGCCAGGCGATCCTGCTGATCGACAAGAACCTGTCGGCCGTGATGCGGCTGGCCGACCGGCATGTGGTGGTGGAAAAGGGCCGCGTGGTCTGGACCGGCAGCAGCGCGGCGCTGGCGGCGGAGCCCGGGCTGCGCGACAAGTATCTGCATGTCTAGCAAGGGAGCTTAACGCGATGGCCAGGCCGAAGATGACCGCCGGGATCA
>NZ_DATEPI010000007.1:0-23454 GCF_035273305.1 Bradyrhizobium sp. | reverse complement strand
TGGCATCGCCCTTCTGCAGCAGCTCAATAGAATGCAGGTCCGGCGAGCGGACGAAAGCCATCTGGCCATCGCGCGGCGGGCGGTTGATGGTAATCCCGAGCTTCATGAGGCGGTCGCAGGTCGCATAAATGTCATCGACCTCATACGCGAGGTGGCCGAAGTATCGATCTTCGCCGTATTTTTCCTCGTCCCAATTATACGTGAGTTCAACCAGCGGCGCGCCGCGTCCCTTCGCCGCCTTCAGCAATCCTTCGTCTTCTGGCGCGCACAAAAACACCAATGTGAATCGGCCCTTGTCGTTGTCGACTCGTCGGACCTCCTTCAATCCCAGCGCGTCCTGATAGAATTTCAGCGCGGCATCGAGATTGCGGACGCGCAGCATGGTGTGAAGATAACGCATCTTTCCTACTCCCTGGAGAATTGAAGAACGGTTTTGTTTCAGCGGATTTCAATACCAGCAAATTACGGGGCGGGCACGTCCGGCAATTCCGGGATCGAGGAAAACGTGGAGGCTTTGCGATTCCGTCAGCTCTGGCCATCCTAGCGGAGGGAATGTCATCGTTCACAATTTCGGGCGCAAACGAGATTGCTTGATTTACGGCGAACTTCTTCCGGTTTGTTTCGGGGGTTTTCGCTCCGGAGGTTTCGGCAAGTAGATGTCACGACTGCCTAAAATGACCTCGGAACCGGAACCATCCGCCAGGGCTGATGTTTTGCTCGATACCTTTTGTGGAGATGCGCTATGACGAAATTCGGAATTATCGGCGCGACAGCCCTGTCGCTCAGTTTGGCAATCGCCACTCCGGTGCTGGCTCAGCACCACGGCGGTGGCGGTGGCGGCGGCGGTGTTGGCGCTGGCGCTCATGCAAGTGTCGGCGGTGGCATGGCAGGCGGCGGTGGCATGCGCGGAGGTGGCGGCGGCATGGGTGGCGGAATGCAGGTCGGTGGGGGCGGACGCGCGGTAAGCGGCGCTCAGGCGAGTATCGGTGCGGGCCCACGCGCGGACTTCTCTGGACGAAACGGCGCCCAGTTCCAAAGCTTCAACGGACGCAGTGGCGGCCAATTCGCCGGGCGTGAATTCCGCGGCGACCGCAACTTCCATGACGGTCGTGGCTTCCGCCACCGCGGCTTCGGCCCGGGATTTGCTGTCGGCGTTGGCCTCGGTTACGGGTACGGCGGCTACTACGATCCGTACTACTATGACGACTATGCGTATGACGATTATGACGTAGCACCTGGCTACGTAGTCTCTGGTGGTGCTGATCCCGCGTATTGCGCGCAGCGTTACAGGTCGTACGATCCCGCGTCCGGAACTTACCTCGGATACGACGGCTTGCGGCATCCCTGCCCATAATGACTCGTCAGAAATGGAGAAAGAGCGGCTCATACGGGCCGCTCTTCTTATGCGCTATAAGTCGCGAGCGCGTATCGAATAAGCCCGGAACATTGCTCCGGGCTTATCGAATGGATTGGGTTCAACTCGCCGAAGGCTTGAAATCTATGCGCATTCTGGGCTGTCGGGCTTCCTCCAGCGTTGTTGCGCAGTACGCATCGCGCTCCCGCTGGAATTTTTGCTGGGTGGCTTTGAAGTTCGCAACGCGCTCGGCGATCTTGTCTCGCTCTGTGCGCGGGCGGGATTCGTCTTCGCTCATTTCCTGATTCATCCTGATACCTGTTCATCACAAAAGCGGTTGCGATTCGGGCGCGAATGGGACACCTCCCTTGCAGAATTGTGATCAGGGCCGCGGCAGCGGATGTCAAAAGCGTTTCGTATCCGGGGGCTCGTTAATTTGCGAAATTTCGGGACTGCTCCGCCTGCGGCAGCAGCGAACGAACGGGTATGCTAGAGTCAGCACTTCAACCCGCTCGGATATTCACCCATGATTGCAACGGATCTTCGCGACGGTGTGGAGCAGCTTGGAGAGATGATCGCAGGCGCATCCAGAATCATTCCTTTTACCGGCGCCGGTATTTCGACCGAATGTGGAATCCCCGACTTCCGCTCGCCCGGCGGATTATGGACCCGTAACCGACCGATCTCGTTTGACGAATTCGTTGCTAGTCCTGACGCCAGGGCTGAATCCTGGCGGCGCCGTTTCGCGATGGAGCCGACCTTCGCCCAGGCCCGACCAGGGCGAGGTCATCGTGCGCTTGCTTCGCTCTACAGGGCTGGCAAGGTTCCGGCGATCATCACGCAGAACATCGACAATTTACATCAGTTGTCGGGCGTTGCTGACGATGATGTCATCGAGCTTCATGGCAACACCACCTACGCCCGTTGCATTGGCTGCGCCCGGTCCTACGATCTTGCTTGGGTCAGGCAAAGCTTCGAGGCGAGCGGCGCCGCGCCCGACTGCACGGACTGCGACGCACCGGTCAAGACAGCGACTATTTCGTTCGGACAAGCGATGCCAGAAGACGCGATGAGCCGCGCCACCGAGTTAGCCCAGCGCTGCGATCTGTTTATGTCGATCGGTTCTTCGCTGGTTGTCTGGCCGGCCGCTGGCTTTCCGATGATGGCCAAAAACTGCGGCGCGAAACTGGTAATCATCAACAATGAGCCGACCGAACAAGACGATATAGCCGATATCGTCATTCGACATGATATCGGCGAGACGCTTGGGCCGTTCGTCGGAAATTGATTGCGGATTTGATTCGCCGGCACGCAAGCTGTTCATAGCTTCCGCAAAGTTTGTTTTTTGTCTATGCGCGGCAAGCGAGAGTGTTATCTTTTGATTCGAAAGATTCGCGTGGCTTCATGATGAAGAGTCATAGATGGGCGCGTGTTTGGGGCCGTCGCGTCAATTGACGGGCTGCAGATGATGTGTGGGGTCCGGGGTCATGGGGTCGGACGGAATTGAGTCCAAGAAGCTTGGTGTCCTGCCAGGCGGAGCGGGGCCGAACAGGTTAGGGTCGAGCGAATTTTCGGGCAGCGCCGAGCGCGACCCGACGCTTGATGCGCTTTCGGGGCTCGGCGACAGCGCCGCCAACCTTGTCGAAATTTCCGGCGTCATCAAATGGTTCGATGCGTCAAAGGGCTACGGCTTCATCGTGCCTGACAATGGCTGGCCCGATGTGCTTCTGCACGTCACTGTGCTGAGGCGGGATGGCTATCAAACCGCCTATGAGGGCGCGCGGCTGGTCTGCGAATGTGTGCAGCGCGCCAAAGGCTATCAGGCGTTCCGAATACTCTCGATGGATGAGTCCACCGCGATTCACCCGGCGCAAATGCTGCCCCCGCGAACCCACGTCAGCGTGACCCCAACCAGCGGCCTGGAGCGGGCGCAGGTCAAATGGTTCAATCGGCTTCGCGGCTTCGGCTTCTTGACATGCGGCGAAGGGACTCCTGACATCTTCGTGCATATGGAAACGCTGCGCCGCTTTGGAATGACCGAACTGCGCCCGGGCCAGTTCGTTCTGGTGCGGTTCGGGCCGGGTTCCAAGGGCATGATGGCTGCGGAAATCCATCCAGAACACGGATCTCCTGCATTGTCGTCGCACTAGCTCGCGATACGATCAGGTTAAATCGGATCGCGGCGGCATCTCTGGTAGGCCTCCGGGCGAATACTTTCGGTTTGGACCGAGGAAAAACCGGCGGAGTTAAGCGCCGAACACCTCCCGCAAAGTCCGGCGGGCAGGGTGATTAACCGAATGATCCTTCGCCCGGTCTGGTATTTGCCATCATCCTCGGGCTAGGGTCGCCCCCGCAATTTCCCAACAAGCACTCCGCTTCTTCCGATGTCGGGGTGGGTCATTGCAAGAGAGCCTCTTGCAAAAATAGTTGCAACGAATTTGCAACGACGTGTTTGCAAGCAGGTCTTTCCAAGCATCCTTCACGAGGTCAGCTAAAGCTATGGATTTGAATCGATGTGTTGGGTCGGCGCGTCCGCGGCGCTCGATCTGGTTTGCTGTGGTCGCGTTGTTTGTTGCGTTTTGTGCATTCTCAATGTCCACCGCGCGAGCGGCAAAGATTGAACCGCTGGAGATCATCACGAAGTCCGGCGTGCAGGTATTCTCGGTCGAGCTGGCCACAACCGAAGAAGAAAAGACCACCGGCCTGATGTACCGCAAGGAATTACCCGAGGGTAAGGGGATGCTGTTTGATTTCTCTCCCGCCGAGGAAGTCTCGATGTGGATGAAGAACACGTATGTCTCGCTCGACATGATTTTTATCCGACCCGATGGTCGCATCCTCCGGATTGCTGAAAACACGGAGCCTTTGTCGACCAAAATCATTTCATCGCGGGGGCTGGCGAAAGGGGTGCTGGAGGTTGTCGCCGGGACCGCCAAAAAATTCGGCATCCAACCCGGCGACCGGGTCGCGCATCCGCTCTTTAATGGGCGCTGAAACGGTCCATAGCTGCCTTGCTGGCTGAGCCCTAAGCGTGTATCCACATCGCTTCACATCAATCGGGGTATAGCGCAGCCTGGTAGCGCGGCAGTTTTGGGTACTGCAGGTCGTTGGTTCGAATCCAGCTGCCCCGACCAAAAATCCAATGGTCCGTTCCGGACACATGGGTTACGTTTCATTCCGAGGACATAGGTAACACTTTTGGTCCGAAGGGATTTGCAATTGGTTCGATCCTGCACGTCTCGTCAGCGAATTGGCCGAGAGCGGTTTCCAATCAAACAGCGCGTGTGTCGTGGCAGCTCTCCCTCAACTCCATTCCGGTGCTCCGCGCCTATAAACCGGGCCTGCCAAAGTCAATCCGCTATCTTTTTGTGCGCTAATTGACACTACCCTCCCGGGAATGTGGAATGAGTGAGTTCTGGCGGCGGGGTGACAACTTAAGGTTGAAGGCTGTCGGTGAGGCCCGTAGCATCGTACGCTCCCATCTGATTCTGATCCGGCCGGCGCAGAGGAAATGTCCATGTTCTTTCGCAAGTTTCTGAGCACGTTTGGGGCGTTCGTGCTGATATGCGCCACCACCTTAACCTCGGCGCGAGCTGACGAGACGGTTGACGTTGGGGGCTCTCGTGCTGTGCTGCTGAAGCCGAAGGCGCCGCATGGGAGCGTCATCCTGATGCCCGGGGGCAATGGCGCCATCAACGCCGGTGCGAACGGCGAAATCAATGGACTCACTGGCAACCAGCTGGTGCGAACCAGATCGGCTTATGCCAGGAGGGGTCTAGCCGTGTTGGTTGTCGATGCGGGCGTCAATCTAGCCACGGCTGTGCAATATATGGCGGCGATCAAACGGCCCGTCACGGTCATCGCGACCAGCCGCGGCACAATTCGCGCAGCGCGGGGCATCGCGGGTGGCGCCAGACCCGACGCATTGGTGCTGACTTCCGGATTTCTCACTCCGGAGTCGGGCAGCGCTGAAAATGTTAAATCGATACTGGGCTCCCCGGCGCTGTTACCCCGGACGCTCGTCATTCATCATCGCGAGGATAGTTGCCGCGCGACGCTGCCGGCGGGTGTCGATCCCTTCATCCGCTGGGCAGGAGGCCGCGCTCGCGTCGCTTGGTTGACCGGCGGCACAGCAACCGGTGACGCCTGCGAGGCGTTTGCTCATCATGGCTTCAACGGCATCGACGGACAAGTGGTCGGAGTAGCGGGTGCATTCCACTGAGCGATGAAAGCCCGTTCGGCGCCGAAATTCTCGGCCGATCTTGAGCTACATCTGCACTACATCACCGCGAACTTCGCACCTTCGCCGTATTCGTCGGCGGCGAATCGTTACGTCGTTAACCCAGCCTCTTAAGAAGCCGTGAACGAATCCCTGCAAAATTGGAGGCGCAGGTGCAGCAGGTAACGCACATGAGCGCCATAGGTCCCACATACCCGGCCCATATCGTCGTCAACCAGGCGGAAATCCGGCTGGTCGCGGACCAGACCGCAAACGCAAACTCCGAAACCATCAAGTCGGACCAAAACCGGATCGAAGCCGCCAAAGCAGCCGAAGCGGCGGACGCCAGAGTTCTGAGCCTGGATTTTATCGCCTGATCCAGCGGCAGCTTTGCAAGCTTCTGCGGCTCCCGCTCCGGAAGATGTTGCTCGAATAACGGCGCCCAATTGAAATCAGATAGCTCCGGGCATGCGACAGCGCTGCTCCCGAGTTCGGTACCGAACGTCGGCAATCAAATTTAAGGTTCGAATAAGGAACAAACTCTACCGCGCAAGGATTTTGCCTGTTGGCGCAAGTAAGCGTCGATCGTCGAGAGCCATGCATGAGTGAGCAGAGCGGCTCTCGTCCACTCTGATAGAGGCCTGCGCCTCTGAGCGGCGCGGGTTGGCTATCGCTAATGAGGAGCAATCCCATGTGTGACTATAGCCTGCACGCCCAAGCGACACGCCCCGCCCAGGTTGGCGAGACGCTAATCACAACTAGATTTCGAGGAACGACGACCCGCGGATTCGCATCAGAAAGCGAGCCCGAGGTGGCGGTCTGCATGTTGCCGGGAACCGAACTGGCTTTTGCCGACGACGTAAAATACGACAACAACTGCACCTGGAGTAAAGCCATCGATTTCCGCGTTGGAAAATTCGGGGCGATCGACCCCCATATCCCCCACCGTCATCATGACGCAATTGAGTTTCCAGACGGCAATTGGGTGCTGGTGACGCAGCTCATGGAAGGTCAGCGAGCAACCGTTCTGCAGTTGCCCGTCACGTCGCACACTCCAGAACGTGTGGCTGAAGCGCGCGCGGCGGTTGCTGCCAACGAAGACTCGCCGCTACCGGCTGCCTAACCGACAAGGGACCGCCCTGCGGGGCGGTCCTCTTTTCGGAGCTGAAGTGGAAGCCGAGTTTTCTCACAAAACGTTCTTAGCCCGTTCGGTGAAACGCCGATTTCTATTGATGCCGTACTTTCTGCGGTGTTTTCAGGATGATTCATGAACCTGCGGCAGGACATGGCGCGCTCACAGGTCCTTTCGTTTCCCCCGGTGAATGAGCGGCCCCGTTGCGATCCCAAGAGGGTCGCCGAAATCGAACAAATGCAACTCGCTTTGAAAGTAGCCTTGGAGGCGCTTGACGTACTCGAATCAAAAGTGCCGAAGGCTTCCGGAGCGCCAGCGCGACCCGATCCGGTCATTAACAGGTTCGCCAGCCGCATTGCTCAAGGCCTAACCAGGGCACGTGCCATTGGTTAGGTCCTCCTCATCGTAACAACCCCGCGCAATGGGCTGGCCCGCAGTTCGTCTCCGAAGAACCACAAGCGGCTGCTTTCCTGACCGACGCGCCATTACAGGCGCTGTCGCGCGCTGCTGGCCCGTGCAACGCGTCAAAACGTATCCAAGACAAATTCTTGAAAAATCGTCGTCCGAACCGACAGATGACAGCATGAGATGCGATGAGTTATTCTTATGCCGAGGGCGGAGGTGCAAGTGCGACTTTTTTACGCCGCGGCTTCTGTCGCGCTACTGGTTGCGCCCGCTTACGCCCAAAACCAGCCTATTCCGAAATATGGAGAGACAGGCAAGCCAAAGTCGCCACCGGACATACAGGCGGAGAAGGAAGCCGATAGGGCCTACCGAAAATCGCTCAGCAATATACCCGACCAGGGTCCGACAGATCCATGGGGCAACGTGCGCACGGAGAACCCGTCTAAGCGCACGGCGAAGCCCTCTGCGGCGAAACGGACGAAAACCACCACTCCGGCGAACTAGAAGCAATGGAAATACCTGGCGCTCACGAACTGAACGCGGACCAGATTGCCTACTGGAACGGGCCAGCCGGCCAGCGCTGGGTCGACCGGCAGGAAACGCAGGATATCGTCTTGAAGCCGATATCCGAGATATTGATTAAGCGCGCCAACGCCAAAGCTGGCGAGCGGATTATCGACGTCGGCTGTGGGTGCGGCGCGACATCGCTCGCGCTCGCTGAAAAGGTCGGGCCCACCGGACACGTCCTCGGAATCGATGTTTCGGCCGCAATGCTAAAGCGGGCGCGGCAAGTCGCGCCCGCGGGCTTACCTGTCGATTTCGCGCTTGCGGACGCGACGGTTTACCCGTTCGAGCAGGCGAACTTCGATCTCGTGGTCTCCCGGTTCGGAGTAATGTTTTTTGCCGAGCCGGCGCTTTCATTCGCCAATCTGCACCGGGCGATGCGGCGAACGGGTCGGGTCGCATTCGTATGCTGGCGGGAGCCGCGGGAAAATCCGTTTTTCATGGTGCCGCTGCAGGCAGCCTATAGGCACGCGCCAAGGCTTCCGCAGCCTGCGCCTGACGATCCGGGTCCGTTCTCGTTCGCTTCGGCGGAACGTGTTCGCCGCATCCTGAGCGAGTCCGGATTCCAGGACGTTGCCATGGAGCCGTATAACGTTTCACTTGATATCGCGGTCGGAGGCGGTCTCGAGGCGGCAGTCCAAAGCACTCTGGAAATCGGCCCTGCCTCGCGTGCGCTTGCCGAGCAGTCGCCCGCCGTAACCACCGCCGCGACGAATTCGATCCGCGAGGCACTTGAACCGTTTGTTCTGGCTGAGACGGTATATCTTCCCGCCGCGATTTGGATCGTCACAGCAAACGCCTGACCAAAACGCTTATGTGCCCGTCATGCGTCTCTTGCCGAATAACTGCCGCACCGGCTCCGGAAGGAGCTAGGCCCGCTCTTCCCAGATCATCGCGAGATGGACGATGGTCTGAACAGCTTTCTCCATGTCCTGTACACTTACCCATTCCAGCCGCGAATGGAACGCGTGCTCGCCTGCGAAGATGTTGGGGCAGGGCAGCCCCATGAACGAGAGCCGTGACCCGTCAGTACCGCCGCGGACGGAAGTCTTCACCGGTTTGAGGCCAGCGCGCAGGATGGCCTCGATCGCATTCTCGACGATCTCGGGGTGCTTATCGATCACCTGCTTCATATTGCGGTACTGCTGTTTGATCTGCATGCGGTACGTAGAGCGCGGAAAATCCTTCATCACTTCCTTGATGATGTTTTCCAGCAGATCCTCCTTCTGCTTCAATCCCGAGTCCGCGAAATCGCGCACGATCAAACTGATCGTGGCTTTCTCCAGAGCACCGACGATGCTGATCGGATGAAGAAAACCTCGCTTGCCTTCGGTCGTTTCGGGTGAGCAGCCATCTTTAGGCAAACGATCGATGATCGCGGCGGCGATCTTGATCGCATGCTCCATCTTGCCTTTTGCGAAGCCGGGGTGAGTACTGATTCCTTCGATCGAGATCGTCGCGGCATCAGCCGAAAACGTTTCATCCTCGATATTGCCGGCGCTCTCGCCGTCAATCGTGTAGGCAAAGTCCGCGCCAAGCTTCTTAAGATCGACTTTATCGACGCCGCGGCCGATCTCCTCGTCGGGCGTGAACAGGATCTTGATCGTCCCGTGTTTGATCTGCGGATTTTTGATCAGGAAATCCGTCGCATCCATGATTTCGGCAATACCGGCCTTGTTGTCGGCACCCAAAAGTGTGGTCCCGTCGGAGGTGATGATGTCATGCCCGATCAGCTCCCGGAGTGCCGGATGCTCCTCGGCCCGTATGATTTGGCTGGGATCTCCCGGCAGCATGATATTCCCGCCTTGGTAGTTGCGGGTAATCTGCGGTTTCACGTTCCGGCCGGTGCAGTCGGGCGAGGTGTCCATGTGCGAGCAGAAACAAATCACCGGGACGGTTTTGTCGGTATTCGCAGTGATCGTCGCATAGACATAACCGTGTTCGTCCAGATGCGCGTCTTGGATTCCCATCGCCTGCAACTCGGCGGCGAGCAGGCGGCCTAAATCTTTTTGTTTTTCGGTGGACGGGCAAGTCGAGGAGGAAGGGTCGGACTGGGTATCGATTGCCACATAGCGCAGAAAGCGCTCGGTCACGGAATGCGTGAACGTCAGGGCTGAACTCACAGACAAGACCGCGGAGTGGTGACGAGAAAAATTCTTTATGGAAGGCGTCATCCCGGCTGGCTGTATGCGCGCCGGAATGACGCAAAAGTCAGGTTAGAAGAGCGCGTCTAGATCAGACGGCTTCCTTCAGCTCCTTGGCGGCGCGGAAGGCAACCTTCTTGCTCGCCTTGATGTGGATCGCTTCGCCGGTAGCTGGATTGCGGCCCATGCGCGCCGCGCGTTTGCGGACCTGCAGGATTCCCAAGCCGACAATGCGGATGCGCTCGCCTTTCTTCAGATGCTTGGTGATCCGGTTGACCAGATCATTCAGAATGGCCTCGGCCTGCTTCTTTGACAATTCCTGATCATCGGCGATTGCCGCCGCGAGATGCTTGAGCGTGACGGTGGTCGGGGTCGCTGATTTCTTCGCCATTTCTGGCCCTCCTCGTTGTTGATGGCTTAGGAACTTAAGACGTATCAGGGCTTAAACGATTCGGAGGCGGCTTGCATGTGTTGTTTTGCCTATAAACAGCCTATTATTTGCATCGACATCTAACAAATGCCCGGCTGACGGGAGGATTTGCAACAACCTTGACTAAAAGAGAGAGCGCCTTTAAGCCCTCACCTCTGTGCGGATCAGTACCTGATTGCGACATCCGCGGGAGTAGCTCAGTTGGTTAGAGCGCCGCCCTGTCACGGCGGAGGCCGCGGGTTCGAGTCCCGTCTCTCGCGCCATTTCAATGACTTATCACCGCTTGTGGAATTCGGACCCCTACTTCGGCAGCGCCGGCGCGCGTGAAACCAGGCGGCCGGAATTGCCAGATGCCTCGAATATTGTGGTTGGGTTAGCGGATGACCAGCGCGTCCGAACTCGTCACCGTCATCATCTTGCCCGGCTTGAGGACATGCGCGGTCTGGCTGTAATCAACATTCGGTCGCGCCAAGATGCCCAATCCCGCCATCAAGATCCCCGCCAAGAGCGCGACGACCACGATCTTTAGGTGCGTACCGCGATCCGCGGAATGAATTGAGTGGTTCATGTGAGCCTCCCGGCGCCTTCTGGCGCCTCCGTTGAGGTGACACTTACCCGCCCTTTGTTTCAGATCGGTTTCACGCACCGCACGAAATGGTTTCGTGGGTTCACTACATTCCCCCGAAGAGAAAGTAGCGTGGCGGGATTGGCGGGAGCGCTAGTTCTTCCTGCCAGATTCGTACCTTGTTCCCTCCGTAGATTCGCAACCTTGGGCGTGTCCAGGCGTTCGCCCACTGGAGGCGCTAGTCGCCAATCGCCGTCAAAACGGGTCAAAATACGTTGTCTTGCGCCCCTTGTTGCGCTGCGCTAAGCCTCAGAACAATTCCAATCAACGAATCTGCGGGAATCAGCGACCGCGGGAACAGGCACCGCCGATGACCGGCATCCTTCAGAATTACCTTCCTCTCGTGGTGTTTATAGGCGTCGCTAGCCTGATCGGGTTGGTGCTCCTGATCGCCCCGTTCGTGGTCGCTTTTCAACAGCCGGACCCGGAGAAGCTCTCCGCCTATGAATGTGGATTCAACGCATTCGATGACGCCCGGATGAAATTTGACGTTCGGTTCTACCTGGTCGCCATTCTCTTTATTATCTTTGACCTGGAAGTTGCGTTCCTGTTTCCGTGGGCGGTCGCGTTCGGAAAACTCGGCGCGACGGGCTTTTGGTCGATGGTTGTGTTCCTTGGAGTCCTTACTGTCGGCTTTGCATATGAATGGAAGAAAGGGGCCCTCGAATGGGATTGAGCCCCACCCCCCGACAAGGCTTCTCGGCGGTTGCACCAGCCGCCACCGGAATTCTTGATCCCTCCACGGGCAAACCGGTCGGAGCCAATGACCCGTACTTTCTCGAGGTGAATCACGAGCTGTCGGACAAAGGCTTCTTTGTTGCGGCCGCGGATGACCTGATCACCTGGGCGCGGACCGGGTCGCTGATGTGGATGACGTTCGTCCTCGCCTGCTGCGCCGTCGAGATGATGCAGATGTCGATGCCGCGCTATGACGCCGAGCGCTTTGGCTTCGCGCCACGGGCTTCGCCCCGCCAGTCAGACGTCATGATCGTCGCAGGCACCCTGACCAACAAGATGGCGCCGGCGCTGCGCAAGGTCTACGACCAGATGCCGGAGCCTCGATATGTGATCTCGATGGGATCCTGCGCAAACGGCGGCGGTTACTATCATTATTCCTACTCGGTCGTGCGCGGCTGCGACCGGATCGTGCCCATCGACATCTATGTGCCCGGCTGCCCGCCGACAGCGGAAGCGCTGCTTTATGGCGTGATGCTGCTTCAAAAGAAGATCCGGCGCACCGGAACCATCGAACGCTAAGGTTTTTGGAATGGACGACGGCAGGCTCGACGCCCTGGGGCAGACGATCGTTAGTGCGCTTCCGGGTGCCGCCACAGGGCACGCGATCGCGTTCAATCAGCTCACGGTGACGGTGCTGGCCGACAAGATCGTCGAGGTAGTACGTTATTTGCGAGATGATCCCGGTTGCCGGTTCGTTAGCCTGACCGATGTGACCGCGGTGGATTATCCCGGACGCCAGAAGCGCTTCGATGTGGTCTATCATTTATTGTCGCCGACATTGAATGCGCGCGTTCGGCTTCGCGCCGAAGCCGACGAGACGACGCAGGTTCCCTCGATCATCGAGGTGTTCCCCGGCGCCGACTGGTTCGAGCGGGAAGCCTATGACCTTTACGGCGTGATCTTCACCGGCCATCCCGATATGCGGCGGCTGCTGACCGATTACGGCTTCGAGGGATATCCATTGCGCAAGGACTTCCCGCTGACCGGCTTTGTGGAAGTCCGTTACGACGACCAGGAGAAAAGGGTGCTCTACGAACCCGTGCGCCTGAATCAGGAGTTCCGTAAATTCGATTTTCTCTCGCCCTGGGAAGGCGCGGACTACCCGCTGCCGGGCGATGAGAAGGCTGGGCCGAAAGTCTGATCATGAACGAAGCACCAGCACTCCGAAATTTCACGATCAATTTCGGACCGCAGCATCCGGCCGCGCACGGCGTCCTGCGCCTGGTGTTGGAGCTCGATGGCGAGGTGGTCGCGCGGGTCGATCCGCATATCGGGCTGCTCCATCGCGGCACTGAAAAGCTGATTGAGCACAAAACCTATCTCCAGGCGATCGGGTATTTCGATCGGCTCGACTACGTCGCGCCAATGAGCCAGGAGCATGCGTTCTGTCTTGCGATCGAAAGGCTGCTTGGGATCGAGGCTCCGCGCCGTGCGCAGTTGATCAGGGTTCTCTATCACGAGATCAGCCGTATCCTGTCGCATCTGTTGAATGTCACGACGCAAGCCATGGATGTCGGCGCGCTCACCCCGCCATTGTGGGGTTTTGAAGAGCGCGAAAAACTGATGGTCTTTTATGAGCGCGCCTCGGGCGCCCGCATGCATGCAAACTATTTTCGTCCCGGTGGCGTGCATCAGGATCTGCCGCCAAAATTAATCGATGACATCTGCGCATGGTGCGATCCGTTTCTTCGCGTGGTCGATGACCTTGATCGTTTGCTCACCGCCAACCGCATTTTCAAACAGCGCAACGTCGACATCGGAGTGGTCACGCTCAAGCAGGCATGGGAGTGGGGCTTCTCGGGGGTGATGGTGCGCGGCTCGGGCGCGGCCTGGGACCTGCGCAAGGCCCAGCCTTACGACTGTTATGCGGAAATGGATTTCGATATTCCCGTCGGTAAAAACGGTGATTGCTACGACCGGTATCTGATCCGTATGGAGGAAATGCGCCAATCCGTGCGAATTATGAGGCAGTGCATCGAGAAGCTGCGCGCGCCGGAGGGGCAGGGACCCGTGGCGGTCCAGGACAACAAGATCGTTCCACCAAGGCGCGGTGAGATGAAGCGCTCGATGGAGGCGCTGATCCATCACTTCAAGCTCTATACCGAAGGCTTTCACGTTCCCTCCGGAGAAATCTACGCCGCGGTCGAGGCGCCGAAAGGCGAGTTCGGGGTGTATCTGGTGGCCGACGGTACGAACAAACCCTACAAGTGCAAGATCCGCGCGCCAGGCTTCGCCCACCTACAAGCCATGGACTTCATGTGCAGAGGGCATTTGCTAGCCGACGTTTCGGCCATCCTTGGCTCAATCGACATCGTGTTTGGAGAGGTAGATCGGTGATTGCGCTGCCTCCCATTCGGTTCGACCGGACGACCGGCGTGCTTGAGGGCGCCAATGCATGGGAACGCTTGGCTGCGCTGGCATTATCGTCAGGCTCGAAGATGGCATCGACGTTTTCACACCGTGGGTACAACAGCTGCGCCAATTTGCTGCGCAAAACGCTGCCCACGCGCGACATTGCGATCAAGCTCAATGCCGACGCGACGTTTGAATTTCCCTATGGCGACGGTTATTGGAGCAAGCTTCTCAATCGTTCTTTCCGTTATGAAGACGAGTTGGATCTGCTGTTTCGCGACTCCGCTGGCGTCGATTACACGCTGATCGACTGCGGGGCCAATTTTGGTTACTGGTCGGTGCTGGTTTCGAGCGCACCGTACGGCTCGCACAAAGCGATCGCGATCGAGCCGTCATCGCAGAATTTTTCTAAGCTCAGGAACAACGCCGCAATCAACGGCAACCGTTTCGAGGTCATGAAATGCGCGATCGGGGCTGCCCGCGGCAAAGCGCGGCTGTCCGGCAGCAAGCACGAGGCGTTCAGCATCGCCGGCGCTTCGAAGGGCAATGGCGAGGAGGTGCCGGTCATTGCGCTCGATAACATGCTCGATGACGGCACGATTTCGGCGGATGGAAAATACCTGATCAAGCTCGACGTCGAAGGGGTGGAGATCGATGCCATCAAGGGCGGCAAACGGCTGCTGGAGGGCGACAGTGTGGTTTTTTGCGAGGAACACGGCAACGACCCGAACCACACGGTCTCGCGTTACATACTCGAACAGACCCCGCTCAAGCTGATCGTTCATGATCCACGCTCAAATCGCCTTGAGACCGCGACCGAGCTCTCGATCCTAGACCGCATCAAGGTTTCTGCCCATGTTGGCTACAACGTGTTCGGCACTTCCAGTGCATTTTGGCAGGACCGGATCAATGCGCTGAACGCGAACGCAACGCGTCGCATGCAATGAGAGTTTGAAAATGTCCGTTCGTCGCCTTGCCCCGAAAGAACTGCAACCCGCGAACTTTACGTTCACGCCAGAAAATCTTGCCTGGGCCAAAAAGCAGATCGCAAAATATCCAGAAGGCCGTGAGGCTTCTGCCGTGATCGAGATCCTGTGGCGGGTGCAGGAACAGCATGACGGCTGGGTTTCCGAGGCCGCGATCCGCGCAGTCGCGGACTTGCTTGGCATGCCATACATCCGCGCGCTGGAGATCGCGACTTTTTACACGATGTTTCAGCTGCAGCCGGTCGGCAAAAAGGCGCACGTTCAGGTCTGCGGCACGACGCCGTGCCGGCTGCGCGGCGCCGGTGACCTCATTGAAGTATGCAAGAGCCGCATTCATCACGATCCCTTCCATTTGTCGAAGGACGGCAATTTCAGCTGGGAAGAAGTCGAGTGCCTGGGCGCCTGCGTGAACGCGCCAATGGTGCTGATCTGGAAGGATACCTACGAGGACCTGAACAAGGAGAGCTTCGGCAAGGTGCTGGACGGCTTTGCCTCCGGCAATCCGCCCAAGCCCGGGCCCCAGATCAACCGGCAGTTCTCCGCCCCGGTGGGTGGCCCCACCACGTTGAAGGAGACAGCATGAAGCGCGACCGCACCTTACGCGCGGCCGGGCGGTGGAGTGTGGGCGCGATGAACGGCTGGCGCTATATCGGTTTGCACGCTGCGGCTGCGGCCGCGTTCATTTTCCTTTTGCAGCGCTATGGAATGAGTGCGTCGCTTGAGTCCAGCTTGTTATGGGCCGGGAGCTTTGGTGCATGCGCCGCCGGACTCGCTTACATGCAATCCAATCGATGATCGCCGGGAAGCTTTGATTCATGCTCGATGACAAGGACCGCATCTTCCGGAACCTCTATGGTCTCCACGACTGGGGACTGGAGGGGGCGCGCCGGCGTGGTGCGTGGGATGGCACCAAGGCGATCGTCGAGAAGGGCCGCGACTGGATCATCAACGAGATGAAAGCCTCCGGGCTTCGCGGACGCGGAGGCGCGGGTTTTCCCACCGGGCTGAAATGGTCTTTCATGCCGAAGGAGTCGACAGACGGCCGGCCGAGTTATCTCGTGGTCAATGCCGACGAGTCCGAACCCGGCACCTGCAAGGACCGCGAGATCATGCGGCACGATCCGCATCTTCTGGTCGAGGGCTGCCTTTTGGCCAGCTTCGCGATGGGCGCTCACGTCTGTTACATCTACGTGCGCGGCGAGTTCATCCGCGAGCGCGAACACCTGCAGGCCGCAGTCGATCAGGCGTATGAAGCGAAGCTGATCGGCAAGGACAATGTCACTGGCTGGCCGTTTGACCTGTATGTGACGCATGGAGCGGGCGCCTATATTTGCGGCGAAGAAACCGCGCTGTTGGAAAGTCTGGAAGGCAAAAAGGGCATGCCGCGGCTCAAGCCGCCGTTCCCGGCCAATGTCGGTCTCTATGGCTGCCCGACAACCGTCAACAATGTCGAGTCGATCGCGGTGGCGCCGGACATCCTTCGGCGCGGCGCGGCCTGGTTCGCCGCTATCGGCAAGCCGAACAACGTCGGAACCAAGTTGTTCTGTGTTTCCGGCCACATCGAGCGCCCGTGCAATGTCGAAGAGGCGATGGGAATTCCGTTTCGCGAGCTGATCGAGCGCCATTGTGGCGGCATCCGCGGCGGCTGGGACAATCTCAAAGCGGTGATTCCCGGCGGCTCGTCCGTGCGCATGGTGCCCGCTGAGCAGATCATCGATACGCCCATGGACTTCGACAGTCTGAGTAAGCTGCGGTCGGGTTTGGGCACCGCCGCCGTGATCGTGATGGACAAGTCGACTGACCTGATCCGCGCGATCGCGAGAATCTCATACTTCTACAAACACGAGAGCTGCGGCCAATGTACGCCATGTCGCGAGGGCACCGGCTGGATGTGGCGAGTCCTGACGCGGATGGCTGAGGGGAGGGCCCACAAGCGCGAGATCGACATGCTGCTGGAAGTGACCAAGCAAGTCGAGGGCCACACCATTTGCGCCCTGGGCGATGCCGCCGCCTGGCCGATCCAGGGGCTGATCGCGCATTTCCGTCCCGAGATCGAGCAGCGCATCGACGAATATTCGCGCAAGGCGGACCTCGATGACGCCGGCATTCTCGATCCCGCGCATATGGTCGCGGCGGAGTGATGCGGATGGGCCAGCCGATTGTTTTCTGGTGGCAGAGATACGGAACGCTTGCGCAGATGGCGCAAGCAGCCGTTGCGCTGCTCGGCTTCATTGCGATCTTGTTTCAGATCAGCGAACTTCGCTCGAATAATCGTGCGACCAGCGCGAGGCAAGCATTTTTGGGCTATACAGATCTGGCGCTCAAAAACCCGAAATTCTCGGCGCCGGATTACGATGCGATCAAGGCTGGCGGCCATGATCAAAAGGTTCAATACGAAAGTTTCGTTTCGTATTTCCTCTATGCTTGCGAGGAGGCGACTGCCGCTTTTGCCGACAAGCGGGAATGGGTCGCCTCCTGCAATTACGACCTGAAGCCACACTTGCCGTTCCTGTGCGAAAAGTCTCAGGCCGAGCCGACCTATCTTGAGACCTACAGCCCTGACACCCAGCAATGGGTGAAGGCGTCCATGAACAGCGCAAGGGTCACACCACCCGATTGCAAGCTGGGAAAGACTTGAAGCAGCTATGACCAAACTCATCATCGATGGCAAAGAGATCGATGTTCCGCCGGAATACACGTTGCTGCAGGCGTGTGAGGCCGCTGGCGCCGAAATTCCGCGCTTTTGCTATCACGAGCGCCTCTCGATAGCCGGCAATTGCCGCATGTGCCTGGTTGAGATCAAGGGTGGCCCGAAGCCGGTGGCGAGTTGCGCCTGGGGCGTTCGCGATTGCCGCCCGGGACCCAAAGGCGAGCCGCCGGAGATTTCCACGCGCTCACCCATGGTGAAGAAGGCGCGCGAAGGCGTGATGGAATTCCTGCTGATCAATCATCCACTCGATTGTCCGATCTGCGATCAGGGCGGCGAATGCGACCTGCAGGATCAGGCGATGGGTTACGGGGTCGACACCAGCCGTTTCGCCGAGAACAAGCGCGCGGTCGAGGACAAGTACCTGGGCGCGCTGGTGAAGACCTCCATGAACCGGTGCATCCAATGCACGCGTTGCGTCCGTTTCTGCGCCGAGGTTTGTGGCGCACCCGAAATGGGCGCCACCGGGCGCGGCGAAGATATGGAAATCACCACTTACCTTGAAACGGCGCTGACCTCAGAACTGCAGGGTAACCTGGTCGATATCTGCCCGGTCGGCGCGCTCACCTCAAAGCCCTATGCTTTTGCGGCGCGGCCATGGGAGCTCGGCAAGACCCAATCGATCGATGTGATGGATGGCGTCGGTTCGGCGATCAGGGTGGATACCAGAGGCCGGGAAGTGATGCGGATCCTGCCGCGCGTGAACGAGGAGATCAACGAGGAATGGATTTCCGATAAGACGCGCCATGTGGTTGACGGTTTGCGCACGCAGCGCCTGGATCGCCCCTACATCAGGGAGAACGGGAAGCTGCGCGCCGCGACCTGGTCTGAGGCTTTCGCCATTATCGCCGCCAAGGTCAGACTTAGCGATGGCAAGAGGATAGGGGCCATCGCCGGCGATCTCGCCGCAGTAGAGGAAATGTTTGCGCTCAAGGATTTGCTGGCCAAGTACGGCTCTGTGAATCTTGCGGCGCAGGGCGCCGATGCCTTCGGGGCAAACCCCGGTCGTGCCGGTTACATTTTCAATCCGACCATCCCCGGCATTGAACAGGCGGACGCGCTCCTCATCGTCGGCTCGAACCCGCGCCGGGAAGCCGCAATGCTCAACGCGCGCATCCGCAAACGCTGGCGCAGCGGCCAACTCAAGGTCGGCGTGATCGGGCCCAAAGCCGACCTGACTTACAGCTACGATTATCTCGGGGCCGGTCCGGACACCCTGAGCGATCTCGCGGCCGGAAAGCATTCGTTTGCGGACGTCCTGCGGAAAGCCAAGAAGCCGATCGTGCTTGTCGGCAGCGGAGCGGTGGCTCGCCACGATGGATCAGCCATCCTCGCGCTCGCGGCAAAACTCGCGGTGGATTCTGGCGGGGTTATCGAGGGCTGGAATGGCTTCGGCGTACTGCACGACACGGCTTCACGGGTCGGCGCGCTCGATATCGCCTTTTCCGCCGGCGCAGGCGGGCTGAACGCGGCGCAGATGACCACATTCGGCACTCTCGATGTCCTCTTTCTGCTCGGCGCCGATGAGATCAAGATGCCGGATGGCACCTTTGTCGTTTACATCGGCACCCATGGCGACCGCGGCGCGCACCGAGCGGATGTGATCCTTCCCGGCGCAGCTTATACCGAAAAGACCGGCATTTACGTCAACACCGAAGGTAGGGTGCAGATGACCAACCGCGCGGCTTTTCCTCCGGGGAACGCGCGCGAGGACTGGGCGATCGTCCGCGCGCTATCCGAATCCTTAGGCAAGAAGCTGGCTTACGATTCGGTTGCCGGCTTGCGGCAGGCATTGTTCAAAGCGGTGCCGCACCTGATCCGGATCGACCATATCGAACCGGGTAACGCGGCCGATATCAGAGCGCTCGCCAGTAAAAGCGGCACCGTCGATCGGGCGCCGTTCAAGTCTTCGGTTGATGATTTTTACCTGACAAACCCGATCGCGCGCGCATCAGCAGTGATGGCGGAATGTTCCCGACTAGCCTCCGGGGACATGCTGACGGCAGCGGAGTAAGCGTGACCTGATGGGTGGATTCTTTGCAAGCGAATTCTGGACCGGCTTTCTCTGGCCGCTGATTGTTATGATCGCCGAAAGTCTGCTGCTGCTCATCGTGCTTCTGATCGCGATTGCGTACATTCTGCTGGCGGACAGGAAGATCTGGGCCGCGGTGCAGATCCGCCGAGGACCAAACGTGGTTGGTCCGTGGGGATTATTTCAGTCCTTTGCCGATCTTTTGAAGTTCGTCTTGAAAGAGCCGATTATTCCCTCGGGCGCCAACAAGGGCGTCTTCCTGCTGGCGCCGCTCGTCTCCTGCGTTTTGGCGCTGGCGGCTTGGGCGGTGATCCCGATGGACCTCGGCTGGGTTATTTCCGACATCAATGTCGGCATCCTCTACATCTTTGCGATCTCATCATTGTCGATCTACGGCATTATCATGGCCGGCTGGTCATCCAATTCGAAGTATCCGTTCCTGGCAGCGCTCCGGTCTGCAGCGCAGATGGTGAGCTATGAGGTCTCAATCGGTTTCGTCATCATCACGGTGCTGCTTTGCGCGGGCTCACTGAACCTTTCCGCGGTCGTCGAGGCGCAGAACGCCCATGGACTCGGCAGCCTGATCGGGCTTCCGCGCCTGACCTTCCTGAACTGGTACATCCTGCCGCTATTCCCGATGTTCGTGGTGTTTTACGTCTCCGCGCTGGCTGAAACCAACCGTCCGCCCTTCGATCTGGTTGAAGCTGAATCGGAATTGGTGGCCGGCTTTATGGTGGAATACGGCTCGACGCCTTATCTCCTGTTCATGCTCGGCGAGTATGTGGCGATCGCAACCATGTGCGCGATGGCGACGATACTTTTCCTGGGTGGTTGGCTGCCGCCGATCGCAGTGGCGCCATTCACGTGGATACCTGGCGTGATCTGGTTCGCGCTGAAGGTATTCTTCATGTTCTTTCTGTTTGCGATGGCGAAGGCAATCGTGCCGCGCTACCGCTACGACCAGCTAATGCGGCTCGGCTGGAAAGTGTTTCTGCCGCTGTCATTGGCGATGGTCGTTGTCGTTGCCGGCGTGCTGCAATTCGCCGGCATCGCGCCGAAATGAGGTCGCTATGAGGCTCAATATAAATGCGACGGCGCGCTCGCTTCTGCTGTCGGAATTCGTATCGGCATTCGTTCTCGCCATGCGCTATTTCTTTCAGCCCAAGCCGACGCTGAATTATCCATTCGAGAAGGGGCCGATCTCGCCGCGCTTTCGTGGTGAGCACGCGCTGCGTCGCTATCCCAATGGCGAGGAGCGTTGTATTGCCTGCAAGCTGTGCGAGGCGATCTGCCCGGCCCAGGCCATTACCATCGAGGCCGGCCCGCGCCGCAACGACGGCACCCGGCGTACCGTGCGCTATGACATCGATATGGTGAAATGCATTTATTGCGGGCTGTGCCAGGAAGCCTGTCCGGTCGATGCCATCGTCGAGGGACCGAATTTCGAATTCGCCACCGAGACGCGCGAGGAACTCTACTATGACAAGGCGAAACTTCTCGCCAATGGCGACCGCTGGGAGCGCGAGATTGCGAAATCAATCGAACTCGATGCGCCATACCGGTAAGGTGAGCGCATGATCCTTCCCGCGTTGTTCTTCTATTTGCTCGCCGGCGTCTGCGTCGGTTCGGCGGTGATGGTGATTGTGTCACGCAATCCCGTGCACTCCGTGCTTTTCCTGATCCTGGCCTTTGTCAATGCTGCTGGGCTATTCGTACTGATGGGCGCCGAGTTTCTGGCGATGATTCTTGTGGTCGTCTATGTCGGCGCGGTCGCGGTGCTGTTTCTTTTCGTCATCATGATGCTCGACGTTGATTTTGCCGAACTGCGCGAAGGCTTCCTTGAATATCTGCCCATCGGTCTCGTTATTGGCGCGGTATTTCTGGCGGAGTTGCTGCTGGTCGGCGGTGGCTGGGTCATAAATGCCGGAACCGCAAAATCGATCACGGCCGCCATTCCCAATAATATCAGCAATACCGAGGCGCTGGGGCTGGTGCTCTACACCCGCTACATCCATTACTTCCAGATAGCGGGCATGGTTCTGTTGGTCGCAATGATCGGCGCCATCGTGCTGACTTTGCGGCATAAGGTCAGCGTCAAGCGTCAGGACATCAATGTGCAGAATGCGCGCACTCCCGAACTCGCCATGAGCGTGCGCAAAGTGGCGTCCGGGCAGGGACTGCAGGATGTGGACGCCGCGGAGTGGGTACAATGACGATCGGTCTGGGGCATTATCTTTCGGTCGGCGCCATACTGTTCACGCTGGGGATTCTCGGAATCTTTCTCAATCGCAAGAACATCATCGTCATTCTGATGTCGATTGAATTGATCTTGCTTGCGGTAAACGTCAACCTGGTGGCGTTTTCCACATTCCTCGGTGACATCGTTGGCCAGGTGTTCGCGCTGCTAGTGCTGACGGTGGCGGCGGCGGAGGCGGCGATCGGCCTTGCGGTATTGGTGGTTTACTTCCGCAATCGCGGCTCGATCGCGGTCGAAGACGTCAATCTGATGAAAGGCTAGCGCGTCGATGATCCAGGCAATTGTGTTTCTGCCGCTGATCGGCGCGATCGTCGCTGGGCTGATCTCCATCTTTGGTGCGCACGCGCACAATCCGAGCGGCGACGCAGTTGAGCATACCGCCGACAGCCATAGCCGCGACAAGGCCTCGCACGGCAGCAAGCGTATCGACGAGGATGCTTCGGTCATTCACGTTGCGCACGACGAACCGATGGCACATGGCGGGAATGGCCATGGAGAACATGCAATCGAGCCGCCGGCCGCCGGCTCCCGCGCCGCCGAGCTGATCACCACTGGTTTGTTGCTGGTTGCTGCTGTGTTGTCCTGGGTGGTCTTGATCGACGTCGGGTTCTTGCACCACGACGCCAGGATCCCGCTGTTTCCCTGGATTACTTCGGGGGATCTTCAGGTCGCGTGGTCGCTGCGGGTCGACACGCTCACAGCGGTGATGCTCGTGGTGGTGAACACGGTGTCTTCGCTCGTGCATGTCTATTCAATCGGCTACATGGACGAGGATCCGTACCGACCCAGATTCTTCAGCTATCTGTCGCTGTTCACCTTCGCGATGTTGATGCTGGTGACTTCGGACAACCTAGTTCAGTTGTTCTTCGGCTGGGAAGGCGTCGGACTCGCCAGCTATCTTCTGATCGGATTCTGGTACCAGAGGCCGTCGGCGAACGCCGCGGCGATCAAGGCCTTCGTCGTCAACCGGATCGGGGATTTCGGTTTCGCACTCGGCATATTTGCGGTTTTCATGTTGATCGGCTCAATCGACTACGAGACCATCTTCGCCGGTGCGCCGGGCTTAACCGGAAAAACCATCGATTTCCTGGGTTGGCATGCCGATGCGCTGACGCTGACCTGCCTCCTGCTGTTCATGGGCGCGATGGGCAAATCGGCGCAGTTTTTGTTGCACACCTGGTTGCCGGACGCGATGGAAGGTCCGACCCCGGTATCGGCACTGATCCACGCCGCGACCATGGTCACCGCCGGCGTGTTCATGGTGGCGCGGCTGTCTCCGTTGTTCGAACTGGCGCCGACCGCACAGGCCGTGGTGATGTTCTTTGGCGCCACTACCGCTTTCTTCGCCGCGACGGTTGGTCTCGTTCAGAACGATATCAAGCGGATTGTTGCCTATTCGACCTGTTCGCAGCTTGGCTACATGTTCGTGGCCATGGGGGCGGGGGCTTACTCGGTGGGCATGTTCCACCTGTTCACCCACGCCTTCTTCAAGGCGCTGTTGTTCCTGGG
>NZ_DATEPI010000006.1:0-27717 GCF_035273305.1 Bradyrhizobium sp. | reverse complement strand
TGGCAAACTCTCATTTGCGTGGCACGCCGCTCGACATGCGACACGTCATTGATACTGCCGGGACTTTATTGGAGCGACACGGTTTGTCGGATCGCTGTCAGTTGGCTGCAGGTGATTTCTTTGATTTCGTTCCGGCCGGAGCGGATATCTACATACTGAAGAAAGTCATTCACGACTGGGCAGATACCGATGCGCGCAATATCCTGAGCAATTGCCGACGTTCGATACCGAAAGCCGGACGCCTGTTGTTGATCGAGCTGGTTGTTCCGTCTCCAAACGCGCCCTCCTTTGCCAAGATGCTGGATCTGTTGATGCTGGCTTATGCCGGCGGGCGTGAGCGCACCGAGGACGAGTATCGTGAACTGCTCAGCTCAGCTGGTTTTTGTCTGTTACGTGTTATCCCCACCGCCTCACCTGTCAGCATTATTGAAGCCATTCCTTTTGACCCGGCCGAATAAAACGCTTAGCTGACGACAGGCGGAGCCAAGCGTCTACAATCGTCCCCCCAAGATCATAGAAATCACAACTGCTGAAGAACTCGAGAAAGGGTTCGACATATCACATTCCGGGCGACCCTTCTTAATTGCGCCGATCAGGTGATCGAGTAAGCGGCCTTGTCGCTTTTACACATTTCGGAAATGTCGAGCAGCGCGAGCGATGTCTGCTTCCGGAGGCAAGCGAAGTGCCAGCGCTGGCCGACGACTTCCTTTTTGTACCGAAGCTGGTTTTCAGCCCTTGTGGGTGCCAACCCCATACCGCCACTTTTTGCGACCTACTACTATACTCATAGTTGACAGTTCATAGGGGACGCGACATTATCTACTACGGCCTTAGTAGGAGCGATGGGATGGACGTCCAGTTCACGGATCGAGAAATCGACGTCATGGAGGTACTTTGGGAGCGCGGGCCGTCGCTTGTCGGTGAAGTTCGAGCGGCACTCAGAGACGAACTGGCGTACACCACCGTGCTAACTATCCTACGGACGCTCGAAGGTAAGGGATATGTGAAGCGTGCGCCGGAGGGCCGTGGCCATCGATATTTCGCCGCCGTAAAGCAAACGGCCGCGCAAAAAAGCGCCCTGCGGCACCTGACACGCAAGCTCTTCAAGGGGTCGGCCGAATTGCTCTTCGTCCATCTGGTTTCGGATCAGAGGCTCAGTGAAAAGCAGATCCTAAACATGCGCAAACTTCTGGAAAGCAAGTCGGACACAGGGGAGACCTAAATGTTGTCCTGGATGCTTTATTCCGTCGTCGTGACTTTGCTGATGGGTTTGGCCACCCTCGCGCTTGAACGCTCGGCGCAGATTCGACGAAGGCCGGCGCGCTGGCTCTGGGCTACGTGTATGGCTGCTTCGCTCGCGATCCTCTTCATCCCTTCCGAGGTGTCGGTGCAGATTCCGGGAATGATTCAAACCGACCGATCGACATCTTCCGAAATACTCACGCCCCCGCAGACATCCGAAATACTCACGCCCCCGCAAACGACAGCAATTGAACTGTCGCGGTTCACGTTGCCGATCATTGGCACCGATCAAACTGCATTATCTAATGGAGTGTCCACGCTCTTGGAGTGGACCTGGCGTATCGCTTCCATTGGTCTCGCCCTGGTTATCCTCGCCAGTGGCGCCCATCTGGCGTGGAAACGACGTCGTTGGGACCGCGGTCATATTGCCGGAACGACCGTCTACATATCGGAGGATTGCGGTCCCGCGGTTGTCGGGTTTTTACGTCCACAAATTGTCGTGCCGCGCTGGCTGACAAAATTATCTCCCGACGAGCAAGAATTGGTGATCGCGCATGAACGGTCCCATCTCGGCGCGTACGACGCCCAACTGCTGACAATCGCTGTCTGCCTTCTCGCCTGCATGCCCTGGAACCTAGTGCTCTGGTGGCAACTGCGGCGGCTCCGTTTGGCCATCGAAATCGATTGTGATGCCCGGGTCCTGAGCCTCGGCTACCCTGTTGCACGGTATAGCGAGACTCTGATCGCCGTCGGTGAAAGGCAGTGTGCAAGTTACGCCACGATAATGGCTAGCTACGGATCGAAATCATTCCTGGAGCAAAGGATCCACAATATGCTGCAGAGGAAAACCAGACACGCTCGGGTGTGGGCGTTGGCCTTGGGCTGCCTCGGCGTCGGCTTCGCTGTTTGTGCGGCCGAAGTCGCTCCGCCTAAGCTCGACTTCGTCGGCAAGACTTCGCACCAGGAAACATCCGTAGATCCCCAATTGCTCCAAGCCAATGGGCAGCCGGACATCCGGGCTTTACGAACCCAACTTCTGCTCATGCAGGCTGAGCGCATCGCGGACAAGCTTACTCAGTTCATCAACGAGAGTCAGAACCAAGTCGCTTGGACAACGCAGCTGCCAACGACGGCAGCTTCGATCGACCAGCGTCGTGTCGACGCGCTGCGGCTGCTCCGACAGACGCCTGCCGTCACCGAGCTGTCGCAACTTGATCGCGAAGGCAAGGAGTATCTCAAGGTATCGCGCTTGGCCATGGACGTGGTTGGCAGCGGCACCGACTACTCCAAGGACGCGAAATTCACAGAGACAGTAGCAAAAAAGATCTATTACGGGCCGGTCTACATGCGTCGCGAGTCGGAGCCTTACATGACACTGGGAATGGCCGGTTCGTGGTTAGCTGGCGTAAGCATCGTTGAACTCAATCTCAAGCCAATGTGGGACGTTGTGCAACAAACCAAGGTTGGCGATCACGGCGTCGCTTATGTTGTTGACACCCAGGGTCGTATCATCGCGCATCCAGATCTTAGCGTGGCTAAGTCTCTGCGAGATGTGTCATCTCTTGCCCAGGTGCAGGAGGCTCGCACCATCCCTTCGACAGGGTCGGTCCGCATGGCGCGTGACATGAACGATCACGAGGTTGCGGTAGTTAATACCCGCGTCGCCGGACCCGGCTGGCTGGTGTTTGTGGAGCTGCCGATTGAGGAGTGGGCAAAAAATTGAGCTCGACGATTTCAAAGTGAACTGCCGGGCGCCGGCGTGCCGATGAAGTGATACATAGGCGTGTTGCTGCATATAGCACAAATTGAAGCGGCGCAGCGCGAATTGAACCTTCGCTCTTCAAGCTGTTTCTCGAACATCATCGTGAAGGACATGCCGCAATGTGCAAGTGGGAGAGTGAACCCGGCGCATTCACGGAATTTGTAGTCACGCTGCCGCCTACAACGTCCGCCGACCGGAGCGCAAATTGAGTACGTACATTGTCGTCGTCGATGACGAGCCTGACGTCGAAAGCATGTTCCGGCAGAATTTCCGGCGGGATCTGCGTTCGGGGCGTTTCCGCATGGAATTTGCTGTGTCTGGGCAGGCCGCTTTAGAGCAGGTGAAAGCGATCCCTGATCCGTCGCTGATCCTGATCCTCTCAGACGTCAACATGCCCGGGATGACAGGGCTTGAGATGCTTCCAAAGGTAAAGGCGGAACGTCCCAATGTGCCGGTGATCATGATTACAGCCTACGCGGACGATGCTACCAAGAAGAAGGCAACCGAGCTCGGGGCAGCCGGTTTGCTGCCTAAGCCTCTCGAGTTCGGCCTGCTGCGTCAAGAAATCGACCAGCGATTGCAGAAATTGGCTTAGGTCGCTTATTGGCAGTTTTCGGACGTGCCGAACAAGGTTCAATCGGCTATCGGGGTCAAAGCGGAAGTATACCAATATGGCGACTGCCGAAAATGGACCCGAAGGACACATTCATCCTAACTAGCGTTCGAACCGGTAGATCGCGGTTTGTCCATCGCCCAGTGTTCTAGGGTGCTATTGTTTGGCAGTGCGAGGGATGCCCTGGGCGAGGTCAGATGCGACGGCGCGAGTTCATCACACTGTCCGGCAGCGCAGTCGCTGTCTGGCCGCTCGCCGCCCCTGCCCAGCACACGAAGAAGCGTCGGATAGGTGTCCTATCATTTGGCCGCGGCGACAAGTCCGACGCAAGTCTGGCGACGATCGATGCATTCCTTTCGGGGATGCGCGAGCTTGGCTATACCGAACAGCAGAATATCGCATTTGATCGGAGATTCGCCGATGGCGACGCCAACAAGCTAGACGAGCTAGCGCAGCAATTGGTCGAGCAACGTGTTGATGCCATTGTTGCCCTGAGCACGCCCGCCGTCCGCGCCTCGAGGCGAGCGAGTTCGACGATCCCGATTGTCGGTATAGGAATGGCCGATCCGGTCGAAGATGGGCTTGCTTCTAGTCTGGGGTGGCCAGAAGGCAATGTAACGGGGACTACATTTCTCGGCCCCGAGCTGGTTTCCAAACGGTTACAACTGCTCAAGGAGATGGTCACGGGGCTTTCTCGCGTGGCGGTGCTGTGGCATCCCCGTGCATATGGCGAGCGCACCATGGCGGGCATGTTGAAGGAGATCGATAGTGCCGCCCAATCGCTCGGAACCCAACTTCATTTTGTGCCGGCGGACCGTCCGGTCGATCTGGACAACGCCTTCGCAGCCATGGCGGCAGAGCATGCTGATGCTCTCATTGTATTTCCTAGTCCGATGTTATTCAGCCAGTACTCGCGTATCGTAACCTTCGCAGCGGACAATCACCTGCCGGCCATGTATGCCGCGCGGGAAGCAGTAGACCTTGGCGGCCTTGTCTCTTACGGCGTAAACTTGCGTGGTATGTCTCGCGCCACTGCAACTTATCTCGACAAAATCCTCAAAGGCGCAACGCCGGCTGAATTGCCCATACAGCAGCCAACCAAACTCGAGTTGGTCCTCAATCTGAAGACGGCGAGGGCGCTCGGCCTTAACGTGGCGCTGCAACTTCAGCAGTTCGCCGACGAGGTGATCGAATGAGGCGCCGCGATTTCATAGCGCTACTTGGTAGCGCTGCCGCTTTGCCGCTTGTGGCGCGCGCGCAGCCAGCAGTGAAGCCTGTAGTCGGTTTCTTAAACGTAGCCTCACCGGACGGCTACGAGCACCATGTCGCCGCGTTTCGCGCGGGGCTCAAGGAACGAGGCTATGTCGAGGGCGAGAACCTGATGATCGAATTTCGCTGGGCGGAGGGACACTATGACCGGCTACCTGGGATGGCCGCCGATCTGGTAGGCCGTGAGGTTTCGGTGATTGTGGCCAATACGCCAGCCAATCTGGCGGCAAAGGCAGCAACCAGCAGGATTCCAATTGTCTTCACGACAGCCAGCGACCCAGTCAAAATCGGCCTCGTCCCGAATTTGAGCCGCCCCGGAGGCAACACTACCGGCGTAACTCAGCTCAATGTGGAAATTGGACCGAAGCGGCTGGAGTTGGCACATGAGCTGATACCTGGCGCCACCTCGATCGCGTTCCTCGTCAATCCTAACGATGCTTTGCGCGCCACCACAGTAACGCACGACGCGCAGGCGGCGGCCGTACCTCTTGGGCTAAAGCTTCATGTGCTGCGGGCCGCCACCGACGCGGAGATCGACGCGGCTTTCGCCGGATTTGCGCGGTTGAAAGCCGGCGTGCTGGTGATCGGAGTTGACGCTCTATTCAACAGCAAGAGCCAACTGCTCGCCGAACTCTCGCTCCGTTATGGGGTGCCTGCGATTTACCAGTACGACGAGTTCGCGGACGCCGGCGGCCTCTTGAGCTATGGTGGCAGCATCAAGGAATCATATCGATGGGCTGGCATCTACACGGGCAGAATTCTCAAAGGCGAGCGGCCCGGGGACCTGCCCGTGCAGCAGTCCACGACCGTTGAGTTGATCGTCAACCTCAAAACGGCCAAGGCGCTCGGCATTACCGTTCCAATGTCGCTGCTCGGCCGTGCCGACAAGGTGATTGAGTAGAGACGCGCTAACCCAGGGGAGTAAGCATGAAGCGACGGCGATTTCTCGCTGTTCTGGGCGCTGCGGCAGCTGCAATGCCATTCGCCGTTCGAGCGCAGCAAGCGACCAGGCTGCCGACTGTCGGCTTTCTCGGCGCGGGTTCGCCCTCAGGATGGAGCCACTGGACCGCGGCGTTTTTGCAGCGACTGCACGAGCTCGGCTGGGTCGAGGGAAAGACGATCTCCATCGAATATCGCTGGGCGGAAGGACACAGCGAGCGCTACCCCGAGATTGCGGCCGAATTCGTTCGGCTGAAGACAAACGTGATCGTTTCAACGGGTAGCGTCGCACTAGCGGCGAAGAAAGTGACTTCGGCCATTCCCATCGTTTTCACAATCGCCGCAGATCCGATCGGTGACGGCATGGTTGCGAGCCTGGCTCGACCGGGAGGAAATGTCACGGGACTGTCGACCCAAGGGGTTGACGTCGCGACAAAGCGGCTTGAATTGCTGCGAGAGATCGTTCCTGACCTCCGCCGCTTTGCGATTTTGGCCGAGCTCGGCAATCTCGGGACTGTGTTGGAGCAGCATAAGGTAGAGGTGGCTTCCAAGGCGCTCGGTCTCGAAGCCCTCACACTGGAATTGCACAGCGCGGACGATATCGCGCCCGCGCTTGCGGGACTGAAACGTAGAGCTGAGGCTCTCTATGTTCTCCCAAATCCGATCGCTAACACCAACCGTGCTCGCATCAACGCCCTTGCCATCGGCGAGCACTTGCCAACGATGCACGGCTTTCGCGAATACGTCGAAGCCGACGGCCTCGTTTCGTATGGACCTAATACCGTGGACATGTTCCGACGTGCCGGCGACTACGTCGACAGGATTCTTCGCGGATCGAAGCCCGCCGACATCCCGGTCGAACAGCCGACCAAATTCGAGCTGGTCATCAATCAAAAGGTCGCGAAAGCGCTCGGCATCCAACTGTCGCCGACCCTCTTGGCTCGCGCCGACGAGGTGATCGAATAACCTGCTGCGCTCTGCGCTGAAGTGATCCGGTTAACGACACCGCCGAATGTGCTTTACGATCAAGGTACCGTTCGGTCGACGCTCTCGTATCGTAACTCTGCGGCAATCCATCCTGTTGTACGGGCGAAAATGCCGGTGATGGTGATAGCCGGGCCCTTCCTTGATGATGACACGTTCGGCCATCGCCGGAGTTGCAACACCGACACATGCCAACGCCGCAATCGCAAGAAGCAGTTTATTCATCGCCAATTCTCTTCGCTGTGACCCGAATGAAAGCTCAATGCCGTGACGTCCGCACCGTTCCTGCATAAAAAGTTTAACGATGCAGATTGTCGCAGGGAGACGCGTCGTGCAACGACGCCCTGATCCTGAGGAGCATCGCAAGACGGTGCGTCTTCGAACAATCGAGGGCCGCGCGCGAGGCGGGTTGAACGATCTTGCGGTTCGAGCGCGTGGCGTTGCCGCGTTCGTCACATGATGAATACGCCCCAAGCGCAGGCACGATGAGAGATGTGAGCCGCGATTGAGATAGCGTGCACGAGAGAAACGGCAGGTCACGCGGGCGACCAACGCTGAGGCAAACGGAACGAACCTGAGTTCGCTGGTTGTAACAAGCAGGTGAGAGAGTCAGTTTCCGAACATAAATTTCAGGTCGATTGATCTGGGTTGCTGCCGCGTCGCTCAGCCAAGACGCGTTCCTCCAAGACCCCGTCCAAGATTGCCCCGCTCTGGACGGGGTTATTGCTGTGAGCTGACCTTGTCGTCCCGGAACTTGCTGGATCGAATGCGAACGGATCGCCCCCGGGGCATCTGAACCTCAACATGTCAATTCCCGGTCTGCTGCCCATGCTTCTCCATTTGAAGGCAGGTCAGCAATTCAACATAGCTCCGGGCTAGCGTCCGCGACACTTCCCGGGTGCACCAGGCTTTGTCGCTGGGCGAAAATTCCGTCCATTGCTTCTCAAGGCGGCGGCGCGCCCGCTTCTCGTCTCTCATGCACGTGCGCCGGATGTCCTTTGACGATCCCGCCTCGAACTGACACTCCCGTGCAATATCGAATTGAGGACGCGCGTCCGCGACAGCGGTGAGATGCAATGAAGTAACGATAACAACTGGCAAATGACCCAGCATCGCGTGTCTTCCGGAAAAAATATGGCCCCGGACTGCTCCGGGGCCATAACAATGTCAGGGTACATCCGCCTGAACACTGTGTTTTTGCATTTGTCTCGCTTGCGAGATGCAGTTCGATTTCAGCCCGTCAGGTCCAACGGAACTTTGGATTGGAACGGCGGCGATAAGCCATGAAGCCCACCCCGACAAATCCTAACACCATCATCGCCCAAGTGGATGGTTCTGGAACCGCTCCGGTGAGACGGACCGCGCTAATCGTCTCCGGACCACCCTGAGCATTGGCAAACGTGGCTCCGAGCGTGAACACCTCGTTGCCCGCATTGGCAGCAATGGTGTTGTTCAGCTGGGTCTGTTCGGCTGAGTCTAGCCCGAACACGATGCCCGATCCACCGAGTCCGCTAGCAACCTGAAGCAGCGTCAGCCCGTTCGCTGCGGTGTGCTGTTCCAGCAGCGTGCCGGTCGAACTGAAGACGTTCAGCGTAATCGTATTCGCCAGGTTGGCGTTAGCTGCCAGCGGGCTCATGGCCGTGGTGACGAAGGGCGGGTTTTCGGATCCCGGCTCCGCCAGGTTCACGATCAGTCCAAGCTGGCTGGCATTCGTGATTCCGAGGTCGGCAAAGGTGAACGTCCGCGACTGCGACTGTCCCGATCCGGCATCACCGAACACGGTGCCATTGAACATGACACCACCACTTTCCGTCGTGGAATTCCCTTGGGCTTGCAGGAACAGCGTCGTGAAGGACGCACCGACGCCTTGGCCGGTCAAATCGGTCGTGGTCAACGGCACGAGGCTCGCGCTCGCGGGCGAGCTGAGTATTCCAGCTGCTGCGAGCGCGATAGCGGCAGCTGCTGCGCGAGTTAGTATTTTCATGTTAGGGAACCCCTCACAAATGAAGCCCCGAGGAGGGCGGCAGCCATCAAGTCCCGCGTCAATGCAATGTTCCTCGGAACGCTAAAAACTTTTTAGCTCGACTTGATGAAGTGGGAAGTGGGTCGGGAAGCCCGCCGGTCAGCGATCGAAGAAGAGCGCGCTCATGTATGGTCTTTGCGCTGAAGCGATATGGGCACTCGATACAGCTCAAACCCTCTAGCGTTCCTGACAGAGATATAATTGCCGGCGCGGATCAGCTGTGGATTTTCGGCAGCAGTGCGATTGGCAAGAAGTCGGGCGTGCCGTCTGGCTGCTTGCGGGTTGGGGAATTCCATTCCGAGCACGTCGCTAGCAGCTAAATCTCCTACCAGATCGAAATAGAACGTGGCCATCCTACATACATGATCACGAATTGCCCCGTGCACGGCTTCTCTGATTCAGAAGAGCATCCGCTCGCATCGTATCTATCCCGCCTTTTTATCGAGGATCTCCTCCTCGATAGCGGTCAGCGCATCTATGACGTGCTCGAGTCGCGAAGGCTCCGCCTCCGGTTTGCCCCGACCATGCTCGCGTTCGATTTGATAAGCCTCAAGCGCCCAGCGACGCAGCATGTCCCACTGTTGGTCAGGCGAGAGATCGGGGTCTCGAAGCACATCTTCAGGTTCCGCGTATAACATTGCTGGCTCGGCGCCAGGGCCGAACCCGGTGCGGATCACCTCTGGTCCAAGCGTTCGCTCGACCCACTCCAGGCGCCGTTGCCGTTGGGTGCGGGTCGCCTGGCTTACACCATTAGTTCGGTCGGACACCAAGCGGAGCCTCGGCTCATGGTCCTGCAATCCTTGCACCGTGTAGTCCAGCCCCTGGCGACGGGCATAGGCGATGGCCGCTTCCGCAGAGGGAAAGGAAAGCTCTATTTGGCTCAGCGGGTCGTCGTCTGCCGTCCAGCCCATCAGGGGTTCAACGTATTGCGCACTCCGCCGCTCGAAGACCAGCTTCCATTGCTCTCTTCGAGCGGCGCGGCCGGATGTCATCGCCGAGGGAGCAGGTTTATAAATCAGCGCGTGCGCGTAGGCAGGAAACATCGATCGGCTTTGCTCGGGCCACGCTGCCTGGTGGCGCGTCTTGAACTCGGAATGAAGCGATAAAGGCACAACGTTCATGCGAATGCCTCCGTCGGACTGAGGGGCGAGAGCCGTCGCTCTCGCCCGTTCCTCTGTTATTTCCCGTTGATCGCGATGCGTTTCACCTTCTGCTGCGCAGTCGGTGGTTTGGGCAACGTGACGGTCAGGACGCCTTTGTCGAATTTTGCGGCGACCTTTTCCTGATCGACGTCTTCCATCGGAATGCGGCGCTCGAACCGTCCGTAGTAGCGCTCACTGAAGCGACGCTCCTTGTCTTCCGTCTCGCTCTTCTTTTCGCCGCTAATTCTCAGGACGCCATTGGCGAGTTCGACCTGCACGTCCTTCTCTTCAAGACCGGGTAGTTCAGCCACCACCTTGACCTCCTTGTCGGTCTCGTTGACCTCGACGCTCGGCCAGCCCATCGGATGTGGCCCGAACGCATCGACGTCAAAGGCGCGGAACATCTCGTCGAAGAGACGATTCATCTCCCGGTGCAAGGCAAGAAACGGGTTGCCTTGCTGGCTATATTGCATGTCCCGCGAACCGTTGTTCCACGGAATGAGATCGCGTAGTGCCATTGTCATTTCTCCTTTCTGGTTTGCGTTGGCTTTTACGAATCGGCGGTTCCGGCGCACGAGCTATCCCGCGCACAGGGCGCGCCGTAGCTTCGCAGCTGCGCCGTCAGCTCGCCCGCTTCTGCTCGGTTTGCTGGTTGCCGTTGCCGGCGAATTGGATCAGGATTCGACGCGGCTTAATTTTCTCGTAACCGACGGTCGAAGCCCAGAACGGTGATAGACCGTAAATCCTCATAGCCACATCCTCCTCTTGAGCAACATGGATAGAGCAAGGCCGGGAGCTGCCGGCGATATCTGCCGGACCCTCTAAAGGCATCCGGCGCCACGTGTGTGGCGACCAAAAAATTAGAAACATCGCGAATGGTTTCAAGAGGGGCGATGTCACCGGCTCGATATTTTTCGGGAGCCAGATATCTTTCGGGACCTAAAAGGTCATGCGCGGTCCTGGCCGTTGACGCTGGCTGCCCGCCCGGCTCCGCCGCCCTCTCCCGAACTGCGCAACAGGCTCCAGCGGCTCGCCCAAGGCCCTCCTGAAACTTAATCGCATCCTTTTCGTTCATGTGGCGATGCAGGCAGCTCATTTGGCGATGGGGGGAGTCACACCGCGCCATGCCATCGGTGCGGCGCTCTCCTTATCGCTGTCGCTCAACCGACGGCGGGGAAGATGAATTTTCGATTGGGGCCGGGCGCTTGAACGGATCAGGAGCGGGGCTGCGACATGAAAAATAACATCCGCTTTCACGTCGGCTACGCGGTCGCGGCGATCTTCGCGATCTTTGTGATTCAATACTTCATCTCCGCAGCTAGCCAGATCGCCGTCATTCCGTACAGCGAGTTTCAGCAATTGCTGCGTCAGGGCAAGGTGGCCAGCGTCGGCATCTCGGATCGTACCATGCAGGGTACGCTGAAGGAGCCATTGCCGAGCGGGCAGAAGCAGTTCGTCACCACCCGCGTCGATCCGGAAGTCGCAAGCGAGCTGGAAAAATATGGCGTCCGCTTTACGGGGCAAATCCAGAGCACGTTCCTGCGCGACTTGTTGTCGTGGGTGATGCCTACGCTGCTGTTCTTTGGCTTGTGGTGGTACATTGGAAAACGCGCCGCCGAGAGCGGCGGCGGCTTTGGCGGCGGCCTGATGGCCATCGGCAAAAGCAAGGCAAAGATCTACGTCGAATCCAACACCGGCGTGACCTTTGCCGACGTTGCCGGCGTCGACGAAGCCAAGGACGAGCTCCGCGAGATCATCGATTTCCTCAAGAATCCGACGGACTATGGCCGGCTCGGCGGAAGGATGCCGAAAGGCGTTCTCCTGGTCGGCCCACCCGGCACGGGGAAGACGCTGCTGGCCAAGGCCATCGCCGGCGAGGCCCGCGTGCCGTTCTTCTCGATCTCCGGCTCCGAATTTGTGGAGATGTTCGTCGGTGTTGGCGCGGCGCGCGTGCGCGACCTGTTCCAGCAGGCGCATCAAAAGGCGCCGGCCATCATCTTCATCGACGAGCTCGACGCCTTGGGTCGCGCCCGCGGCGTCGGTCCATTTGCCGGTGGCCATGACGAGAAGGAGCAAACACTAAACCAGCTTCTGGTCGAGCTCGACGGCTTCGACTCGCGTTCAGGCCTGGTGATTCTCGCCGCCACCAACCGGCCGGAAATTCTCGATCCGGCGCTATTGCGTGCCGGCCGCTTCGACCGGCAGGTGCTGGTCGACCGTCCCGACAAGAAGGGCCGCATCGAGATTCTCAAGGTGCATATGAAGAAGGTCCAGCTTGCTCCGGACGTCGACGTGGAAGCGGTGGCGGGGCTGACACCTGGATTCACCGGCGCTGATCTGGCCAACCTCGTCAACGAAGCCGCGCTGCTGGCGACGCGCCGAGGCGCAGAAGCTGTCGCGATGAGAGATTTCAATAACGCCGTCGAGCGCATGGTGGCTGGTCTCGAAAAACGCAACCGTCTCCTCAATCCCAAGGAGCGCGAGATCGTGGCGTATCACGAAATGGGCCACGCGCTGACCGCACTGTCGCTACCCGGCGTTGATCCCGTGCACAAGGTTTCGATTATCCCAAGGGGCGTTGGCGCTCTCGGCTACACGATTCAACGGCCGATTGAGGATCGCTTCCTGATGACCAAGGAGGAGCTGGAGAACAAGATGGCGGTGCTGCTTGGTGGCCGTGCCGCGGAGTTGATCGTGTTCGACCATTTGTCGACCGGCGCCGCCGACGACCTGCGGCGCGTCACCGACATTGCCCGCAGCATGGTCACCCGCTACGGCATGTCGGAAAAGCTCGGCAGTATCGCCTATGACCGCGAGCCCGGTAATTTCCTGGCCGGCACTGATCGACCCTATCCCGTGCGCGAGCGCGAATATGCCGAAGAAACTGCTGCGGCCGTTGATCATGAGGTCCGAGCGATCGTTGATCGTGTGTTTCAACGCGCGCAGGGCATCCTGAAAGCGCGGCGCGCCATCCTGGATCGGGCGGCCCGTAAGCTATTAGAGAAGGAAACGCTGGAGCAGGCCGACATCGAGGCATTGGTGCGCGAAACGCCGAAGGAGACGCTTCGGGCAATGAACGCGCGCGAGGTGAAGGAGAGCGCCGTCATTGCGAGCGCTAGCGAAGCAAGTCCTTGAAGCCGACATCGCAAACAAGAAAGCTGGATTGCTTCGTCGCGTTCGCTCCTCGCAACGACGCCACGGACGATTCACGCATACGCGAATCTCTACGTTTTCGCCGCGATTTCTGCCAAAACATTCAAAGTCCGAACGGATAGGTTTCCGGCGTGCCCTGCTCGTGCCCGGTCGCGAGCGGTGTCACAGCCTGGGTCTGTTCAAACCACACAAAGGCGTCGAACTGCTCGGCCAGCACGGCTTCGAAGTAGTGGCTCGCGAGTTCGCTTTCCGGTCTGTAGATCACGCCGATCGCGCGCTCCAGCATCGGCTGACGCAGAGCATCAGCCAGATCACGCTTCGGCAGTCCGCGCCAATCCGTGAGCGTGCGGGCCAAGCCCGTTTTCCGGAAGGCATATTCATAGCTGTCGGCCCGCGCTGGACGGACCGTCATGATCTGCATCGGCGCGTCCCAGTCGCTCGCGGCAGCGACGGTGCCCCGATCGGTACCGAATCCGATGAGAACCGCACCATCACCATAGGCTGTGCGGCAAAGCTCGCCGATATTGAACTCACCTTGCCAACCCATAGCCGTGGCGGCCGCGTTGCCGATATGGGAGTTGTGGGCCCACACGACGGCTTTGCGGTTGGCACCGTGCCGAAGGAGCGCCTGCAACGTGTCGAACATGTGCCGGTCGCGCAGATTCCAGGATTCGCGCGAGCCATGGTACATGATGCGGTAATAGTGCTCGGCTGCGCGCACGACGCGAGCGTTCTGTGTGGCGTCGAAGAAGTCCTCGCGATCTTGTGCCTCGTAGAGGACGCGATGACGCAAAAGCTCCGCGAGCTGCGCCACGACTTCATCCTCGCAGGTATCCCGCTTGCCATGCAGCACGGCGCGGCCATACGCGGCCGGCTCGTCCTGCCAAGGTGTCAGGCAGCCATAGCGCCGACGCGCAGCTTTGGCGGCTTCCGGGTTGACGCGATCGACATAATCGAGAACCGCGGCAATCGAGCTGCCGAGGCTATAAACGTCAAGTCCATGGAACGAGACCCGATGGTCGGGCGCAAGGTTCGCGTTGTAAGCCCGTAGCCAATCGACGAACTCCCGCACTTCGGCATTGCGCCACATCCAGCTCGGGAAACGTGAGAAGGCAGCAGCCGCTCCGGTCGCGCCTTCCCGATGGCGCACATAGCGGTCGATGCGTGCCGCGTCGGGCCAATCCGCCTCGACCGCGATGATCGAAAAACCGTGATGCTGAACCAGTTCACGGGTGATGGCGGCGCGCGCTTGGTAGAATTCGGCCGTGCCATGCGTGGCTTCGCCAAGCAGCACGACGCGCGCATCGCCGAAACGGGCGAACGGTGTTCCGAATTCTCCCGCGCGCTCCGGCGCCGGCAGACTCTCGCCATCCCGATGCAGCAGTTCCGTAGCTGCTGCCCGGATCGGCTCGCGTGCCCGCTCACTGATGGTCAGACCGGCCATGGCTTAACGTGCTGCCTTTGTTGCCGCTGGCAATCAACCCGCGCCTCGGTCGAGCGTTCCAGAAATGATACTGACGGATCGTGCTCGCGTTGCCCCAGAACTTTTGCGCCGGCCGGTTGTTAGGCGTTTGGGGTCAACATTCCGGAGGACCCACATGCACGTTCAAGAGATGATCAACACCCACCCCCAAGTGCGTGGCCGAGCCAATGACGCGCTCATTCGCTGTATCGAGGAATGCTACTCCTGTGCCCAGACCTGCACATCCTGCGCGGACGCCTGCTTGGCAGAGGACAATGTCAGGTCGCTCGCCCAATGCATCCGGCTGGACCTCGATTGCGCAGACGTCTGCAACATCACCGGCAGGATGGCGACCCGCCGAACCGGATCGGACGAGGAGATGATCCGCAGAATGTTGGACGCCTGCGCCGCCGCTTGTCGGCTCTGTGGGGACGAATGCGAGAAGCACGCCAGCATGCACGAACATTGCCGGATCTGCGCCGAGGCGTGCCGCCGGTGCATGAACGCCTGTCAAGAAGCGGGACAGGGTATGAAACACTGAGGACATCGATTGCAGCGGCGCACCGAACAACCTCGCCCGGAACATCGTACGTTCGGCCACAAAACTCGGACGGCCCGGTTGAACTAACGTCGAGCGCGGCGGTTGAGACCCAATTGGGTCCGGCGATTTGACACGAAGTACCAACGAACACTGGTTCTCCAGATTTGCCTCGGAAGCTGCGCGCCAAACAGGCCGACCGTGGACATTCGGCCTGGCGGGCGGGTTCGTACTCGCCTGGCTCATAAGTGGGCCGATGTTCGGCTTTTCCGATACATGGCAGCTGGTCATGAACACCATCAGCAGCGTCGTCACGTTCCTGATGGTTTTTCTGATTCAAAATACGCAGAACAGGGACAGCGCCGCCCTGCAGGTGAAGATCGATGAGCTCATTCGAGCTACTTCGTCGCGGCGCGACTTGATTGGGATCGAGGAAATGTCAGGGCCGGAACTGGATTCGAAGCGACGGGAAATCAGAATGGAGGATCAAGGAAAGTCGAATCTTTGATCGCTACCGCCGGTGTCCTTGGCAAAAGACAAACCTTGTCGCGGCTGGCGAATAGGACAGCCGATTAAGCCCCGCTTTAACGCAGTCGGACATCCCGGCGCCATTTCTCACTCGTTGTCGAACGAGACGTGCTGACCTGCAGTAGGCTGGCAATCACCGACCAGGTGATCGCCAGCTTCGTCAATGATTGCGCGGCCTGCTCAAAGCCGCACGCCAGACGTGGCAAAGGCCCGCTGGACGGGTTCCTGGATCGTGTTGAGGACGATGACGGCAAGCACGGCACATATACCGGCAGCAATACAAGCCAGCAGAAAGGACTTCATCCCAATTCACCTCGTCGCGCGCAGCCTCGTTGCGTCCTATTCGGCGGGAGTTGCAGCCGGCTGCGAGCGGGCGTCGTTGGCGCCCGTCCGAGCGTTTTGCTCCTCAAGCCAAAGGCTGTGGTGCTCCTTGGCCCAATTTACATCGACAGTTCCGCTGCCCATCGCCTCAAAAGCCCCCTCCATGCCGATAGTGCCGATGTAGATGTGCGCCAGCATCGCGGCCACAAAGAGCACGGAGACGATCGAGTGCACGATCTGAGCAATCTGCATCCCCTCGATTCCGGACAGGTAGAAGGGGAACATCAGCTGATACCCAGTCACGGCCACCGCGCCACCGCCAAGGACGACGATCCAATAGATCGCCTTCTGGCCAGCATTGAAGCGATACGCCGGCGGATGATCGTGGCCGATCATTCCGCCGCCTCGCTTCAGCCAATCGATATCAAGCTTGTTCGGGATGTTGCCGGCGATCCATATCAGGAAGATCAGCACTACGCCTATGGTGAACGGAAAGCTCAGATAGTTGTGGGCGTATTTCGCCCATTGCGACCACTCCGAGAACGCTTCGAAACCGATCAGCGGCAGCAGTAGCGGACGGCCAAACGTGATGTTCAGTCCAGAGACCGCCAGAATGATGAAACATGTTGCGGTCATCCAGTGCACGAAACGCTCGAACGCGGTGAAGCGCACGATGCTGCGTCCCGACCGGCCGCTCTCGAGTCGAACCATGCCGCGGCTGAGATAAAAAACAATAAGCAGTGCCAGCATACCGATAATGGCGATCCCCCCGATCCAGCGCAGCGTGACGTTGCGGAACTCACGCCAATCGCGACCGGCTGGCTGTTCGAGGACGCCGGAGCGCTGGTCGGGAATGCTGACGCGCCCCTGAATCCGATTGAGTTCCTGCAGAAGCTGCTGTTCCTTCACGGAGCTTGCGGTCGGATTGACCTGCTGGGCACTGGAGGGCATCGACGTCAGAACGATCAGCAGAAAAGCCCACGCGCCGAGAATCACGCGGATATATTTTCCAAAAGACGTCATGAAGCTCGCTCCTCGATATGTCCTCACGTGCCGCCGCTGCCGCTTTCAGGATTCAATGGTTTCGCGATAGGCGGTCTTCCAACCCCAAGCGCCGGAGCCGTAGCCGCGCTTGGTGACCCGCTCCTTATAGATCTGGGCGATAATTTCGCCGTCGCCGGCCAGCAGCGATTTGGTCGAACACATCTCGGCGCACAGCGGCAGCTTGCCTTCGGCGAGACGGTTCGCCCCGTACTTCTCGTACTCTTCCTTGCTACCGTCGGCCTCGGGGCCGCCGGCGCAGTACGTACATTTATCCATCTTGCCGCGCGAGCCGAAGTTACCGACCTTGGGATATTGCGGCGCACCGAATGGGCAGGCGTAGAAGCAATAGCCGCATCCGATGCACAGGTCCTTGGAGTGAAGCACCACACCGTCGGCGGTCGTGTAGAAGCAGTTCACCGGGCATACCGCCGCGCAGGGCGCGTCAGTGCAATGCATGCAGGCCATCGAGACGGAACGCTCGCCCGGCTTGCCATCGTTGATGGTGACGACGCGACGCCGATTGATGCCCCAGGGGACCTCGTGCTCGTTCTTGCAGGCGGTGACGCAGGCATTGCACTCGATGCAACGATCGGCGTCGCAGAGGAATTTCATACGTGCCATGGTCGTTGCTCCTTATGCCGCCGCGATTTGGCAGAGAGTGACTTTGGGCTCTTGCATGCCGGTCGCCGGATCGTATCCGTAGGTGGTGATCGTGTTGGCGCTTTCGCCGAGAACGATCGGATCGGTGCCCTTTGGATAATTGCCGCGAAGATCCTGGCCTGCGAACCAGCCGCCGAAGTGGAATGGCATCCAGGCGACGCCCTTGCCGACACGCTCGGTAACGAGCGCCTTCATCTTGGCCTTGGAATTGGCCTCGGCGCCCGTGACCCAGACCCAACCGCCATCCTTAATACCGCGGTCGGCGGCATCGGCCGGACTGATCTCGATGAACATGTCCTGCTGCAGTTCGGCGAGCCACGGATTGGTGCGGGTCTCCTCGCCGCCACCCTCATACTCGACCAGACGTCCCGAAGAGAGGATGAGGGGAAATTGCTTGGCAATGCCCTTTTCTACAGCCGCCTTCTGCACCGAGAAGCCGATGTTCGGCAGACGGAACTGCTTGGCATCGGGCAGTGTCGGATATTTCGAGACCAGGTCGACGCGCGGCGTGTAGATCGGCTCGCGGTGGACCGGAATCGGATCCGGCAATCCGAACGCGTTCATGCGCGCCTTGCCGTTGCCATAGGGAACGCAGCCGTGCTTCAGCGCCACGCGTTGAATGCCGCCGGAGAGATCGAGCGACCAGGACACTGCGTCGGGATTAGCGGAGTTGACCTTGTTGATCGTGGCCATTTCCGCTTCGGTCAGGTCCGTATCCCAGCCCAGTTTCTTCAACACGGCAAGGGTAAATTCCGGATAGCCATCCTTGATTTCCGAATCCTTCGAATAGGACCCGTCCGCAAGCAGGCTGACTTTCCGTGTCGTGCCGTCGGGAAGTTTCTCCTCCCGCTCGAGCCCGAAGCGGGGCCTGAACGTGCCGCCTCCATCCATCACGGCAAGATTATTATTGTACAGCAGAGGCGTGCCGGGATGCTTGACTTCCGGTGAACCCCAGCAGGGCCACGGCAGGCCGTAGTAGTCGCCGCCGACTTCAGGATCGTCCTTGGGCGCGCGCATCGTCAGCATGTCGAACTTGGCCTGGTTCTTCATATGCGCCTTGAGGCGCTCCGGCGACTGCCCGCAGTAACCGGTCGACCAGCTGCCGCGATTCATCTCGCGGAGGATATCTTCGGCTACCGGCAGATTGTTCTCGACCTTGATGTTCTTGAACATCTGGTCGGCGAAGCCGAGCTTCTTGGCGACGAGATACATGACCTCGAGATCGTCCTTCGATTCGAACACCGGCTTGACGATCTGCTCACCCCATTGCAGCGAGCGGTTCGAAGCCACCCGCGACCCCTTGCATTCGAATTGCGTGGCAACCGGGAGAATGTAGAGGTTATCCTTGCGACCGGCCTCCACCGCGAGCGAGGCCCAGGTGGTCGGATGCGGGTCGGCGATGACCAACAGCTCGAGCGCCTGCAAGCCTTTGAGCGAATCCGGGATTCGCGTGATGCTGTTGCTGGCGTGTCCCTGCACGAACACCGCCTTGACATTATCTTTCTGCGCGACCTGATCTTTCGGCAATGTCACCGCGTCGAACCAGCGGGTGAGCGGGATGCCGGGAGTTTCCATGATCTGCTTGGAGTCGAAGCGCGACTTCAAGAAGTCATAGTCGACTTCCCAAACCCGCGACCAGTGCTTCCAGGCTCCTTCGGCAAGTCCGTAGTAAAACGGCAGCGTCACGATATCGAGCCCTACGTCGGTCGCTCCTTGCACATTGTCGTGGCCACGGAAGATGTTGGCGCCGGTCCCGGGAGCGCCGACGTTGCCGGTGAGGAGCAGTGCGATGCAACTGGCCCGCACGTTGGCGGTGCCGACGGTTTTCTGGGTTTGGCCCATGGCCCAGATCAGCGTCGACGGTTTCTCCGTGGCAAACATCTTGGCGACTCGCTTAAGCTGTTCGCCGGGAACGCCGCTGACCCGCTCGACCTCTTCCGGATTCCATTTCTCCACTTCCTTGCGCAGATCGTCGAAACCGTAGACGCGCTGCTTGATGAACTCCTTGTCCTCCCAGCCGTTCTGCAGGATGTGCCACATCATGCCGTAGAGCACCGGGATGTCGGTGCCTGGGCGCATGCGCACATACTCCGTCGCGTGTGCGGCAGTTCGCGTCAGGCGCGGGTCTATGACGATAAAGTTGGCCTTTTGAAGCTCCTTGCCTTCGAGCAGATGCTGCAACGATACCGGATGCGCCTCGGCCGGATTGCCGCCCATGATGATCTGTGTCTTGGCATTGCGGATATCGTTAAAGCTGTTGGTCATCGCGCCGTAGCCCCAGGTGTTGGCCACGCCGGTGACGGTCGTCGAATGGCAGATGCGCGCCTGATGGTCGGTGTTGTTGGTGCCCCAGAACGCGCCGAGCTTGCGGAACAGGTAGGACCCTTCATTGGTCATCTTGGCCGATCCCAGCCAATAGACGGAATCGCTGCCGGACTTTTCGCGAATCTGCTGGAGCTTGTCGCCAATCTCGTTGACCGCGGTATCCCAGGAGACCCGCGTCCACTGCCCGCCCACAAGCTTCATGGGGTACCGCAGCCGCCGCTCGCTGTGCACCAGCTCGCGCACCGAGGCGCCCTTGGCGCAATGCGAGCCGCGGTTGATCGGCGAATCCCAGCTCGGTTCCTGGCCGATCCAGACTTCGTTCAGCACTTCCGCGGTCACTGTACATCCGACGGCACAATGCGTGCAGATGCTCTTGCGAACCGTGGCGCCCGAGGTGAGCGGCCCGGCGACGGCTGCTTTCGCCTTGCGAACGCTACCGATCGGCAGCGTGGTCAGCGCGGCCAATCCGCCGCCGGCAAGCCCGGACCGGCGCAGGAACGTGCGGCGATCCAGACCGCCGGCCTGCCCGGACAGAGCGTCGGCAACCGATACGCGGGACGCAAGCCCTGAAGACCGTTCTGTTCTCTTGATCAGCATGGCCGCCTCCTCAACCCGGATAACGATTGACGCGGTAGTAAGCCTTTACGTGATCGGTTTCCTTGTACCGCGCCTTGCGTTTCTCGTCGTTGTTCTCGCTGTCAGCTTGCGCTGGCACGATCAGCGGGCTCGCCAACGTGGCGCCAGCGCCCACCGCGCCCACCCCAACGTTGCGAAGGAAATCGCGCCGGCCGACCGTTGCTTTTTTTTCGCTCTTCATCGACTTTCTCCCGGACCAATCGCCATTGGTCAGTTCGCGAACGTAAATGCTTCAGCTTCGATTTCGATAAATAGGCGGCCTAGCGAGCCTACGGGCCGGTAGAACCGCGCGCCCGCGGCGTGCTCAAGATCGCTGAACATTCGGCCCATCCAAGGCGCCATATGCTTTTCAAAAAAGCTGCGCTGCAGCTCCGGGCTGGCCGAGAAGCGCCCCGAGACAAGGCCCGCCATAATCTCACACAGCGTGGCGGCATGGTCCTCCGGCTCGAAAATGTTCTCGGCGCGCTCTATGCCGAGTGCAGCGAGGTCTTCGCGAAGCCGTGACAACGGACGCTCATTCAGAAAACCTGTCAGGTAATACGAGGCATAAGGGAGCAACTCGCCGCGGCCGAGGCCGACAAACAGATCGAAATATTCCCGCTCGACCGCGCCGGTGTCTGCCTTCGATGCGGCCTCCGCCAGTGCGGCATGAGCGCAACCGAGCGGCGTTCCGTCACCGCATAATGTTGCGATCTCATCAAGCAAGCGGGTGGAAGGCGGCGATGAAAGCAATGCGGCAAGCAACTCGTATTCCCAAGCGCGGGCAGCATCGACGGGATCGATGGCATTATCTTTCACGACAGCCTCGAAATGAACTTCGGGACTCGGTTGTCGGCGCGATACGCCGGTTGCTGCTTCGCCGGCGATTCCTCGTTGCGCGAGCACTCTTTTCGAATTTGAAACGGAGGATTGGGCAACGGAAGTTCTGCGGGCAAGCTGTGCTAGGCTGCCTGCTGCATCGATCGCATGACAAAGGCCCGCATCGCGCATGTGGACCTCCCTTTTTCCCCAGAGTGCCGACGCGCTTGATTATTCTTTCTTGGGCAAAGACTAGACGTCGGTCACGGACCGGTCAATTGATTCGGCGCAGTCCGAAAGTATGGCTTTTGGTTGTAAGCCTATCCAGGCAATGCGCTTCCGTGCTTACGGCGTCGAGTTGAAGTTTGGTCGTCCGCAACGTTCCCCGCACTGTCCGTTTGCACCGCAGCAGAAGGTGGGGGCACCTTCTGCGATGAAATCTCCTGGGCGCGTTCGGGATCGTCTACCTCCTCCCCCGCATGCTCCGAGAGCTTTGCACCATCGGAATCTGCCGATTGGCGGGCGTTCGTTTGCTCGGGAATTGCTGGGTGGGGGACTGCTGTTGCAAGGCTGTCAGCCGCATTGCGCACGCCGCCGACCACCCGATCCAGGAGGGCGGCAAGCTGCTCTTCAGAGCAGTCGAGCGGTCCGAATCCGGCCATCGCATTTGGGTCGTTGAAGTCCCAGGCGTTCTCCGCGAGACCGATGAAGTCCCGGATGGCCGGATCGGCTGCCCAGGCGCGACGAAGCGCCGCACGGCTCAATGCGGCTGGGATACCCTTGCGCAGGAAAGAGGTGACGTCTGTCGCTCCCGTGATGGACTCGATCGACGGCAAGCTGGAAAGATCGAACTCGGCGTCGTCAGCATTTTCGGAGCTAGCAAGCGTTGTCGAGTTCGACACCTCGAGCGGCGCCGGCAACGGCTGCGGCGCGTCAACGGCTGTTCTCGCCTCAGCTTTGCGGCGAGACCAGCGAGCAAGAAATTCCTCCTCGCTCATTCGTGCCCACCTTCATCGTGATGACGCCGCGCGAGCGCCTCGGGATCGGCGCGACCTCGCTTGCGCTTAACGAACGCCCTTTCAACGTGGTGCTCAGCAACAAAGTTTTCAATGCTTTCACGAACGACGTCAGGCATCGGCACCGCTTCGACGAGATTGGCGCCCGCTTCGGTGAAAGCTTCTCCTTCCGCGGGGTCAGCTGTAACGGCCGCAACCGTGAATGGCCAAGCGCCCTCTGACGGGCTCAGCACGATCCAGAGGCTCGGCACGTCGCTTGCGAAGTTCTCGCGGTAGCGCGCGGTCTCGGAGCGGTAGAGTTCGATCACCGCGCTTCCAGCATAGTAAAGAGTTACGTCATCCTGTTCACGAAGGATCGTCCATGGCTGCAAGTCTGGCTCGTCCGGCAGGACACCAACGCCGCGCCAAACGAAGTCGATCCACGGCGAGTCGGCCTTTCGGCGCTCCACTACGACACCGATCGGAATACACACCAACGGTACAGCGGCAGGGCTCAACTCACAGCCTCCAGGCGCCTGATCGGCAATCCGGTCAAAAGATTCTGAGGCTTCATCCGGAGGTTCAAGCCCGAAGTCATGGCCATGATCAGATAGACCGGCTCTTGCTTCAGGACGTCAGTCACGACCGCAGTATCGGTAAAAGTGAGGCGGAAGAGCGCCAGCACCCTGCCCGCCGTTTGGTCGTCCAGGCTTTCGCCGCGCCAGAGCTGGTCGCCGATCCCGGTCGCCTCCGAATCCAAGCCGACGTACCAGGTAAGTTTTGCGTCGCGCAATTCCGTCAGCGGCTCGATTGCCACGTCGACTCCGAGCAGGTGCGAAATCCAGCGCGTCATCGCTTGCGCTAGCGCCGCCCGTCCCGGCTTTCCGACCGTGAGGTCAAAACCCATGTCGAACTGGTCGCAGCGGTGCCAATAGTGCTCCGCGTTATCAGCATCAAGAACGTCAATTTGCGTCTCCGTGGCCGCGCCCAGCATCGACATCAGCGACAACACCGGCGTCATTTTCAGGCCGCCAATGATCTCCTCGTCTCCAAGAATCAGCGACTGCTCGTGCAGCATGATCCGCTGCGGCCGGAAAAACAGTTCAGCCGCGCGCAGCACAAAGGGGTCATCGCAGCCGTCCAGCGCATTGCGCAGGATCACATGAATGAGCTGATTGATAAACAACGGCGGCAGGGGGATGGATCCAGCGCGGACCAGCTCGAGATATGCGGCTTCCAGTGTCGCATGTCGCAGCAAGAGGTCGCGAAAAGCCAGAACGAATTTCCAGTTCTCCCGCGCGTCTGCATCGGCGAGCGCGGCAAGTTCGCTGGCGCCGACTGGCCGGCGCGGGTCCGCTAGCAATTCGCGGTGCAGACGACGTTCGACCGCGCACGCATCTGCAGGCGGCATCAGCTCGGGACGCGCAAAATAGGCTTTGAGAAACTCATCCGTAACCACCAGGCCGCCGCCGGCATTGCGATCGAGCAGATGGTGGCCACAGGAAATCCAGAAATCCCTCATCGCCAACGCGGCTCCAACTTCATGTCGGCAAGATCAAGGCCGCTCTCCGGCTCCGGATCATCCTCCACCTCCATGAACGAGAACGCCCTGTTATGACCGCTCCCCTCACGTAATTGCAATCTGCGGAATGACTCTCGGACCTCGCGACCATTCGCCGAACGGTGAACGCCGATGAGAGTACTGACGGGATGCGTGCAAAGCGACTCTGCAAAGGCCACTTCCTCTTCGGCGGCAATGTTCGCGGTCGGCAGATCCGGGGCGCCGAAGCGGTCCACGAGCTGCGCGGCAAGGACTTCCACTAATTTGCGGCGATCGGCCTCGGTCGCGTGCACGATCTGCACCAGCGTCGACCAGCCCCACGACTGCACCCCGAGAAAGCCGCTGCGGAAAGCCGACCGATCCTTGCCTGTCAGCTCGGCCGGATCGCGATCGCAGAAGCGGAATGCGCCCGACACGGCCCAGTCGCCGGGCTCCGCCGCCACCTCGAAGACGAAGGTGTCTGATGGATCGAGGGCGATGGTACGCAGGAGCTTCACAGGCGCGGTCCTCCGAGCTTCGGATCGAGCCATGATGGCGTAGCCAGTGCGTTGAACAGGTCGTGCCGCTCGGTTTTGTTGGCACCGATCCGGTGCTGAATCAGATCGCCTTGCTCGTCGAGGCGGCGGCTGACCTGCCGTTCACGCGAAAGCCGAGTCAGGTATTCGCGCGCCACGCTTTCAAAGCCCTCAACCTGCCATCTGTGGATCGCCAGCATCAGATATCTCGCAAAGCTCTCGGTCACTTGGACCGCACCGGTTTCACCAAATCCCTCCTGCTCCAACGCAGAGCTAAGCGGATGAACACCAGGCTGCTCTTCGGTCATCGCAATTGTCCGGATCATGGCCCCGAACACCAACCACGGCGGCGGATCATGCTCCTTCGCCGATGCCGGCCAGCCAAGTCGCCCGCCGCCGACCAGACCGCCGTCAACGCGGATTGCGTCCGGCCAGTCGATCGTCACCGGCTTGTTTGGCGGTGCGTAGGCACGCAATGCGTCGGCTAACGCGACCATTCCGGCATGGAAGGCGCGGCGCGCGGTCCGCAGGGGCTCGTTAGGCTCGAGTACCACCGCAAATTCCGCGAGATCGAACCGGCCCACATAGACCAGCGTACCGGCGCCGCTGACTGCTGCGATGTTAGTAGCATGGGTAAAGGCATCACCGCTCTCGCGCAGCCTCACCAGGCTAAATGGCGGAGGCAGATCGATGGGGTCGGATGCGAACCCGTGCATGCTTGGGGTCGGCGCCAGATGATGCTCCAGCTTTCTTTTCTGCTCTGTTGCGCATAATTATACGACCTGGACACCCGGTGCGAGTCCGCTCGCTGCCGTTCCGCCCCTCTTTGGTAGAGTACTGGGCAAAGCATGGCCGATCCCCCCAAGACCATCTTGTTGTGCTCGTGCGAAGACACGATGCAGCTCGATACATCCGCCGTTCGGCGCGTATGCCGCAACAGCGAGATCGCCACGTTTCGGAACCTGTGCCGGGCCGAACTCGATCAGTTTCGCAAAGCCGCGCAGGCGGACGGATCGCTTACGGTCGGCTGCACGCAGGAGAGTCCGCTGTTCTCGGAGGAAGCGGGCGAGCGGCGACAACCAATCAATTTCGTGAACCTGCGCGAGACAGGTGGTTGGTCCGCCGAAGGAGACCGCGCCGGACCGAAGATGGCCGCCCTCCTCGCCGCCGCGGCGGAACCCACACCTGATTTTCCACTCGTCAATATGTCGAGCGAGGGCGTCATCCTGATCTATGGCCGGGACGAGACCGCCATCGAAGCCGGCCGACTGCTCGCCGATCACCTGGATGTCACCGTAATGATCACGCGGCCGGGTCAGATCGCGCCGCCTTCCAAGTCGCCGTTCCCGATCGTCAAGGGAACGATCCGCAATGCCAGCGGTCATTTCGGCAAATTCGAATTGACGATCGACGATTACGCCACCCCGCGAGCCTCCTCGCGAGACATGTTCATTTTCGAAACCACGCGCAATGGCGCGACTTCGCGCTGCGATCTCATACTTGATCTTTCAGGCGGCTCCCCTCTTTTTACCGCGCACGATTTGCGCGATGGCTATTTGCGCGCCGATCCGCGCGATCCCGCCGCGATGCTTCGCGCGGTGCTTAGGGCGCGCGACCTCGTGGGAACTTTCGACAAGCCGAAATATATCAATTTCAACGCGGGACTTTGCGCGCATTCGCGATCAAACTTGACCGGATGCCATCGCTGCCTCGATCTTTGCCCGACCGGCGCGATTGTGCCGGATGGTGATCACGTCACGATCAGCAGCGAGATTTGCGCCGGCTGTGGTCAATGCGCCGCCGCCTGTCCGACCGGTGCTGCTTCCTACGCGCTGCCGCCGGCCGATACCCTCCTGCATAAGCTTCGCGCCATGCTGTTGGCCTATGATCAAGCCGGCGGCGTCAAGCCGATTGTGCTGCTGCATGATAACGAGCACGGCGCAGCGCTGATCGAAGCGCTCGCCCGTCACGGTGACGGGCTTCCGGCCGAGGTATTACCCCTCGCGGTGAACGAGGTGACTCAAATCGGTCTGGAAGCGGTCGTCGCCGCCTTCGCCTACGGCGCTGCAAACGTGCGATTCGTTTTGCGGGCAAAACCCCGGCACGACCCGGCGGGACTTTCACAGACCATCGCGATGGCCGATGCGATATTGTCTGGCCTGGGTTTTGCGGGATCCAGTGTTTCCACCATCGAAACCGATGATCCCGATCAGCTCGGCGACGTGCTGCGTGGGATCCAGCCCGGCACGACCGTTGCGCGCCCGGCGACGTTCAGGACCGTTGGGACGCGGCGCGACCTGCTTCGGTTCGCCCTGACCGAATTGCATCGCGCCGCGCCCGTCCCGACCGACGTCATCGCGCTGCCCGAAGCCGCGCCGCTGGGCTCCGTCAGCATCGATGTGGATGGATGCACCCTGTGTCTGTCCTGCGTATCGGCTTGTCCGACCGGCGCACTACGCGACGATCCCGAACGTCCGTCCTTAAGATTTGTGGAAGACGCTTGTGTGCAGTGCGGCTTGTGCGAGAGCACGTGCCCGGAGAAAGTCATCACGCTGAAGCCGCAGATCGATTTCACCGCCGCGACGGCCCGCACACGAACCATCAAGGAAGAAGAGCCGGCGCTCTGCATCCGCTGTAGCAAGCCCTTCGGCGTCAAAAGCACGATCGATAAGGTCGCCGCGAAGCTCGAAGGCCGGCACTGGATGTATCCGGGACGCGACAAGCGGACTGACGCGATCAGAATGTGTGCCGATTGCCGTGTCATCACCATGAGCGAAACGCAGTTCGACCCATTTGCCGGCGTGCCCACGCGCGCACCGCCGCGCACGACCGACGACTATCTGCGCGAGCGCGAGCGAGACACTAAAGGGTGATTATTTTGCAGTAGCGCGGGCCAGAAAATCGGTCAGGGCCTTGCGGTCTTCGGGCGATCCGATGCGCTGCTCTGGCATCTTCGTGCCGGGGGTATAGGCGTTGGGGCCCACTTCAAAGAGTTTTGCCACTGTATCCGGCGTCCAGACGATGTTCATGCCTTTAAGCGCATCCGAAAAGCGGTAGCCTGGCAGGGACGCGATCCTGCGACCGAACAATCGTGCCAGCGTCGGCCCAGCGCGCGGCTTCTCGTCTTCGGAAAGCGTATGGCAGGCCACACACGCGCGGAATACCTCAGCGCCGTGATCGCCGGCGTAGCCAGCGAGCGGATCGGCC
>NZ_DATEPI010000005.1:0-4338 GCF_035273305.1 Bradyrhizobium sp. | reverse complement strand
GCATCGCTCTAACATGCTGATGAGTTTTCCGTACGGAAAGGACTTCGTCTATGACGAGATGGTCCTGACCGGTCCCGGAGAGGAGGGCGAAGCCAATGCCAAGCGTCTCGTCGCGGCAGTCAATGGCGAGAGAATGGGCGGCGGCGGACCGAAACCGGGCGAAGGCCCATCAAGAGAAGAACGAGAATCGGGCCTCTACGATCTTCTATTCGTCGGTCTTGCACCCGACGGCCGCCAAATCCGGGTCGCCGTCAAAGGCGACCGTGATCCCGGTTATGGCTCGACGTCAAAAATGATTTCGGAGTGCGCGATCTGTCTGCGCGAAGCGCCAGAAGTCAAAGCCGGCATTTGGACACCGGGCGCCGCGATGGGTAACCGCCTTATCAAGCGACTGATGGATCGTGCCGGGATAACATTCAGCGTCGAGAATTGAGTTGCGCTCAGGCAGTGCCATCATGCGGTGACATCCGCGTCTGATCGGCGGTCGCTCGGTAGCTCTGTGCGGCGGCGAACATGCCCCACATTGCACCGATCATCATCCAAAAATGCCGCCAATGATCGGTGTCAATGATGAAGCCTTCGCCGACCGTGCCGAGGAACGCGGCGAAAATTGCTAGATAAGTCTGCTGCCACGGTACACGGACAAAGACGTGACGAAATCCGATGATGACCGTGATGAACATGAGCGCCGCATAACAAACTCCGGCAAGCCAGCCGCCCGACATGAAGGCGTTCAGATAGGAATTGTGCGTATCCTCTGGGAAATACCGATGGAATTGCAGTGGTCCGATTCCAAAGGGAAGGTCGAGAGCCATATCGGCGCCGAGGATATGCCGTCCAAATCGGCCAAATCGGCCCTCGTCATAGCTTTGATCCAGGCTCGCACGTTGTTTGAATAATTCGCTGACCGAGTCGACCGACAGCAACACGGAAACCAGCATCACTACAGCCGCTATGGCAATGACGGACATCACGATAATGCGCGAGCGCTGCGCGCGCGACTGGCTTGTTAGCACCATCAGTCCGAGCATGAATGCCGAGGTGATCGCGACACCGCCCCAGGCCGCGCGCGAAAACGCCAGCAGGATGGCCAGCATGATAATGCTCAGCGCAATCATGCTGCGAAGCCGCAGGCGATTTGAAACCACGCTCTGCAGCACAAACAACGCAGGAAGAACCAGGAATGCAGCCAGAACGTTTGGATCTTTGAAGGTGCCGCGGGCGCGCCCATACAGCGTCAGCAGATCGTGCTGACCCGGCACCACATTGAAATAGCCGGCGATCCCCGCTGCTGCCGCAACCAGCGCGCCGGCGATGAGGCCCTGGCGGAGCATGCCAAGCCGCGCCGAGGTGTCCTCAGAGCAAACCATTGCGACGAAAACAACCGTCATCGCCATGTACCAGGACGTAATGACCCAGTTCGCGACCTGCGGTTTGTCCAACACGGGAATGGCACCAATCGAGTAGCCAAGATTGATGAGAAACAGCAGCAGCAACAGCGGAATGAAAACCAGGCGCAGCCGCAATCCCGTGGCAAAGAAAATAATGGCGGCGACCAGCGTCACAAATTCATAGGGGCTCGGCTCGATAAAAACGATCGCGCCGCTCGCGCCGACCAGCCAGACCAGAGCTCTCTGCAGGGCGAGCAGGCGGGCCGGCGCCGCCACTGATGAGGGGAATGCCCCGACTGTCGCCGCATACGCCATGACACGCTCTTGAACTACGCAACGAAACTTGTACACAAACGCCGACAAAGGCGTTCAATAGGCGCCCTCGTTCTTGGTCAGAAGCGCAACGGGCGTCTTTAGGAGGATGTAGAGATCGAACAGCGCTGACCAGTTCTCGATGTAGTAGAGATCGAATTCGACGCGCTTCTGGATCTTCTCCTCATTGTCAACTTCGCCGCGCCAGCCGTTGATCTGAGCCCAGCCAGTGATGCCGGGCTTCACGCGATGGCGCGCGAAATAGCCATCCACGGCCTCATCGAAGAGTCGGGTCTGCAACTTGCTTTGAACAGCATGCGGACGCGGGCCCACCAGCGACAGATTGCCTTTGAGCACCACGTTGAACAGTTGCGGCAGCTCGTCGATGCTGGTTTTGCGGATGAAGCGGCCGACGCGAGTAACGCGACTGTCGTTCTTGGTAACGACCTTAGAGGCAAGAGGATCAGCTTGATCATGGTAGAGCGAGCGAAATTTGAAAACGTCGATACGCTCATTGTTGAAGCCAAAGCGCTTCTGGCGGAAGAACACCGGTCCGGGGCTGTCGAGCTTGATGGCTAACGCGACCAGCAACATGATGGGCGAGGCCAGGAGCAGAATGAGCGCGCCGACGAAGTGGTCGAAGAGCCATTTCATCACAAGATCCCAATCGGTGATCGGGGCCTCAAATACGTTGAGGGTTGGGATCTTGCCGACATAGGAATACGAACGGGGACGGAAGCGCAGTTTGTTAGTATGCGCGGAGAGTCGGATATCTACCGGAAGTACCCAGAGTTTCTTGAGCATTTCCAGGATCCGCGTCTCCGCCGAAATCGGGAGCGCGAAGAGCACGAGGTCAACGCGGGTCCGGCGAGCGAACTCAAGGATATCGTCCACCTTTCCAAGTTTCGGGCTGCCGGCGCAGGTTTCCAGCGCGCGCGCGTCATTGCGGTCATCGAACACACCGAGAATTTTGATGTCGGAATCGTCCTGACTTTTAAGCGCCTCGACCAGTTGTTCACCGTTCTGGTCCGAGCCGACGATCACAGTGCGGCGGTCAAGCCGGCCTTGCTGCGCCCAGCGCCGAACCATGGAGCGCAGGAGCAGTCGCTCGGCCAACAGGCCCGCCAGTCCGACGAAGAAGAAAGCCGAGAGCCAGAACCGCGAGACGTCGTTGCCGAGCTTGGCCAAAAACGATGCGCCGGTGAACAGCAGGAACACGAACGCCCAGGACGAAATCATCCGGGACATCGGCCGCAGTTGACCCCGAAACACCTGGACTTGATAGAGATCAGCGGCTTGAAAGCAGATCACGGCGATAACGCTCATGCACGATATGGCCGCGATATATTCCCAGTGAAATCCATCGAAGCGGGTCACGTAACCGAGATAGAGCGAAATGCCGGCAATATTGAGCAGCGTGAAGTCGGCAATGCGAACGGCGCCGGCGATCACGACCGGCGAATACGCCGGCGGTACTTTTTCTTTGGCCACGGCAAGCGCGGCTTCCGACAATCGTCGCCGCCGCTCCACCGTTGAGCGATCCGCGCTGCTGGCCGGAGCCGCGACATCCATCATTGAACGTGCGTTGATCGGTTCCACGGTGCCTGAAGCCGTTCTTGCACGGGCATAGGCATGCGCGCGCCAAGGCGGAATTGCCGACTTCAGGACTTAAACGACAATTCGGAACAAATTCTTATCGCGAGATAGAATGGCTAATGACGCGGAAGGGCGGCGCGGTAGCCGTCCAACACGCCTTCGACCATCGCTTTTTGGGAGAAACGCGTAAATATCCGCTCCCGGAGCGATTTGGCGCGGCTTTGCGAGGCCCCCGGGGCATCCAATGCGCTCTCGATTGCATCGGCCATCGCGCCAACACTGTTGGGCGCAAACAGGGCTTCGGTATGGCACCCGAATATTTCCGGGATCCCACCGACATTGGCGGCGACCATCGGCACTCCCGCCGCGCCGGCTTCTATTACGACATAGGGCATTGAATCCCCTCGGGACGGCACAACGAGTAGCGTTGCCTGGGAGAACGCGTATCGCGCCTTGACGTGGCCGATAAAGCGAACCGGCCCCGCAAGACCGAAACTCTGGACCTGAGCCTTGAGACTACCAAATTCTTCGCCGTCTCCGGCGAGCGTCAAGGTGACCGGCCTGCCGTCCGCGCGTAAACGCGCGACCGCATCGATCAGGAGGTCCGCTCCCTTGATGTGCCTGAACTCACCGACATAGACGAGATCGGTTGGTTCTGCGACCGTGACCACGGGGTCGAATTCCTCGGCGCTGACGCCGTTGAATACGCAGCGCACCAATCCGTTCGGCACACCGATGGTGCGCTGATAGGTATCGCGCGCGAAGGCACTTTCGAACAGGAACAAATCGGTTGAATTCATCAGCACCCGTTCAAGACGGCTATACATCGCGCCCTTCAGCGTGTTCACGGGGTAGTGCAGCGAGCCGCCATGAGGCGTATAGACGCGAACGGTACGTTTTGAACTCGGCTTGAAGCGGATAAACGCGCCTGCCTTTGCGCCATGACCGTGGAGGATATCCGGCTTCAATCGCCAGATCAGGCGGATGAAATGCAGCCAGGCCAGGATATCCGTTGGACGGGGCTCGCGGTGAATAGCAA
>NZ_DATEPI010000004.1:0-8779 GCF_035273305.1 Bradyrhizobium sp. | reverse complement strand
AAGCGGCACCTTCCTGGGCCAGTCAGGCGTCCCCATCGCGATCGGTCCGGTATCGCTTCGCACCGAGAACAAGTATCAGGGGCTCTATGCGCTCGACACATTCAACGTGACCGACGCCTTCGCAGTCACGGCGGGTGGGCGGTACAATGCAGCTCGCCTTACGCTGGAGGATCAACTCGGCACCTCATTGAACGGCGATCATACCTTCGATCGATTTAATCCGCTGATCGGTGGCACCTACAAGATTACGTCTGAACTGACCGCCTATGCCGGTTACTCAGAAGCGAACCGTGTGCCGACCCCGCTCGAACTCGGTTGCGCCGATCCAAACAATCCCTGCCTGATCGCGGCGTTCCTCGTCTCCGATCCGGACCTGAAGCAGGTGGTGTCCAGGACTGTGGAGGGGGGCTTTCGCGGCACAAGGGAATTGAACATCGGCTCGTTGGGCTGGAAGATCGGTGGTTTCCGCGCCACCAACAGCGACGACATTCTCGCCGTTCCGAGTCTTCTGCAGGGCTTTGGTTTTTTCCAGAATGTCGGCTCCACGCGACGGCAGGGTATCGAGGCCGAGGTCACCCTGAAGTCAAGCGCCCTTCAATTGCATGCGAGCTACGCCTTCGTGGATGCACGCTTTCTTGACGCGGTGAAAGTCGGCTCCAACAGCCCGGCCGGCGTGGCAAATGGCGGCGTTATTCAAGTGCTGCCAGGCGACCAGATCCCGGCGGTGCCACGTCATCGGATCAAGGCCGGCATCGAATATGCCGTCAACGATGCCTGGAAGGTCGGCGGTGATGCGCTCTTTGTCAGCAGCCAGTTTTTTGTCGGTGACGAAGCTAATCTCGAGGCCAAATTGCCGGCCTACGCGGTGTTCAATCTGCACACCTCCTATCAGGTCAACAAGACCGTCCAGCTCTACGGCCGCGTCGACAACGTCTTCGACAATCGATATGCGACGCACGGCACTTTCTTCGATACCACTGCTTTGCCGAACTTTGCCAATGGCGGTAACGCTTTCACCGACCCGCGCTCGGTGGGCCCCGCGAGACCGCGCGCGTATTATGCGGGCATGAGGGTGACATTCTAAAACTTTGTCCCGGACTGAAGCAGCCTAAGCCAGCGCTTGAGCCATGAACCTGTGCTCACTCCGCCGGCGCCGCCTCGGCGAAAGCGACACCTTTGGCCTCGGTTCCCACGGCCGTCAGTGCCGCGATGATGATCGCCACAATCCCGGCGACAAGCGCGAGCGCGAGGCCATAATTGCCGCCGAAATGCGTGGCGATGCCGGCCTGAAGCGTCGCATTCACCGAGGCAAAAAGATTGCCCAGTTGGTAGACGAAACCAGGAAACGTCCCGCGCGCCGTATCGGGCGACAGTTCGTTCAGGTGCACCGGCACGATGCCCCAGGCGCCCTGGACAAAGAACTGCATCAGGAACGCGCCAGCAGCGAGCAGCACTGGACTGCCGGAGAATGCCCATAGCGGGATGATCGGCAGGCTCAGAAGCGTCGATATCACGATACACTTGCGGCGGCCGAAGCGCTCCGACAGCGCGCCAAAAAAAATGCCGCCGCAGATCGCGCCGATATTGTAGATAACCGCGATGATGCCCACGGCATGCGGAGACAGTTTGTGTTCGAGCTGGAGGAATGTCGGATAAAGGTCCTGAGTGCCGTGACTGAAGAAGTTGAAAGCCGTCATCAAAATCACCGCGTAGATTCCGAGACGCCAGTGCGATTTCAGTACTGTCCAGGTGCTGCCGCGTTCGACCGCCGCCTGCCTGCTCCAGCTTGGTGACTCCGGCACGGTGCGGCGGATGTAGAGGACGAGCAGGGCCGGGATGACGCCGACCATGAACATTCCGCGCCAGCCGATGTATTGGAACAACACGCCGTAAACGATCGATGCCAGGAAGTAGCCGGTTGGATAGCCCGACTGCAGCAAGCCTGAAACGAAGCCGCGCGCATGCGGCGGAATGCTTTCCATCGTCAGCGACGCGCCGACACCCCATTCGCCGCCCATCGCCACGCCATAGAGCGCGCGCAGGATCAACAGCACGGTGAGATTTGGCGCAAAACCGGAAGCAAATTCGAGAGCCGAATACAGGACGATGTCCACCATCAAGGTCGGACGACGGCCGAAGCGGTCGGCCGCCCGGCCAAACACGAACGCCCCGATCGGCCGCATCGCTAAAGTCAAAAGAATGGCAAATGTGACATCGGCGATATCGGTGTGGAATTCCGCGGCGATGTCCTTGAGCACGAACACCAGAAGGAAAAAGTCGAAGGCGTCGAGCGTCCATCCCAGGAAGCTCGCCGCCACCACGTGTTTTTGCGCGGTCGTCCACCCGGAAAGCGCGGGAATGACCGGGAACGCGCGCGATTGTGACAGATCAGGATTTGCCAACGGCTGCAACCCAATGCGACAGAACAGATAACGCCTGATCGCAGCGTTGTTCCCGTAGGCGGCAAGGCTCGGCTGAGTATTCGATGCAGCTGCATTGCGAACCGCCATCCGACCGCGATCGCTGGACTTGCTAGACGGCATTTCTAACTCGCCACCTCTTCGCAAAGTGATAGTCTCTGCAAAGCACAAAGCCTTTTGAGGGGCGCATGGAACGGCGCGAGTTCATCATGCTTGCGGGCGCGGCTGTGGCATGGCCGCTTGCGGCCTCAGCGCAGCCATCGCCGATGCCGGTGATTGGGTTTCTGAGTACGCGATCGGCAAAGGACACGGGCAAGTTAGTCAGCGCGTTCGCAAAGGGATTGGAAGAGGTAGGCTTTTCCGAAGGCAAGAGTGTTTCGATCGACTACCGTTTCGCGGATGGAAGGTTAGATCGGCTCAGCGAATTGGCGGCAGCTCTGGTTCGCCGGCCGGTAACGGTGCTGGTGACTTCGGGCGGCACGACTTCGGCGGTCGCGGCAAAAGCTGCAACCTCCAGCATTCCCGTCGTCTTTGTGATTGGCGGCGACCCGGTGGCATTAGGCCTGGCGGCGAGCCTTTCGCATCCCGGCGGCAACGCGACGGGATTCACGATTATTTCCGGAGACCTGGCGCCGAAACGGCTTGGCTTGCTGCGCGAACTCGTTCCGAACGCAAAGAGGTTCGCGACACTGACAAATCCCAACACGCCGGACGGACGAGGCCAGTCGGCGGATGTGCACGCCGCGGCCAAGGCCCTCGGTCTTGAAATTCGATTTCTCGAAGCGGGGGATGAACCGGGCATCGAAAAAGCGTTCGCGATAATTGCGAAGGAGAAACCCGATGCGTTGCTGGTCGGCAGCGATCCGCTTTTCGATGTGCACCGCGACAAGCTCATTGCGCTGGTTGCCGCCGCAGCCATTCCGGCAATCTACCAGTTTCGCGACTACACGACCGCCGGCGGCCTGATGAGCTATGATCCGGACATTCTGGACGCATATCGACAGATCGGCGTTTACGCCGGCAAAGTGCTGAAGGGCGCGTCGCCGGCTGATCTACCGATTCAGCAACCGACAAAATTCCATCTGGTCATCAATCTGAAGACGGCGAGTTCGCTCGGCCTTGAGATCCCGGCGAACCTGCTCGCGCGCGCCGACGAAGTGATTGAATAGGGACTCGCGAGCTCGAAGAATGTCCGCCGCTACGCACAAAACGCGTTAGCGCACGTCTGGCGCACACACCGGAACAGGTTGGATGTCAGCGCGCACCGAAAAAAGCCGAAAGTAGGGGTGTCCCGACGGCGACGGACCGGAACCGCCGTTGCGATCCGGCGTTCATGCGAGAGGAGGACTCCATCATGAAACTGCGAGGAATTTTGATTGCAGCGTTGCTGCTAATAGTGCCCACCGCTGCGATGGCGGCGAGGGGAATTGTCACGGATACGGTGAGCCTGAGGGCGGGCCCGGGCGTCGGATTCCCGGTTGTCGACAGAATTCCTGGCGGCGCCCACGTCAACATTCACGGATGCCTCAGGGGCGATGCGTGGTGCGACATAAGCTGGGCGGGCGACCGCGGCTGGGTTTCGTCCGAGTATCTTCAATACTTCTACCGAAGCCGATACGTTTATCTGCCTGACTATGTCGACGTAATCGATGTTCCGGTCGTGCCCTTCGTTCTTGGCACCTATTGGGCCAACTATTACGCCGGGCGGCCGTTCTTTCACCGGCGAGCCCACTGGGCGAGTTATTGGAGATCGCACGCGCGCATCGCCGAGCAACCTGTGCGTGGCGGCGCGATCGCGCGCACCAGAGGCGGTGAAGAAAGGTTTGGCCGCGTGGACCGCGAGCAACGCGGGTTCCGCGAAAACCGCGCGTTCCGTGAAAACATGGAACGTGGACGAACGGCGCGCATCAACGAGCGTGGCGCATTTGAACGCCGCGGCATGGGCATAAGTGAGCGCCGTGGTCTGGGCGTAAGTGAGCGTCGTGGCCTAGGCGTGAATGAACGTCGTGGCTTGGGCGTAAATGAGCGCCGTGGCGTCGCCGCCGGCATGCGGCAGCCCGTTGCCGGGCCGCAGGGACGTATCGAGGGTCGGCAGTTCGGCCGCGCCGGCCAAGCCCCGATCCAGGCTCGAGGTGGCGAACCGCGTGCCATCGGCCGTCCAGTCGCCGGGCCAGGCGCTGGACCTCGTACTGTCGGTCAGGCCGGTGGTGGAGCGTCGTTCCATTCCCAGGCACAAATGGGCGCACCGCGGGCCCCGGCCGCTGCGCCCCGTGCGATGGGCGGTGGAGCGCCTCACATGGCCGCGCCTGGCGGCGGTGGCGGAATGGCAGGTCCCCGCGGCGGCGGCCACGGCCGTCCGCAGTGAAGACGCTGAATGAACAAGACCTACTGAGCGCGAAACCCGGCTGAAAAGCCGGGTTTCTTTTTTGCGTTAGTTCTCATCGCGTTTGGTGATCCGAGCTTCGCGTCGCGGATTTGCTGGAGGGCTGCGTTGGGCTCCCGAGTTCACGGCATGGAAGCTGGATCCATGTTCCATCGGCGGTGCGCTGTTGGGCGCTGCAAGGCGATGACGTCGTTTGTTCGCCGGTCTTCTGAACGTCGAAGTTTTTAGCCAGCGCCGGAGTCGTCAGCGAGGCCAAGACGGCCATTGAGCCGGCGAAGATTGCGTGTTTGATCCGCATAGGCTCTCCTTTCTTGAACCGGCTGATTTCGTAGAAGAGATTATGACGATTTTTGGCCGCGATGATTGCCGCCATCAGGGTTGCTTAACATTCTCAAAACGGTGACTGCCGAAGGGGACCCGAACGTGGTTCGCGCGTCGCATCGAATGGGCGCGCGCGCATCGAACGAGGGGCTTGGTTAAACGTTGAGTGTGTTCGGAAGGGGCCGCAGCGCACTTCCCGTGCGGTTCCGGACGGGCGGAACATGGGAGAGCCACATGATATCCGAGATGCAGATTCACACTATCGCGCGACAGATGATCGAGAAGCACGGCTTCGAAGCGATTGCCCAGGCGGCGAAGAATGCGGTGGCTTGCGAGGGCAGGGGAGATACCGAGGAAGCCAGAGAATGGCGTCACATCGAAGACGCCATGAAGATCATGCGCGGACCGCATCATAGTTGATGCGTCGCTCTGACGGCTTCTTCAATACCAATTTAGAGGCAGGTCGCGGTAGTCGGCGAGATTTCATTTCGCCGTTCATCGTGTAGGCGGCATGCTCCTCATGCCGCGTGGCGTTGCATATCCGGCGACAAGCCCGCAATAGAGATGTCTTCGTCGAAGTTTTCCCAGTGCGGGCCTAAGCGGCAAAGGTACCGCAAGCCTTTGAAACGGAACACGACAGGCACGAATGCCCCCCGAGCAGCGGCTTGCTTTCTAAATCACGCTACCTCACGAACACCCCGTCGTTGATCCGCAGGTGTCGCACTTCATGCAGGTGCCGTTGCGCACCAAGGTGAAGTTGCCGCACTCGCTGCACATCTCGCCTTCGTATCCCTTGGCCTTGGCTTCTGCCCGGCGTTCGGCCTTCGAGGGAGCGGCTTGCTGCGCCGATCCTGCCGTGCTCCACTGCATCGCCTCGAGCTTTTCAGTCGGTGACAGATCGTGCTGGGCTTCGTGTTTCAGCGCGACCGCGCCTTCGAGCGCATCGCCGGCGCGGGCAGTCGCGCCGTGTGCGGACATTGTCGTGACGTTGCCGGAAGCGCGGGCGTCGGCCTGCGGCTCACTGCCGCCGCGCATCACCACGAGATTGTCAGTGCGCGAGCGGGTCAGTCCCTTCGACAGGTACTTGTTGCTCGCGTCCGGCTGCTTGCCTTCCTCGACGCCTCGGCCCATCGCGTCGAAGTTGGATTCGGACGGATCAACATGGGCGAGGTCGAACCGGCTCATGTAGCTGACCGCGAGTTCGCGGAACACATAGTCCAGGATCGAGGTCGCATATTTGATGCTGTCGTTACCCTGCACCGGGCCGGCGGGCTCGAACCGGGTGAACGTGAACGCGTCAACATATTCCTCCAGAGGCACGCCATATTGCAGACCGAGCGACACCGCGATCGCGAAGTTGTTGATGAAGGAGCGCAGCGCCGCCCCTTCCTTGTGCATGTCGATGAAGATCTCGCCGAGCCGGCCGTCATCATATTCGCCGGTGCGGAGGTAAACCTTGTGCCCGCCGACTACGGCTTTCTGGGTGTAGCCCTTGCGGCGATCCGGCATCTTCTCGCGCTCGCGCATCACGACGATGCGCTCGACGAGCCGTTCGACTACTTTCTCGGAAAGCTGGGCGGTGCGCGCGGCCATCGGCTTCTCCATGAACGCCTCGATCCCGTCGTCTTCCTCGTCGTCCTCGCTGATGAGCTGCGAGTTCAGCGGCTGGGACAGTTTGGAGCCATCGCGGTAGAGCGCGTTGGCTTTCAGCGCTAGCTTCCAGGAGAGGAGGTAAGCAGCTTTGCAATCCTCTACCGTGGCGTCGTTGGGCATATTGATGGTTTTGCTGATCGCGCCTGAAATGAACGGCTGCGATGCCGCCATCATGCGGATGTGGCTCTCGACTGAGAGATAGCGCTTGCCGACCTTGCCGCAGGGGTTGGCGCAATCGAACACGCTGTAGTGCTCGGCTTTCAAATGCGGCGCGCCTTCCACCGTCATCGCGCCGCAGATGTGAACGTTGGCGGCCTCGATCTCGCGCTTGCTGAAGCCGATCGCCGACAGCAGGTCGAAATTCGGCGCTGCTATCGCTTCCGGACCGAGGTTGAGGGTCTCGCGAAGGAAGTCCTCGCCGAAGGTCCATTTGTTGAAGGCGAATTTGATGTCGAACGCGGTCGGCAGCGCCGCTTCGACCTTTGCGAGAGCTTCATCGGTGAAGCCCTTCGCCTTCAAGGTCGAGACGTTAATGGCGGGGGCATTCGAAAGCGAGCCGTGGCCGACGGCATAAGCCTCGATCTCGGCAATATCGCTTTCGCGGTAGCCGAGCGCGCGCAATGCCTCGGGCACGGCGCGGTTGATGATCTTGAAATAGCCGCCGCCGGCGAGCTTCTTGAATTTCACCAGTGCGAAATCCGGCTCGATGCCGGTGGTATCGCAATCCATCACCAACCCGATGGTGCCGGTCGGCGCCACCACTGTGGTCTGCGCGTTGCGGTAGCCGTTGATCTCGCCGAGTTCGAGCGCTTTATCCCACGCAGCCTTGGCATGCTGGATGATGTCCGTCTGCTTGCAGAAGGCGTGATCGAGCGGCACCGGATTGACCGCCAGGGCCTCATAGCCACGGCTTTCGCCATGCGCGGCCCGGCGATGATTGCGGATCACCCGCAGCATGTGGGCGGCGTTCTTCTTGTAGCCGGGAAAGGGGCCGAGTTCTTTCGCCATCTCGGCTGAGGTGGCGTAGGCGGTCCCGGTCATGATCGCGGACAGCGCGCCGCATAGGGCGCGGCCTTCTTTTGAATCGTAGGACAGGCCCATGGTCATCAGCAGGCCGCCGATGTTGGCAAAGCCCAATCCCAGCGTGCGGAATTCGTAGGACAATTCGGCGATCGCCTTGGAGGGGAACTGCGCCATCATCACCGAGATTTCGAGCACGATGGTCCACAACCGGCAGAGATGCTCGTAGGCATCCACATCGAACAGCTTGGTGGTGGTGTTGTAGAACGTGATCAGGTTGGCCGACGCCAGGTTGCAGGCGGTATCGTCCAGGAACATGTATTCCGAGCATGGATTGGAAGCGCGGATCTCGCCGGACGCCTTGCAGGTGTGCCAATCGTTCATGGTGGTGTTGAAGTGCAGACCGGGATCGGCGCTGGCCCATGCGGCGTGGCCGATCTTCTCCCACAAATCGCGCGCCTTCAGCGTTTTGGTGACCTTCTTGTTGGTGCGGCCAATCAGGTTCCAGTCGCCATCGGTCTCCACCGCGCGCAGGAAATCATCCTTCAGCGATACCGAATTGTTGGAGTTCTGGCCGGAGACCGTGAGATAGGCCTCCGAGTCCCAGTCGGTGTCATAGATCGGGAAGTCGATCTCCTTGTAGCCTTGCCGCGCGAACTGGATCACCCGCTTGATCATGCCGTCGGTCACCATGGCGCGGCGGGCAAGCTTGATCTCGCGGCGGAGCGCCGGGTTTTTTTCGGGATCGAAGCAGTCGTCGCCGGAGCCTTCGCAGTTCACGCAAGCCTTCAGCACCGCTTTGAGGTGGCGCTGGTTGAGCTTGGAGCCGGTCACGAGTGCTGCGACCTTTTGCTCCTCCTTCACCTTCCAGTCGATATAGGTCTCGATGTCCGGATGGTCGGCGTCGACCACGACCATCTTGGCGGCGCGGCGCGTGGTGCCGCCCGACTTGATGGCGCCGGCCGCGCGGTCGCCGATCTTC
>NZ_DATEPI010000003.1:0-51186 GCF_035273305.1 Bradyrhizobium sp. | reverse complement strand
GTGACCGTGCTGATTGTCGCCGAGGGCAAGAGGCCGGTTGGTATCGTTCACGTCCATGACGTGCTGCGCGCCGGGGTGGCGTAGCGTTCCTCCCAGCCGTCCTATTTCCATTCTTCCGTGTTCGATCGCGTTGCCACGAGGCGGTTCGGCTAAGTGCGGGGCATCGCAGGAAAACGCGCCGCTCCCTCCTCCAGCCGCAGAGCAAGCCCATTCGCGAGATATGAGACGGTGCGATAAAATCCGCAGAGCAGGATAATTTCAAAGATCTTCGCATCGTCATAATGCGCCGACATGGCCTTGAATTCCGCCTCGCTCAACGTCGCGCGGGCATGCAGCGCATCGACGGCGGCGATCAGGACTTGTTCGCTCTTCGACCAGCACGATGCATCAGCACTCCCTAGCACCGTGGCGCGGACCTGCTCGCCCGTGAGATGCGCCGCCTCCGCGAACGTCGCGACATGGACGCCCCATTCGTATTCGCATCCGGTCAGCGCGCAGGTTCGATCGATGACGATCTCGCGCTCGCGCAGCGAAAGCGGGCCGCGGTCCAGCAGGCCGGCTGCGCGGAATTTTTCCCACGCTCGGACATTACCGGCGATTACTCGAAATAGCATCAGCGGCGGCGCGCCCCGCATGATCCGGTCGAACTGAGACTGGATTTCCGGATCATATGGCGGCTCGAGCGGCGCGATGCGTGACATGGTCTGCTCCCGTGCTACATTAACAATAGCACTATGCTACGTTATTTGTAGCGAGACAAGGGAGACTTCGATGATGGAACGTGGTCCAGCCATGAAAAAACGCAGCGTGCGCGGTTCAAAATCCGGCCGCCCTATCATGGTGCTGCTCGATTTGTTGGGGCGGCGCTGGAGTTTGCGTATCCTGTGGCAATTGCGCGAGGGGCCGCTGACCTCGCGTGCGTTACGCGACGCGTGTGATGGAGCTTCGCCGACCGTGCTGCAGGCGCGGTTATCGGAGCTGCGGCAGGCGGGCTTTGTCGAACTCATTCGCTCGAGCGGATATGGCCTCACCGCGATCGGCAGGGAGTTGCTGGAAACGTTTCTGCCGCTGCATCGTTTTGCGGAGCGCTGGAGGAAGCAGCGGAAGGACTAGTTCAGAGCCTCCCCCTGCACCTCAGAGCCAATGATAAGAGGCGGGCGTCAGATCCAGCCCTGAAGCTCGCGCAAAACGAGCTGGCGGATAACATCCATCCCTGGCTCGCTGTCGTTCAGGCATGGGATAAAAGCAAACTGCTCGCCACCATTGTGCCTGAAGATTTCGGCGTTCTCCTGGGCGATTTCTTCCAGCGTCTCCAGACAGTCGGCTGAGAAACCCGGAGTAACCACGGCAATCCGACGCACCCCCTGCTTGCCAAGCGTTTCCATAGTCTTGTCGGTGTACGGTTGCAGCCACTCATCGTAACCGAACCGTGACTGAAACGTCAGCAACAGCCTCGAGGCATCGAGTCCCATGCGCTTGCGGAGTTCATCGGTGGTCGCGACACATTGAATCTGGTATGGATCGCCGTTGTCGACGTACTTCTGCGGCATGCCGTGGAATGATGCCACGATTAGCTCCGGCTCAAACGGCAACGTGGCAAGGTGTGTATTGATCGAGACCGCCAGCGCGTCGATATAATCCGGATCCTGGTAATAGGGCGGCGTCACCCTCAAGGTCGGTTGCGCGCGCATCCCGGCGAGCACGCGGAAAACTTCGTCGCACACGCTGGCCGACGTCGCGGCCGAATATTGAGGATAGAGCGGCACGACCAGCAGCCGCTCGCAGCCTTGAGCCATCAGGGCATCAATGCGTGATTGGATTGACGGATTGCCGTAGCGCATCGCCCAATCCACCACCACGCGTTTGCCGTCTGATATGGCCGCGGAGAGCTTGTCGCACTGTGAACGCGTAATGGTCTTGAGTGGTGACTCGTTCTTCTCGGTGTTCCATATCTTTCGGTAGTCGCGGGCCTTGCGGCCGGGGCGAACCCGCAGAATGACGCCATTCAGCGCCAACTTCCACAACAGTCCCTGGTCCTCGATCACGCGGGGATCCGATAGAAATTCCTTCAGGTAAACGCGCACGCCTTTGGCGTCCGCGCTGTCGGGAGTGCCAAGGTTGACCAGGAGCACGCCGATGCGCTCGGACTTGAGCCCGCTCGCAGCCTTGGCTGTCTCGATCGGAAGAACCGCCGTCATAGCGAGCGTGGCTTCGCGCGTTGGGCCATTCTTGTCAAGATAATGGCGGTTTCGCTATTGTTGCAAAGACATCGAGAAACATTGCCGCGCGTTGGGGATAGATCATGACGATCGCCGAATGGTGCATTTTCGGAACGCTGACGCTCTATTTGCTGACCATCGCGGCCCCGAAGTGGATCGCGTTTCGACAATTCGATAACTCCAGACCGCGTGACCCTGCATTCTATGCCGATCCAATTCGCTCGCGCGCACTGGCCGCGCATCAAAACGGCATCGAGGCGTTCCCCTTCTTCGCAGTTGCCGTGTTGTTGGCTCAATTTCACCTTGGCCCACAAAGGCTGATCGATGAACTGGCGGTGTTATTCCTGATCGTGAGAGTTGCTTATGTTTTCACCTACGTCGGCAATCGTCCGACGCTGCGCTCGATCCTGTGGACACTCGGCTTTGCGCTCAACGTCGCCATTTTCTTCATGCCGTTGATCAGGAGCGCTTGGTTGGCGTGAAGCCCGGATCATGCTGGGCCCCCCATGCTAGAGGCAGGTCACGCGCTCGGCCGCAATATAGCCGAACAGCAGCCCGGCCCCCAACAGCAGCACCAGGCCGGCGGCAGCGAATTCCACGCCGCGCATGACGAGCGCACCGCCGCCTTCGCGCCCGGCACTCAGCCTTCGCGCCAGATCCTTTGCCGACACTGCCATGACCGCAATGGTCGCAACCGTAATCGCGGTGCCCAGTCCCATCACGAAGGTAGCGGTCACCCCGGCCCAGAACAGGCCTTGCGAGAGAGCGAATACCAGAACCAGGATCGCGCCCGAGCAAGGCCTGATGCCGACGGTGAAGATCGCGCTCAATCCGCGGCGCCATCCGCCGGGACCGGCGAGCTCGACTGGATCAGGACCGTGAGAATGGCCACAGTGCTCGTCGTGCACATGGGCGTCATGCCGATCGTGATGATGATGCGTGTGGCCGTGACCATGATGATGCACGATCCCCACCAGTGCGGGCCTTGGCTGCGCCGATTGGAGCGCACCAATGAACGCGCCGCCCTTGGTCCAGACCAGCCGGGCGCCAAACGCCGCGATCAGCGCGTAGCTTGCGATCTCCACCGCCTTTTCCGTTCCACACATTGTCGCCGCGGTGGCATGGAGCAGCCCGGCGCAAATCGTAACGATCACCACCGCCACCAGCGACTGCATCAGCGCCGAGGCGAAAGACAAGACAATACCGCGGCGCGCCGTTTCCTGATTGGCAACCAGATAAGACGAGATCACCGCCTTGCCGTGGCCGGGGCCGGCGGCATGAAAAATCCCGTATGCAAACGAAATCGCGTAAAGGCTCCAGACCGCGCTGCCGTCAGATTTCGCGGCGCGAATAGTTGCAGATATCTCGCGGTAAAACTCGGATTGCTTGGCGAGCAGCCAGCCGACAATGCCGCCCAACTGCGGCTCGCCGCCGCTCGGCCGCGGCGCCCCGAACGGGTTCTGGGCCATAAGCTCGCCCAGGGACCCGTCAATAATTGCAGCAACGGCCAGCGCTCCGGCACAGGCCGCCATGCTGCACACAAAACTCGTGCGCGATGGTGCGGTCACGGGCATTGCACCGTGATCTTGTTGGCGAACATCGCGCCATAATTCGAATTGTCTCCAGTTAGGAACGTCTGCTCGCCCAGCTTTTGGGCATTGGCCGTGCCGTCTTTCGGTCGCTGGAATTGCATCTGGCACCCGGCCGGCGCTCCGTTCAGCCTTACCGGATCCTTTTCGGCAAACGTGAAATCGATGAAATACGACGGATCAAACACTTCCAGCGCGAGCTGCTTCGGCTTGACGGGCGTCTTGAGCGGCAGCGTGAAATGCAGCGTCAGCGCGGCATCCTTGTATTCAAGAAAATAATCGACCGGCTCCAGGAATTTTTCCTTTTTGCCGTCGGCTTTCGCAAAGGTGAAGAAGCCGAACTCCTTCAGCGAATCGACATTGGTCTGCGCCAATGGCCCGAGTTCGTCGCGGCTGTAGACGCCCTTGGTCTTGGTCTCGATGCCCTGCAAGGCGTAAGTCGAGAACATATCATCGAACGTCCATGCATGACGCACCCCAGATATCGAGCCGTCGGGGGCATAGATCAGCTCGCTGACGGCAGTGATCCAGACGTGCGGATGGGCTTGCGCCGGGCTCATCCCAAACGCGATCGAGGTGGCTATCAGCAGCAAACCAATGAGCCGATGAAATGTCTTTTTCACTTCAAGCAGCCTCGGATGTTTCCATCAGGCCCCGGCGGCGCAACAGCGCATCAGGCTCAGGCTCCCGGCCCCGGAATGCGACATAGGCATTTTCCGGGTCGCGCGAGCCGCCCGACGCATAAATGTAATCGTGCAGGCGTTTGGCTACCGCAGGATCAAAGATGTCGCCCGCTTCCTCGAACGCGCCGAACGCATCGGCGTCCATTACCTCGGACCACATGTAGCTGTAGTAGCCGGCCGCATAGTGGTCACCGGAAAAGATATGGCCAAATTGCTGTGGCCGATGACGCAGCGAAATCTCGGCAGGCATGCCGATCCGTTCCAATTCCTGACGCTCGAAGGCCCGCACGTCCGCAACTGCCGAGGTCGGCTGGGTATGGAATTCGAGGTCGATCAGCGCCGAAGAAACGAATTCCACGGTCGCAAAGCCTTGATTGAATTTTCGCGCGGCCATGAAACGCTGCAATAGATCCTCAGGCAGCGGCTCCCCGGTTTGGTAATGCCGAGCGAATTGCTGCAGCACCTGCGGCTGCTCCTGCCAATGCTCGTAAAGCTGCGAAGGCAATTCGACAAAATCCGTGAACACACTGGTGCCGGAAAGCGAGGGGTAGGTAACGTCCGAGAGCATCCCGTGCAGGCCGTGGCCGAATTCGTGGAACAGCGTCCGGGCGTCATCCGGCGACAACAGCGAGGGCTGCCCTTCGGCGCCCTTTGAGAAGTTGCAGACATTGACGACCAGCGGAGCGATGGAGCCATCGAGTTTTTGCTGATCTCGCAATGAGGTCATCCACGCTCCCGAGCGCTTCGAGGGCCGGGCAAAGTAGTCGCCGTAGAACAACGCCTTGTGACGCCCCTCGCGGTCTTTCACCTCCCAAACCCGCACGTCGGGATGCCAGACCGAGATATCCTTGCGTTCTGAAAAGGTGATGCCAAACAGGCGCGTCGCGCAGTCGAAGGCGGCTTCGATCATGTTGTCGAGCGCCAGATAAGGCTTGATCGCGGCGTCATCGAAATTGGCGCGTCGCTGCCGCAGTTTTTCGGCATAGTAGCGCCAGTCCCATGGCGCGAGCGAGAAGTTGCCGCCTTCCTCCGCCACCTGCGCCTGCAAGGCGTCGCGATCGGCGAGCGCCCGGGCACGGGCCGGCTTCCAGACCCGCTCCAGCAAGCCGCGAACCGCTTGCGGCGTTTTCGCCATCGAATCCTCCAGCCGATAGGCGGCGAAGGTCGGAAAACCAAGCAGCTTTGCGCTCTCCTCCCGCAGCTTGAGAATCTCCACGATGATGGCGTTGTTGTCATTGGCGTTGCCGTTATCGCCGCGCGCAATGAAAGCCTTGTAGACCTTTTCGCGCAGGTCACGGCGCGCGGAGCACTTCAGGAAAGGCTCCACGGACGAACGCGACAACGTCACGATTGCCTTGCCTTGCATTCCGCGATCCTCGGCGGCAGCCTCGGCAGCCGCAACAAAACTCTCGGGAAGGCCGTCGCGATCGCCCTCGCCCAGTTCCATGAACCAGTCCTGCTCGTCCCCAAGTAGATGATGGCTGAAGGTGGTTCCGAGTTGCGCCAGCCGTTCATTGATTTCGGCCATGCGCTTCTTGGCTGCCTCATCGAGCCCAGCGCCGGCACGGTGGAAGCGGGTATAGCTGCGCTCCAGCAACCGCAGTTGCTCGCTGCTCAGGCGCAGGCTGGCGCGATTATCATGGAGCATTGCTATTCGGCCGAACAGCACTGCATTCATCATAATCGGGTTCCAGTGCCGGGCCATGCGCAACGACACCTCCTTGTCGATCTCGAGCAGCGCTGGGTTGGAGTGCGCCGAGACGAGGTCGTAAAACACGGCGGAAACTTTGCTGAGAAGCTTGCCCGAGCGTTCCAGCGCCGTGATGGTATTGGCGAAGTCCGGCGTCGCCGGGTCATGCTCGATCGCCGCGATCTCCGCCGCATGATCTGCGAAAGCCTGCTCGAACGCCGGGAGGAAATGTTCCGGCGCGATCTCCGCGAACGGCGGTGTTTCGAATGGCGTCTGCCATGCCCTCAGCAACGGGTTGGCCTGAGCTTGCGCGACGACCGGCACTTGCTGGATTCCCGACATCCCGATCCCCGTTCTCGTTCTGCTCCGAGCGCAGCCTATATCACGCGGTGCGGCTTTTTTGGGCCTTTTGCGCTTGATAGGCCGGGGCTTTTCATAGAGATTGCCGGCCTAAACGGGACCCGCTTCATGAACATACAATCCTCTCAGGCCAGCGGCCGCCAGATCGTCTGGTCCACTGTCATTACGATCGCGAGCGCCGCGATCCTGATTGGCGCCGAAGTGTTTGGCGCTGCGTTCGCCGGCGGCTGGGCACTCGCGATTCTGTTTGGACTCGAAGACACCGGCGCCCACATCCTGCAGGCGGTACTGTTCGCGGCCGGCGTATTCGTCATGGTGGCATTCATCCGCGGAGCTCAGCGCGTCGAGCCGTTTACGCGCCGCTTGTAAGTTGTCATCGATCAACAAAGCGGCGTTGCTGTTTGTTGTTGGTGCGCTTGGAAGCTTAACGTCTGTTCACTTTCAACACGCAAGCGCGCGCCGAGCACGGCTCTGACAATCATCTGTTAGGGAAATCTCCCAACAGACTAAAAAAAATCTTGCGCAGCAGACTCAAAGCGCCTATCTGCACTCTTGCCCAATTTCGCACGTGCCTGTGGTCGTGTGTCAGTCGGTAGGTATCCGGACAAGAGGCCGGACAGCCGCCAAGGGATGAAGAACCGAGGGTCGTTTAATCCGCCACGGATTAAGGGGCCAGCATCTCTCTCAAGAGATGCCATTGAAGGTCTTTTCCTTCCTTGCAACCGTGACTGGCAGCCGGAGGCGAACCGGTGCACCTCGTTCTCAACGGGGGACGCGACTTAAAGCAACGACGGATCGGGCTTTTTTGGTCTCTGCCGGCTCTCCACCAGCCGGCGCGATTACCGAAGAGGCTTGTCCTTCATTGCCAGGTGTGCGGGCGGGATCCCTCCCAACCAATCCACGGCAGCACAGTTCGGTTTGAGTTTTCGGCTTCGTTGCGCCTCCATCGCACGACTTGGCCGGAGCACTCATATCCGACGTCATTTTTGAACGTGTCCCCGTCGCTGGGGCCGTTTGGAGGGTGCAATGACCGAACGCATTCAGGAATTCCTGCGCAACCGCCGCAGCGAGGGCCACGACGTCGAGCCGTGCCTCGTCGTCGACCTCGAAGTCGTGCGCGACAATTACCAGACCTTTTCGAAGGCGCTGCCGGACAGTCGTGTGTTCTACGCGGTGAAAGCCAACCCGGCTCCGGAAGTGCTGTCGCTGCTTGCCTCGATGGGCTCGTGCTTCGACTGCGCATCGGTCGCCGAGATCGAGATGGCGTTGGCGGCCGGCGCATCGCCGGACCGGGTCTCGTATGGCAACACGATCAAGAAGGAGCGCGATATCGCGCGCGCCTTCGCGCTCGGTATTCGGCTGTTCGCGGTCGATTGCACGGCCGAGGTGGAGAAGATCGCCCGCGCGGCTCCAGGTGCGAAGGTGTTCTGCCGCATCCTCTACGACTGCGCCGGTGCGGAATGGCCGCTGTCGCGCAAATTCGGCTGCGATCCCGAAATGGCGGTCGAGGTGCTCGAGCTTGCCAAGCGGCAGGGCCTCGAGCCCTGGGGCATCTCGTTCCATGTCGGTTCGCAGCAGCGGAAGGTGAAGGCGTGGGACCGTGCCTTGGCGATGGCCTCGACCGTGTTCCGCGACTGCGCCGAGCGCGGCATCAACCTGTCGATGGTCAACATGGGCGGCGGATTCCCGACCAAGTACCTGAAGGACGTGCCGCCGGTCGTGCAGTACGGCCGGTCGATCTTTCGCGCGCTGCGCAAGCATTTCGGCAACCAGATCCCGGAGACCATCATCGAGCCGGGCCGCGGCATGGTCGGCAATGCCGGGATCATCGAGACCGAAGTCGTTCTGATTTCGAAAAAGAGCGACGAGGACGATGTGCGCTGGGTCTATCTCGACATCGGGAAGTTCGGCGGTCTCGCCGAGACGATGGACGAGTCGATCCGGTACGCGATCCGCACAGCGCACGATGGCGCGGAAATGACGCCATGCGTACTCGCGGGTCCGACCTGCGATTCCGCCGACGTGCTGTACGAGAAGCTGCCCTACCCGCTGCCGGTGACGCTGGAGATCGGTGACAAGGTGCTGATCGAAGGCACCGGGGCATATACCTCGACCTACTCGTCGGTGGCCTTCAATGGCTTCCCGCCGCTGCGGACGTACCACATCTGAGTGGAGCCTCAGAAGCAAAGGTCATCGGGAGCCGGTTCGCCGGCTCCCTTCCCCCCATCTCAATTTGCAACGACGCATCGCGGGTTGTTGGCATGCGAACGAGGACTCATGCGCCATGACGACCTCACGGAAAACTTCCCTAACCCTTCGCTCTGAGCCAACTCCGTTAGCGATCCGCGAGGAGCGGCCCCGCGACATCGCCGCGCGCGAGGCGCTGCTCGATACTTGTTTTGGCAGCAACCGCCACCAGCGAACCTGCCAAAGGCTGCGTGACGGGCGCATGCCGGCTGAAGGGCTCTCGTTTTCGGCCCTAAGCAGCCGTCGACTGATCGGGACCATGCGGCTGTGGCACGTCAATGCCGGCGGTGTGCCGGCGCTGTTGCTGGGACCTTTGGCGGTCGATCCCGCATGCCGCGGGTTGGGCATCGGAGCTGCCCTGGTGCGTCACGCGCTGGAGGCTGCCAGAGCGCGCGGGCATGGCGCGGTGATCCTGCTCGGTGACGCCCCCTATTATGGCCGGTTCGGTTTCTCGCCATGCAAAGCCGCCGAGCTGACGTTACCCGGCCCATTCGAGCGCGACCGCCTGCTTGCGCTGGAGTTGCGCGAGGGCGTACTCGACGGAGCCTGGGGAATGATCCTGCCCGCTGGAAAGCCGACGCCCCGAGGCAAACCGCGAGCGACCGTTCGCGCGGGCAAATTGGCGCCGCAAGTCGCCTGATCTCGCCAAGCGCAGCAAGGCGGACCCGTTTTGCTTCCATCCGCGCTCTGGTCTATTAACCCGGCGCATAAGTCTGTTGTCGAGCCGCTCGCGGTTTGGCGAAGCGGGCGCCAAGGCCAGATGCGAGGCCGGTCTCACCTAGAGGTCTCATGATGTCCCGTCGACTGATTTCTACCGGCTCGCCTTTTGAGAAGGCGGCCGGCTACAGCCGCGCCGTCATCGATGGCGATTTCGCCTTCGTTGCCGGCACCACCGGCTACGATTATTCCACCATGGTCATGCCGGTCGATGTGGTCAACCAGACGCGAAACTGCTTCAAAACCATCGACACCGTACTGAGCGAAGGCGGGTTCGCCATCACCGACGTCGTCCGGGCGACCTATTACATCACCGACGCAGCGGATGCCGATGCCGTATTCGGGGTTTGCGGCGAGACGCTCGGTGATATCAGGCCCGCCTCGACCATTCTTATCGTCGCTGGCCTCCTGAAGCCCGAGATGAAGATCGAAATCGAAGTCACCGCCAAGCGCCGAACCTGATCGTTCACGCCAAGCCTATTTCTCCGGAGACGAACTTTATGAGCCCGCCCGCCGCGCAAATCCATGCGAAAATTTCCGGCCCCATCGTGATGATCGGCTTCGGTTCGATCGGCAAAGGCACCCTGCCGTTGATCGAGCGACATTTCGGTTATGACAAGTCGCGCTTCGTCATTATCGATCCACATGAAGATGGTGAAATCGCCAAAGCGCACGGCGTGCGTTTTATCAAGCAAGCGATCACGCGGGACAATTATCGCGAGGTGCTGGTGCCGCTGTTGACGTCCGGCGGCGGCCAGGGCTTTTGCGTCAATCTTTCGGTCGACACCTCCTCGGTGGACATCATGACGATGTGCCGCGAGATCGGCGCGCTCTACATCGACACCGTCGTCGAGCCGTGGCTCGGCTTCTACTTCGACAAGAACATTGGTCCTGAGAAGCGTTCCAACTACGCGTTACGCGAGAGCCTGCTCGCGGCCAAGCACAAGAGTCCGGGCGGCACCACCGCCGTCTCCACCTGTGGCGCGAACCCGGGCATGGTGTCGTGGTTCGTCAAGCAGGCGCTGCTCGACATCGCGCGCGACACCAACACGCCATTCAACGAGCCGAAAAGTCGGGAGGGCTGGGGCCAACTCGCCCACAAGCTCGGCATCAAGGGCATCCATATTGCGGAACGCGACACCCAGCGCTCCAAGAAGCCGAAACTGATGAAGGTGTTCGTCAACACCTGGTCAGTGGAGGGGTTCGTATCCGAGGGCATGCAACCGGCCGAACTCGGCTGGGGCACGCACGAGAACTGGATGCCCGACAATGGCCGCGTACACGATTACGGCTGCGAGGCGGCGATTTATCTGCTGCAACCCGGAGCCAACACGCGCGTTCGCTCATGGTGTCCGACGCCGGGACCGCAATATGGTTTCCTGGTAACGCACAACGAGTCAATCTCGATATCGGATTATTTCACCGTGCGAGACGGCGCCAATGTGATCTACCGGCCAACCTGTCACTACGCCTACCACCCCGCCAATGATGCGGTGCTGTCGTTGCACGAGATGTTCGGCGCCACCGGGAAGATGCAACCGAAGTGGCACATCCTCGATGAGAATGAGATCGAGGACGGCATCGATGAACTGGGCGTGCTCCTCTATGGACACGCCAGGAATGCCTATTGGTACGGCTCTCAGCTCTCGATCGAGGAAACGCGGGCAATCGCGCCATATCAGAACGCGACGGGCATGCAGGTCTCGTCCGCGGTTCTCGCCGGCATGGTCTGGGCGCTGGAAAATCCAACCGTCGGAATCGTGGAGGCCGACGAGATGGACTTCCGGCGCTGCCTGGAAATTCAGCGGCCCTATCTGGGGCCGGTGAAAGGCTACTACACCAACTGGACGCCGCTCACCGATCGTCCCGGTCTTTTTCCGGAAGACATCGACACGTCAGATCCTTGGCAATTCAGGAACGTGCTGGTGCGATAAAGTAAGGCGGACGTTCCACAACGCTGAAACAGTGAATGTTATTTTTGCTGGATCGGCGGCGCCATCTTTTCGGCAGGAGCAGGCGGCAGCGCGGCTTTCGCGCCTTCCTTTTGCGCCTGTGGATCTGGTCTGGCGGGTTCGGGCGCCGGCGTGGTCGGACGCTGGCCGCCGGGTTTGGATTCTGCCGGCGCGTTGTCCTGACTGGGCGGCGGCGAGGATTGCAGCGGCTGGGTTGCCTGCGCCATCACGTGATCGCGGCTCGATAGTTGGACCAACGCCAACCCGCACATCAACAAGCCGACAACGACCATGACGGCCGCCAGCAAAAAATCCCTTGTGTAGGCACGTCTGCTATCTTCAAGGAGCATTACGTCACCGCTGGTTAGCAGCAGTAACAACGGAGGCCGGAACGCATTGTTCCGGACGGAACACGCGAGCGCGCTTAAAGCTCGAGCAGCCCAGCCTCGCCGTCATCGGTAGCGAACGCGAGCAGCGTGCCCTTGGGGTTCCAGGCCAACCCCACGACAGCGGCGCTGCCGTTCCTGTGCACGAGGATCTCGGCGCCATCAGCCAGGCGCACCAGCAGGACCGTGCCGTCGCTATAGCCGGCAGCGACGATGTCCTGCTTCGGATGACACGCCACTGTCGAGACCCGAGCCTGCAGGGGCGCCAGCATCGCGGGCTCCTTGCCCATCGGCCCATCCTTGCTGGCGAACGGCCACATGATCACGGTATCCGCACCCGAGGTGGCCAGCGCTTTACCTCCTGCACTCCATGACATCGATCGGACCCGTCCCGGATAGCCGGTCATGCGCATGTGCCTGCCATCTGCGAGCCGCCAGCCGTGCAGCGCCGGCTCGTGCATCGCGGTCACCAGAAACTTGTTGTCGGGACTGAAGGTCACGGCCAGGTGCGAGCCCGCCCATTCCAGGACTTCGGGCTTTGCGGTCATGTTGGGAAACCAGAGGGTCACCGCGTTATAATGCGCTACCGCGAGCCGCAGGCCCTTGGGCGCGAACGCCAACCCTCCGACCGTCGATGGCGCATCAAACGATTTCTCCTCGTTCTTGCCGCTGCGAACAAAAGCCGTTTTGCCAGCCGACCACGCCACCGCGCCGTCCGCATGTAGCGCGACGTTGTCGATCCAGCGTCGCTTCGCATCGGTCGCAAGCAGTTTAACCTCGCCGCTTCCATCGAGGCTCACGAGCTTGCCGTCGTCCCCGCCCATGACGAGGCGCGTACCATCCGTTATCGCGCACAAAATCCCGCCACTATGAACAGCCACTCGCGAGACGTCACCTTGCGCGTTCACCAGATAGACGTTCTCCTCGGCGCCGACGAACGCAGCCTTATCTCCGAGAAACTGCACTGAGCTCACGGGCGCGCCAATATTGACCGGGCGCACCTTATCCGTGACTGAAACGATAGAGCCTGTATTCTCGCCGGCCTGAAAATCTTTCATCACGAGGTGATACAGCTCTCAAAACCGTCGCGTATCGTCTGTTCGGGCAACTCGCGACCGATGAAGACGAGTCGACTCTCGCGCTGCTCACCCTCTTTCCAGGCGCGCTGGTGATCGCCTTCGAGCATCATGTGCACGCCCTGAAATACATAACGATCATCGTCGTCGCTGAAAGCCAGGATACCTTTCGAACGCAAGATTTTCTGCCCTTCGCTTGCGACCAAGTTCTGAAGCCAGGGCATGAATTTGGTCGGGTCGAGCGGCTTATCCGAGCGCAGCGACAGCGACTGCATTTCCTCATCATGATAGTGCTTCAGGCCATGATGGCCGTGATCGTGGTCGTGATCATGCTCGTGATGCTCGTGGCCGTGATGATCATGGCCATCGCCCGCATCGAGAAACTCGGGCTCGAGTTCGAGGATACGGTCGAGATCGAACGCGCCGCGCTCCAGCACATCGGACAGAGCCACCTTGCAGCGCTCGGTGCGATGCAGCTTGGCATAAGGATTGATCGCGCGAATCCGCGCCTCCACCTCAGCCAGTTCAGCCTTGGAGACGAGATCGGTCTTATTGAGCACGATGACGTCGGCGAACGCGATCTGGTTCTTGGCTTCCGGCGCGTCCTTCAGACGATCGCTCAGCCATTTGGCGTCGGCGACCGTCACCACCGCATCGAGCCGCGCATTCTTTTGCACGTCCTCATCCACGAAGAAGGTCTGTGCTACCGGCGCTGGATCCGCCAAGCCAGTGGTCTCGACGATGATGGCGTCGAACTTGCCCTTGCGCTTCATCAGACCATCGAGGATGCGCACGAGATCGCCGCGCACGGTGCAGCAGACGCACCCGTTATTCATCTCAAACACTTCTTCATCAGCCCCGATGATCAGATCGTTATCGATGCCGATTTCGCCAAATTCGTTGACGATCACGGCGTATTTCTTGCCGTGATTTTCCGACAAAATCCGATTGAGAAGCGTGGTCTTGCCCGCGCCGAGATAGCCGGTCAGCACCGTCACGGGAATTTTTTGAGACGTCGATTCTGGCATTTCAACTCCGAAAAGCGGGACTTGAGGCGCACACGGCAGCGGGGTGGCCCCCGCCTACTCGGCCAGCGCGCTCGTCAGGGCCTTTATATTGTGCCTGACCATGTCAATGTAAGTGGGGGCATCGCCCTTTTCGCCGGTCAAGCTGTCCGAATATAGCGTCCCGCCAACTCTGGCTCCGGTCTCGGCCGATATCCGTCGGATCAGCCGCGGATCGCTGATGTTTTCCAGGAATACGGCCGGAATTTTTTCGGTTTTGATCTGGGTGATGATCCCCGCGATATCGCGGGCGCTGGCCTCGGATTCCGTGGACACGCCGATCGGTGCGATGAATTCGATGCCGTAGGCAGATGCAAAATAGCCAAAGGCATCGTGGGTCGAGATCACCTTGCGCCGGTTTGATGGAATTCGCGCGATCGCGTCGCGCACCTCGCGATCGAGCGCATCGAGCTTCGCCAGATAGATCTCCGCCCGGCTGCGAAATACGCCGGCGTCGGCGGGATCAGCCGCCACCAGTGCGTCACGAATGTTCGCCACGTAGATCTTGGCGTTCGGCACCGACTGCCAGGCGTGCGGATCCGCATCGGAGCCGACCTTGAGCGGCGCGATGCCTTCGGTTGCCGTGACGATCGGAGCCTTGCTGCCGGACGCATGCAGCAGTCGTGCCAACCAACCCTCCAGCCCCAGACCGTTGATTACCAGCAGTTTCGAGTCGGCAATCTTTCTGGCGTCCGAGGGCGTCGGCGCATAGACGTGCACATCGCCATCGGGGCCAACGAGCGTGCTCACGCTTAGGCGATCGCCGCCGACGTTTTGCACGAAATTGCCAAGAATTGAAAAGCTGGCGATGACATTGAGACGATCCTGCGCGCGCGCGGGCAAGGCAATCGCGAGGACAAGAAAAATGAGCCCGAGCCGAAAACGCCGCATTGCGTTCCCCCGCTAGGCTTCGAGGTGTCGGCCAGGAAACATCTGCCTGATCAGGCCGCCCACAGTGCCGAACAACACGGAGGCGACATAGAGCGCTGCGCTCACCAGAATGATAGCCGGACCCGAAGGGACCTTGGTCTGGAACGAGAGCACCAAACCCGCGTAACCCGACACAAAAGCGCTCGCGACTGCAATGCAGATCATGGCAGTTAGATCGCGTGACCAGAATCGTGCGATGCCGGCGGGCAGGATCATCAGCCCAACCGCCAACAAGGTGCCGAGCGCCTGGAAACCATTGACCAAATTGATAACCACCAGGGCCAGGAACGCCAGATGCGACGGCGCGCCGGCGCGGCTCACCGTCCGCAGGAATACGGGATCCACGCTCTCGATCACCAGCGGCCGGTAGATCACAGCCAGCACGATCAACGTGATGGTTGCGTTCGCAGCGATCACGAGTAGGGTGGCATCGTCCATAGCGAGGATGTTGCCAAACAGCACATGCAGCAAATCGATGTTGGTCCCTTTGATCGAAACGATGGTGACGCCGAGCGCCAGCGAAACCAGGTAGAAGGTCGCGAGCGAAGCGTCTTCCTTTAGCCCGGTCGAACGCGCGACGACGCCGGCGAGAATGGCCACGGTAAACCCCGCGATCAATCCGCCGGTTGTCATCGCAAACAAATTGAGACCTGACAGCAGGAAGCCGATGGCCGCGCCCGGCAGGATCGCATGCGCCATTGCGTCGCCGACGAGGCTCATCCGCCGCAGCATCAGAAACACGCCGATTGGCGCGCCGCCAAGCGCGAGCGCAGTAACAGCGGCGAGCGCCCGGCGCATGAATTCAAATTCGGTGAAGGGCGCAACCAGCGCGGCATAAATCGTCGCAATGGCATTCATCGGGTCAGGCCGCCTGCGACGGTAGTTCATCCACGGCGCAGGCGGCGGCAGAGTCGTCAAAAGCTTCACACATCCGCCGCGCTTGCGCGAGGTTCTCCGCGTTCAGAACGTCGGAGGTCAAGCCCCAGGCAACCGGTCCTCGCGCCAGCAGCAGCGTTTCGGGGAAATTGGCGCGCACCAGATCCATGTCGTGCAGCGCCGCCATCACCGTGCGCTTTTCGGCATGCCAGCGCCGCAGCAAGGCGACAAGGTCGGCCGAGGTTTTGGCGTCGATCGCGTTGAAGGGCTCGTCGAGCACGATCAGCCGCGCATCCTGCAACAACACCCGAGCGAACAGCATTCGCTGCATCTGCCCGCCCGAGAGCGTACCGATCGCGCGGTTTTCAAAACCGTTCAGTCCAACTGCGGTGAGCGCCTGCGCGATCCTGTTGCGCACGCCCTTACCCATGCCTCCGAATAAGCCGACGCTGCGCCAGAGTCCGGTGCCAACGAAATCGTACACCGAGATCGGAAAACTACGATCGATATCGACGGTCTGCGGTAAGTACGCGATATCCCGGAGGTCGAGACCGCCGGTTTCGATCGAGCCGGCCAGCGGTTTGAGAATGCCGGCGATGCCGCGAAGCAGCGTGGACTTGCCCGCCCCGTTAGGACCGACAACCGCAAGCAGCGCACCGGAGGAGATTTCGCCTGACAGATGGTGCACCGCCGGGTGGCGATCATAGCCCAGCGTTACGTCGCGGAATCGCAGGGGCGCGGTCATCTTCATCGCATCGCCAGCCAGACGACGGCCCAGAGACAGGCACTGACCGCCATTGCCGCGCCGAAACGGGAGACCACAGTCATGCGCAGGATCGACCACGGCGCGGCCTGTGCCGGATGGGGCGAAGCCGGACCATGGCTGTGGGAATGCACGTGGCCGTGTTCATGGCTGGCGCTGTGGTACGGAGCGGCGGGACCGGTCATGGAACAATGTTATATTATAACATTACCACTGTCCAGAACGCGGATCGCGACGTACTGGTGCCGGTTCACGTCAAATGACGAACCAGCGCCAGACCGGCGAACAGGCCCGCAATCGAAAGAACCACCGAACCCAGCACGTAGAGCAGCGTGAGCGCGATCTGCCCGCGCTCATAGAGCAGCGCGGCGTCAAGGGAGAACGCGGAAAAGGTAGTGTACCCGCCTAGAACGCCGGTCATCAAAAAAAGGCGCCAATGCTGCGACGGTCCGCCCTTGAAGGCGAGATAACCCGCGACCAACCCCATGATGGTCGACCCGGTGATATTGATGATGAAGGTGTGATACGGAAACGCCGTCCCGAAAGCGCGCGCGGTGGCGACGTTAACGGTATGGCGCAGCGACGAACCAAGCCCCCCACCGATAAAGATCAGAAGATAGTTCATCCGAAGCTGCTTCCCCCAACGCCAGCCGAGTGGTTTTGCCGTAACCGAGTAACGCTCGCAACAAGCAAAACAGGCAACGATTGAGGGCGGCAACCGATGCTGCCGCCCTCATATCAACGAGTGAAGAGTGTCAGAGCTTTGAGAACAGCTGCTCGACATACTCCCAATTCACCAGATGATCGACGAATGCTTTCAGGTAATCGGGGCGGCGATTGCGGTAATCGATGTAGTAGGAGTGCTCCCAGACATCGACGCCAAGAACAGGCGTACCGCCATGGACCAGCGGATTTTCGCCGTTCGCCGTTTTGGTTACCTCGAGCTTGCCGTTCTTCATCGTGAGCCAAGCCCAGCCCGAGCCGAATTGCGACGCACCCGCGGCTGCGAAATCAGTCTTGAATTTCTCTAGCCCGCCAAGATCGTCATCGATTTTCTTTTGCAGGCGGCCCGGCAATTTGTTGCCGCCGCCGTTGGGCTTCATCCAATTCCAGAAATGCATGTGATTGTAGTGCTGGCCGGCATTGTTGAAGACGGCAGCATTCTTGCCGAACGAAGACTTGACGATCTCCTCGAGGGATTTGCCCTCGAATTCGGTCCCCTTGATCGCGTTATTTCCGTTGGTCACGTAAGCCTGATGATGCTTGTCGTGGTGAAATTCCAGCGTTTCCTTGGACATATGGGGTGCAAGGGCGTCATAGGCGTAAGGCAGGTTGGGGAGCGTAAAGGTCATGGGGTGATGTCCGCACTGAGGGAAGACGAGACTTAACGGAACCTCTTATAGAAGGTTCCGCTGGGCCGAAATACCGCTATTTGGCAGAACAGCGCCTCCGGCAACGCAAGGCCTAGGCGCTCCCAACAGGCCAGGAGAGCAATGAGCATCGAAATCGAGGTTTTGAACGGAAACGAGTCCTGGCCGCTCGCAGAACCCCTTTTCAACGAGGTCTGGCCGCCCGAAATCATACGAACACTGCCGTGGGCGGACATCGTCTTTGCCCACGCGGACCTGCGTGTCCTGGTTCAGACTGAAGCTGGTGAAGCTGTGTGCCATGTCGGCATCTACCGGCGCGAGGTGACATGGAATGGACGCAGAATGCGCGCAGGCGGAATCGGCGGCGTTCTGACCCGCGAAAGCTACCGCCGTCATGGATATGCGAGCGTTGCGCTCAATGCGGCCATTCAAACCTTAAAGCATGAAGGCTCCACCGACTCCGCGTTGCTTTTCTGTGAACCGCACCACGCGCCCTTCTACATGGGTCGGGGTTGGAAGCCGTTTGACGGCGAAATCTATGCCGAGCAACCGCAAGGCCGAATTCGCTTCGAGGCGATAGCGCCCTACGTTTACGAACTCAGGCGGGCGCCCCGGCAGGGCACGATCGACCTATGCGGGCTGCCCTGGTGACCTCTGCGCCGCGGAGGGCTGGCTTTTGCACCGTCCTTCTCATAGTATGTCGCTCATAATCTAATAACCAGTCCGCATTGGGCTGAAACGGCGGTGATGCATGACGATTGACGCTCCGTTGGACGCCGCTCCCGTCAGCGCTCCCGTACAAAGCCTGGTGAGCTCGCCCATCCTGCCAACCCTATTGGGGCTGGCGCTTCCCAACATGGTTGCGATGTTCGGCTCCACGCTGGTTGCCGTGGCCGAGACCTCCTATATCGGGCGGCTCGGAACGGAGCCGCTGGCAGGCATCGCGCTGGTTTTTCCGTTCGTCATGCTCACGCAAATGATGTCAGCGGGCGCCATGGGTGGTGGCGTTTCGTCGGCAATCAGCCGGGCGTTGGGCGCCGGAGACCGCGAGCGAGCGGGGGTCCTGGCGCTGCATGCGGCGGTGATTGGCACGTGCGGAGGGTTCTTCTTTACAGCGATCATGCTGCTGCTAGGGCGGGATTTCTTTAGATTGCTGGGTGGGCGCGGCGGCGTACTTGAACAAGCCTGCGACTATTCGCAGGTACTTTTCTCCGGGGCCATTGCCATTTGGCTGGTAAACACGCTCGCATCGGTGCTCCGAGGTACCGGCGACATGAGGCTGCCGTCGATAACGCTGGTCGGTGTCGCTCTGGTTCAGATCATCGTCGGTGGCACGCTCGGTCTTGGCCTTCTTGGTCTTCCGCAGTTTGGAATGCGCGGCGTCGCCGCAGGCCAACTGACGGCGTTCGCGCTCGGCGCGATATTCCTGTCATGGTATCTCATCAGCGGTCGCAGCCGGCTCACGCTTGATATTTCGAAGTTCCGTGTTCGACGTGGCATGTTGCTCGACATCCTGAAGGTCGGCGCGATCGCATGCCTGTCTCCGCTGCAGAGCGTGATGACGATCCTGATCTTCACAAAAATCCTCGCCAGCTTCGGCACCGAAATGCTGGCCGGCTACGGCATTGGCGCGCGGCTTGAATTCTTGCTGATTCCGATTTCATTTGCGATCGGCGTGGCCTCAGTGCCGATGGTCGGGATGGCAATCGGCGCCGGACTGGTGACGCGGGCGCGCCAGGTGGCATGGACCGCGGCCGGGCTGTCCGGACTGACAGTTGGCTTGGTTGGACTGATCGTCGCGATCAAGCCCGCGCTTTGGATATCGCTGTTTACCGGTGATCCCGGGGTGACGAGCGCCGCCAGTTCGTATTTTGCCTGGGCCGGGCCAACGTTCCTCTTTTTCGGCATCGGCACTTGCCTTTATTTTGCTTCGCAAGGCGCCGCAAAGGTCGGCGGCCCCGTACTTGCCTCGACTCTAAGGCTTCTCACAGTTGGGATCGGCGGCTGGTGGTTGGCCTCGATCAGTGCACCGGCGTGGACACTGTTTGCCCTGGTCGGCTGCTCCATGACGGTATTCGGCTTAAGTACGGCTGCATCGATCGGCTTAACGCGATGGGGCAAATGAGCGGCACAGCGAATTCGCGCGAGCATTGTGCCGCAGTAGCGCTCGGTCCGGTCAGATCAGGCTACGGCTCGTTTCAATGCAGTCGCGGCGGAAGCGTAACCGCCTCGCGCACCATCGATGAAGTGCACATGATCGCTCCGTAGCGCCGAGGGCGTGAAGCACGTCATCATCGCCGCGTCCTGCCGGTGCAGGCCATAGCGCGCCACCCCCGCTGAAGTGGCCTCCGCCAGTCGCTGTGTCAGCTTACGCTCCAGATCGTGCGTGCAATCGAGGACCATGCGCAATCCATCATCGTATTTGCGGAAGTCGGAATTCTCGACCACCTGCTGGATGTAGGTCTTCGGCACGAAGCCACCGACGCGGATGCCGTATCGCATAATCAGATAGGCGAACAACGTGTGCGCCAGCACCGCGATGCGTCGCTTCAACAGCGGCCCGCCGCGTTGCGCACGCGCTTCGAATTCGACACCCGCCGGAGGCCAGCGCAGCGGCGGTCCACCCGTTGGCACCGGCCGCCCCGCATCCGGACTGCGCTCGACCAGCGCGACGACATCTTCGATCAGTTTGCGAAACAAATCCGGATCTGCATCGCGCGCGGGCACGATCAGCACCGAAAGGATGAGGCCGCGGACCGAGGGAATTTCCTCGAACCGGCACGATAACCCGGTCAAGTCGGGCTGCGTACTCGACGGCGCGGCCTCGACGGCGAACTCGCCACGTTTCATTGCCGCTTCGGCCCAGCCGAGACCGCCGCCGGCAAACATCGCGTAGGATAAATTCGGTGAGGGACCGAACCGGGCCACGCGCAAGTCGAGGCCCTGGGCGCGCACCGCGGCAACCGGAACCATTGCCACCCGCATCACCAGATCGAGATCGTCCCGAACCCAGGCAGCGGTCGCGGCGAGAGCGTCCCGCGCGCGCTCATAATCGGCCGGAGAAATCGCAAAGCTCGCGCCGTCGCCGCCGAAGACGAAGGGAAACTCGCGCCCATCCAGCGCGTTTGTCACCGCGGCAATCACAGCGGCGCCGGCCATGTTGACGGCCTTGTACCGCGCTTGCGCGATTGCCTTTGTCGATTCCACGATATCGGCGATGCCGATGCTCCAATCATCGGGTAGTGGCGAATAGAGGCTTGGGTCCATCAGTCTGGCGAAGCCGCGAAAGACGGGGATCCTGCCATAGAAGATATCGCTACCGTCGGACATGCTCATGGGCGCGGCACAATCGGGTTCTGGAATAATCAACCAGATACGGTCGAGGTGAAATTACGTTTCGCGAGCAGTGAACCGCTGCTCATTACCGGCATCCGGGGGCGCGATCGCGCTCAGCTTCTGCCGTTCGGCCTCGCTGAGCGCTGCGGGCTCGGCCAGCGGCGATCCCGCCGGGCGGCGCAGAACCGAAAAGCCGATCGCAAAAAGCCCGGCAAGCAAGATCGCCAGCGGCGCTCCCCATAAGATCGCCGTGTGCCAGCTCAGCCTCGGCTTCAGCAGCACGAACTCACCATAGCGCGCCACCATGTAATCGAGCACCTGGTTGTCGCTGTCACCAGACTTAAGCCTCTCGCGCACCAGCAGACGCAGATCGCGCGCCAGTGGCGCCTCTGAGTCGTCGATGGATTGATTCTGGCACACCATGCAACGCAGCTCGTGAGAAATCTCTCGGGCACGCGCCTCCAGCACCGGATCCGGGAGAATCTCGTCGACCTGAACGGCATGCAGCGGATTTGCGCCAACAAGCACCAGCACCACTACAACCAACCGAACGCACCAGACCATTCGATATCCTTAAACGCAGCCCACTCGGTCGCCGTAGGTGGAATCATTCCGCGGGCTGCGGCATCACCCGGGCCGCCGGCCTGGGGGCGCCGATCCGCAGCCTGCGGTCGGATAATGACAGAGCGCCGCCGAGCGCCATTACCACAGCTCCGAGCCAGATCAGCAGCACAAAGGGTTTGTAATAGAGTCGCAGCGCGATCGAGCCGTCGGCATTACTGTCTCCGAGCGACAAGTAAAGCTGACTCACTCCTCGTGTCAGCAACGCGGCCTCGGTGGTCGACATGCCATCACGGGATGGAAAGACCCGTTTTGACGGCTCCATCACGCCGATCACAGTGCCCCCTGTTCGAACCGTGAAGTGCGCGGCGGTCTCGCGGTAGTTTGAGCCATCCTTGGTCACCATGCCATCGAAACTCAAATCATAACTGCTGAGAGAAACCGTCTGCGCTGGCTTGAGCGCGACGATGCGCTCGCTGCTCCAGGTCGTCCCGCAAACAATTCCGAGCAGGGTCATGCCAAGCGCAAAATGCGCCACCGTCGTTCCCCACGCCGAGCGCGGCAGTCCGGCTGCACGCCTGCCGATGGTTTCAATTGAAAAGCTGCGCAGGTCGATGCGTTCAACGATATCGGTGATGGCACCAGCCATCACGAAAAAAGCCAGACCAATCCCGAACGGGGCCAATACGGCTTCAGTGCCTTCGAACGCGAAGGTCGTGGCAAGGCCAACCATCGCAACCGCGCATGCCGCGAGCAAGCGTTGGGCTACTCCATAAAGATCGCCGCGTTTCCATGCCATCAACGGTCCAAACGGCACCGCCACCAGTAACGGCACGAACAGCGGTCCAAAAGTGAGATTGAAGAAAGGCGGGCCGACCGAAATCTTGTCGCCTGTGAGTGCCTCGAGCACCAGCGGGTATAACGTGCCGACAAACACCGTCGCGCAAGCAGTTGCAAGAAACAGGTTGTTGAATACCAGTGCGCTCTCCCGCGAGATCGGTGCGAACAGGCCACCCTGCTTGAGCAGCGGCGCACGCCAGGCAAACAGCGCAAGGCTGCCGCCGATGAACACCATCAGGATTACCAGGATGAACAGGCCGCGCGCGGGATCGTTCGAAAAGGTATGGACCGAGGTCAGCACTCCCGACCGAACCAGGAAGGTGCCGATCAGGGAAAGCGAGAAGGTGAGTATCGCAAGCAGGATGGTCCACACCCTGAGCGAATTTCGCTTCTCCATCACCACGGCTGAATGCAACAGCGCGGTACCGGCGAGCCAGGGCATCAGTGAAGCGTTCTCGACGGGGTCCCAGAACCACCAACCGCCCCAGCCGAGTTCGTAATAGGCCCAGTACGAGCCCATCGCGATTCCGAGCGTCAGACAAATCCACGCGAGCAGTGTCCATGGCCGCACCCAACGCGCCCATGCTGCGTCAATGCGGCCTTCGATCAGCGCCGCGACAGCAAACGAGAAGGCCATCGAGAAACCGACATAGCCGAGATAGAGCATCGGCGGGTGCACCGCGAGACCGAAATCCTGCAGGATCGGATTGAGATCGCGTCCCTCGACCGGCAGCTCGGCAAGCCGACGGAACGGATTCGAGGTCAAAAGGATAAAAAGATAGAACGCCGAAGCGACCCAGGACTGCACCGCCAACACATTTGCCTTGAGGGTTGCCGGCAGGTTGACGCCGAAGCATGCAACGAGAGCTCCGAACAACGCCAGGATCAATACCCACAGCAGCATGGAGCCTTCATGGTTGCCCCAGACGCTGGTGAATTTGTAGATCAGCGGCATTTGAGAGTGTGAATTCTCGTACACATTCGCGACCGAGAAATCCGAAGTCACATAGCAGTAGGTCAGCGCTGCAAACGCTACTGCGACGAAGGCAAATTGCGCCAACGCCGTCGAATCCGCGAGCTTCATGAGCACCAGATCACCCTTGCGCGCGCCCATGGCAGGCGACCAGGACTGGATGAGCGCCAGAGCTAGCGCCAGCACAAGCGCGTAGTGGCCGAGTTCGGGGATCATGGGCGCTGATACTCCGTTACTTAGCGCTTTGCAGGAGCCGCGCTCGATTGGGCGCGGCCGTCTCCTGCCAGTGCCCCTGTTTCTTCAGGGTTTCGACGACTTCGCGCGGCATGTAATTTTCATCATGCTTGGCCAATACGGTGTCGGCGATAAATGTGCCGCCCGGCTCGATATGACCCTCGGCAACGACGCCCTGGCCCTCGCGAAATAGGTCCGGGACGATACCACGGTAGTCGACGGGAATGTCCTTGTTCCCGTCGGTCACCTTGAAGTGAATCTGCAAATTGTCGCCGCGCTCCAGGCTGCCCGTCTTCACCAGGCCGCCGAGACGAACGCGTTTGCCGGGAGCTGTCTTGGTTTCGGCGATGTCGGTCGGCGAGTTGAAAAACACGATCGACTCGCGCAGAGAACCAAGCACCAGGGCAACCGCGATCGCGAGCACGCCGAGACTTGAGCCGATCAGAATCAATCGCCGCTGCTTCCGCGTCATCAACCTTCCAGTCCAAGCTCTTTGGCCAGCTCGCCGATTCGCCGGAGATTATCACTGTTGCCGGCAAGAGCGGCGCGGGCGCTGGCGGCGGCGCCCAGCGCCTTGTCGCGCTCGCCGAGCACCGAATACGCCCTGATCAGGCGAAGCCATCCGTCGACATCGGAGCCGTTCTCAGCCATGCGTTGGGCGAGACGGCTCACCATACCTTCGATCATCTCGTTGCGCTCAGTCGGCGACATCTGCGATGCCGCGGCAACCTGGCTGGCATTCGGTCCCGGCGGCGCTATCGTCAAGGACGGCGCCTTCGCTCCGGCGGGGCCGGCGACGTCTGAAGCAGGTGGAGCGATCCCGGCGCTTGAGGGTGGCAGGACGAATGTCGGGGCTTTCTCATCGATCCGCGCCAGCGCATTCTTCACAAGCGGCAGCCAGGGAGCGCCCTCGCGCGCTTTGGAGACCAGCGCCGTCCACCGCTTCAACGCTTCGTCCCGGCGACCCTCCTGTTTGGCGCTCAGCCCAAGATAGTATTCTGCCATCACGTCGTCAGGGTCGGTGGCTCCGGCCCGCTCGAACAGACTCTTTGCCTCAGGGGTTACCGCGCCGTTCGAAGCCATCACGATTGCCTCGCCAAGATCGCCGAGCCGCGCGGCGGTCGGGCCTAATAGCTCAAGCGCTTTGCGACGCGCCTCGACGGCGTCGTCGAAGCGTCCAAGACGAAGGTACACAGGCGCCAGCACCTCCCAGCCACGCCCGTTCGCGGGATTGTTCTTAAGATAGGCCTCGACTTCCGCAACGGTTTTTTCGATACCGGCAGGAAGCGCTGAAGCGTCCCTCGCCGTGCTCATCGTAACCGGAACGAAGTTAGGCGATCCGAGGGATAGATAGATAATGCTTGCGCCCAGCGGGAGCACCAGGACCGCAGCCATGAGCGTTGCCCAACGATAGCTTCCGGCGCCACCCGGTGTTGGTGCGGCGCTTTCGGATTTCGCGGTTTCCGCCGCGGCAATCAGACGGCGCGACACCTCGACCCGCGCTGCCTCGGCCTCCACGCTGCCGATCAGGCCCGCGGCTTCGTCGCGACCGATCTCGTCCAGCTGATCGCGATAGACCTCGATATCGGTTCCGGTACTGACGTACTTTCGACGGCTTGCGAGCGGCCAGCATACGGCGAACACCGCCGCAAGCGTCATCACGCCGAAAATAAGCCAGAGGATCATCAAGTCACTTTGCTGGGTGCCGGCCGAGCCGCCTTGTGTGCACCGACAGGCGTCCGAACGCCAAAGAGGTAGCCACTCAACCTTGGCATATATCAGACTTTGGTAAAACTACGACGCTACGCCGGCAAAACGCGCGCCCTCGAGACCTGCTACATAAGGATAATGCCGGATTTACCAAGCCTTTGCGACTAAACTGTCGATCCGTCCGCGGCTGGAATGCGGCCGGTTCAATATGGGTTAGTACGCAACCAGAAGCCGGTCAGCTTACTCGCTGAGAACGCTTAGGGACTGACGCGCAGCACCGCCTCGATATCACTGTTCTGCATGCCATCGCCGTTGAGTCCCGTCAGCAGGTGATCGGTTTGCGTGGCATCCCGTCGCCGAACATCGCGTTACGAGGCGGTTCCGAGCTTTCTCTCGCCGAGCATGGCGGCGATCGCCCTCTGGAGAGCATCAGGCGAATATGGCTTGCGAATAATCGTAAAGCCCTCTTCGGTGGCCACGGTGGCCTTATCACTGTAGCCGGACGCGAGGATGACGCCAATTTCAGGATGATATTCGCGTACGAGCCGACCCAGTTCCAGCCCGCTCATGCCGGGCATAACGATGTCGGACAGAACAACGTTGATATCGCGTCTCTTGTTCAAGGCTTCGATTGCCGCTTCGCCCGAATTGGCCAACAGGACTTTGCAGCCATATTGTTCGAGGTAGTCGGCTGCGACGGCTGAGACGTCGGGATGGTCCTCAACCAGCAACACCGTGGCGCTGCCAAAGGTCTTGGAAGCGCTCTCAACCAGGGGCGCAGATCTCGGCGCGGCTGGGACTGGGCTGATCGGCAGCAGTATCGTGAATGTCGCGCCGCCTCCCGGTGTGTTGGAGGCGCTTATGCTGCCATTTGATTGCTGAACAAACCCGTAGACCTGGCTCAATCCCAGGCCCGTTCCTTTGTCAACGGGTTTCGTCGTGAAGAACGGCTCGAAGATCCTCTCGCGAATGCTATCGGGTATGCCGATGCCATTGTCGGAAAACTCGATGAAGGCCGTCTCGTCAGCCGAGTCGCCGCGCCCTGCCTTTGCCGCGAACGCGCGCGTGCCGATCGTGATCGTGATCCGACCCCCATCGGGCATGGCGTCCTTTGCGTTCATGGTAAGGTTCAACAGTGCAATTTCGAGTTCATCGGGATCGACCTCTACCGCGATTTCCTTAGAAGGGGCGCGTATCTCGAGGGCGATGTCAGCCTGGATAGATTGCTCCAGCACGCCGCGAAGCTTCATCACGGATTCGGGGAGATCAACTACTTCGGGCGACAAGCTTTGCCGGCGAGAGAACGCCAACAATTTGCGAGTCAGGCGTTCGCCTTTTTGAACGGCGGACTCGATCATTTGCAACGGCGCCAACTGCTTCGGATCCTTGTTTGTGCGCTTGATCTTTTGCGCCGATCCTCCCACGACCATCAGGAGGTTATTGAAATCGTGCGCAACGCCACCGGTCAGTTGGCCCAGCGCTTCCAGCCGTTGCGCCTGCTTCAGCGCCCCCTCCGCCATCTGTCGACGCTTCGCTTCTTCATAAAGTGTTCTGGTGCGGCGAAGCGCGAGCGCGACAACGATGATGAGTGCGCCGGTAGCAGGGATCCCGAAGATCAGGTGCCGGCCCATTTGTGACAACCATTCACCGCGGATGGCCGCTGTTTCAAGGCCCGATAAGACGTACACCGGAAGTTCCGGCAGCTTGAGGTAGCTGACACGACGCCTCACGCCATCGATCAGGGAAGTGACCGTGAGTGCCCCCTCGAGGGGATGGGCGCCGAACGCCTTCATCAGCCCTCCATGCGGCGGTAGCCGCACCTCTCCGTCCAAGGCCGGATATCGCGCGAGAATCAGTCCGTCAGCTCGGATGAGAGAGAAATAGCTGCCCGGCCTGCCGATCTTCGCATAAAATCCCTCGAAATATTCCGGCAGCACCGACACCTGAATGATTCCGGTGAAGCTTCCATCGGCGCTTATTCTGCGCCGGCTGATGCCAAAGAACGGAGCACCGCTGTACGGCGCCCGAGGCCGCAACACCGTCCCGATGAACGTGCCGACATCGTGCTCAACATGGGCTTTAAAGTAGTCGCGGTCAGAAAAATCGACGCTGGGCGCAGGATAGGTGAGACTGTTGACCAGCGCACGGCCAACACGGTCAAAAATCCAGAACGATTTAACCTCGGTCGAACTGTTGACCATCCGCTCCAGGCGATGGTGCAACTTTTCCTGGTTTGCGGAAATCTCGACATCCGACATGTCGCGGATGATTTCGTTGATTTCGGCTATGCTGCGCTCGACCGCCTCGAAGACCTTCAACGCGTGCTCGTTCAGTATATCACGCGACCGTTCGATCTGGTCCTCCGCCACGATTTCGTTGTTCTTGTAGCTCTGCCAGGCGGCGAAGCAAAAGAGCAGCGCCGGAACCGCAACTGCGGCCACCAGAACGCTTTGCAACAGCCTGATCGATTGCCGCTGGGCAGTCAGCATGCCCGTACGCCCCATGCCAAGGCCACAACTGTAGCGAAAAAAAGCAAGGACGCGAGTCCCGCCGTATCATCGTTGGGCGCTCTCCGGTGCTTGCCGCGGGACGGTCCGCCGTACGGCAGCCGACGTCCGCGCCTCGGTAGGGGCGAGTGGAACCATTCGAGCCCCGTCTCGATTGAGAGCGGTGCGTCTCACATACGAAGCGGTTGCGGAGGTCCAGAATGAAAATCGCGGGACTGGTCGGCATAACCGACGAAGAACTGATCGTCCGCGCCATGCGCGATGCTCAATCCCTGCTGTCCGAGCACATCGAACGTGGTCCCTACGATGCGGAGCAGGCGATCACTGAATTGCTCGAGGTCATCGATCGACCGGACATCGTCGCGGCTACCAATCGTTTGTGCAGTGAATTCGGGTTGCGGCCCTCAAGATCGCGGTAAGTCACACTCACAATGGCGTCTTCAAAGGCTCCCCGGGAGCGCGATCGAGCGGCGGGTGCGGGCGTGCCATGCCGGAAGACCCAGCCGCCGGTTGATCATTGCTTACCAATTGCGGACCGGCGTTTTCGCCGTAGATCGCAAATGCCGCCGCAACCACGACGACGGCAACCAAGGTCAAAAATATCGTGCGAACGTATTTGTACATCTCCAAATCGTCCGTCTCGGCGATGAAACAACCAACCCGCGATGTCGTGGGTGGTTCCGCGTCCTTCGCAACTCAAACGAAGCCGATGGAAGCGTCAGGCTTTATCCTGGCTAAGAAGCTCAATGTAGCGTTCGGCCGACTTTTCAACCGCGGATGCGGCATTGCTCATGACCTGGCGCCCTGGAAATGCACCGTAAACTCGATCGAACTTCCGGGATGCCAGTGTGTCGGCGATGCGACGCACGGTATTCGCTGAAAGCGGCATCATGTTTGGGTAGCTCCAAAGAAACGACACCCAGCTGACATCCGGCGCTACCTGTACGATGTCGCCACTCAAGATTGCACCGCGCCCATCCGCGCCGTTGGCCCAGTGAAGCACGGCGCCACCAGGAAAGTGGCCTCCAAGCCTGAGCAAGGTAACACTCTGCGCGATCTCCAGCGTCTCGCCCTGCCAAAGTTGCAGCGACGGATCTGGACGCATGATCCATTGTGAATCGGCGGCATGAAGATAGACCGGACAATCAAAGCGGCGCGCCCAATCCTGCATGCACGTATAATAATGGGGGTGCGAAATCGCGATTCCATGAAGGCCACCAAGTTCCAGAATCAATGCCACGGTCGCATCGTCGAGCAAGGTAATGCAGTCCCAAAGGATATTCTTCCGGGGGGTCCGCAACAGAAGTGCGCGCTGGCCGATCGCGAACCGTGGATGAGTGTGAATCTCGAACAGGTCTGTTTCCAATTGCCTCCACCCATTGACGTGGCTGCTGGCTAGCTTTTCCGGAGTGGTCCAAAGCTGTCCTGCAGCCGGCACGTACTGACGCTCGTCCTCGCAGATCGGACAAGCGCGGGGCGGTGAGGATGTATCCGGAAACGAGGTGCCGCACGTAGCGCAGATATGGATGGGCATTGAACACTCTTTCAAAGCGGCGGTCGTTGGCTAAACACAGCCGAAGCGAAACGGATCGCGAAATCGTTTGACCCGAGTGCCGCGTTGAGCCGAGGAACCCGGTTCAAATGGCGGTGTTGAGCCACATGCGCAATGACCCGAAAAACCCCAAACCAAAGCGCCGGCCAAAGCCTGACACGAAGCTGCCGCCGGCCGGTGCCCATGCCAAGCCGGAACTCACGGATTCGGAGAAAACGCCGGGAAGTGGAGTAATGCCCGATCCCGACGAAAAGGACGTGGAAGCTCCGAGCGGGTGAAAGTCGGTGATATCTGCCCATGCGCTGCGCACATTCACATACCATGTGCGACGAATGAATCCGGGGCGGACGAACAGATCATCGCCTTTCCAGCCCGAGCCGATGCATTGCTAATTTTCTTCGCAAATGGAACCCCGATGTCCGTCTCCCGTTAGCAGTCCGCAAACCGGCTGGCGGTGCATTGCGGGAAAAAGCATGTCCGAGACCGACGCCACAGTTGATCGCAAAGCGCAAAAGACAGCTGAATATGACGGACCGTCCGGCGGTTGGGGATCGCTCAAGGCGATCGCAAGAATTTTCGGAAAGGAATGGGATACACCCGCAGCCCTCGAGACGCTGAGACGCCAGAACAAGCGGAAAGGTTTCATGTGCGTCTCCTGCTCGTGGGCGAAGCCGGCCGATTATCACGCCTTTGAGTTTTGCGAAAACGGCGCCAAGGCCACGCTTTGGGAGTTGACGACGCGCCGTTGCACTCCGAATTTTTTCGCCAACCACGTAAGCGAGCTGCGCAACTGGAGCGACTATGATCTGGAGCAGCAGGGCCGCCTGACCCAACCGTTGCGTTATGATCCCACGAGCGATCATTACGTGCGTTGCGAATGGGAAGAAGCCTTCTCCGCAATCGGATCGTCATATTACCCTGAAATGAATCCGTTGATCGCCCTGTCGCACCACGATGAACAATCGAAAACGCCCGCCGCAAAATCGGTCCAGGTCAGGATCCGCGCGTAATCCCCGGAATACGCGCTCTGAGGATTGACGCTTTTCAGAAGACGGATGCATGCAGATCTTCCGTCCCGGAGCCAACACCGTTGCCAAGCTGGTGCTGGCATGTCTCGGAGTGGTGCCGGTGTTAGCGGTCGGACTTGCGTATCAGATTGTCGGCTCGCCTTACATCACGGTTCAGAACGTGACCCGCAATCAGCCGGTGCCCTTCAGTCACGAACACCATGTCGGCGGGCTCGGGCTGGATTGCCGGTACTGCCACACGTCTGTCGAAAAGGCGCGGTTCGCAGGATTGCCGCCGACAGAAACCTGCATGACTTGCCATTCGCAGATCTGGACGAATGCCGAGATGCTGGAGCCGGTGCGCGCCAGTCTCGCCGAAAACAAACCCATTCACTGGCAGCGCGTGAACCAACTGCCGGATTACGTCTATTTCGATCATTCGATACATGTCGCCAAAGGCGTCGCTTGCACGACATGCCATGGGCCGATCGATCAGATGAAATTGACGCGGCAGGCCGCGCCTCTGACGATGCAATGGTGCCTCGATTGCCATCGTGATCCGGCCAAGGGGATTGGTCCGCGCGAAGCCGTGTTCGATCCCGGCGCGAAACCGCTGGTCAACGACGAAGAGCAGGGACGCAAACTCGTCGAGTCCTATCACATTCGGACCGATCACCTGACGGATTGCTCGATATGTCACCGCTGAGCGAACTTCCCGTCAAAGGCTCGCGATCTTTCGAGCGAGGTCCAGGTGGGCTGAACCGGCGTCAGGCGCTAAGACTGCTCGCTGCCGGAGTTACGACCAGCCTTGCGGCCTGCACCAAGCCGACCGAAGAGATCATCCCTTATGTGAGTCAGCCCGAACGCCTCGTCCCCGGCGAAGCCCTGAAATTCGCGACAACGCTTTCGCTTTCGGGCTTTGGCCGCGGCGTCATCGTCACCTCGATCGATGGCCGACCTATTAAGGTCGAGGGTAATCCGCGGCATCCGGCAAGTCTTGGCGCGACGGACGTCTTTGCCGAAGCAGCGGTTTTGTCGCTTTATGATCCAGACCGTTCGCGCACCATCCTACACGACGGCGCTATCGCCTCGCCTGACGCTTTGCGCCAAGCCGTCCAGGCACAGCATCAACGGATGTTGCAGCGTAAAGGCGAAGGCTTTCGGCTGCTGACCGGCCGCGTAAACTCACCGACGCTGTTGCGACAGATCGACGATCTGCTGCAAACGTTTCCGACCGCCACATGGCATGCCTATGAACCCGTGGAGGCGAACACCGAGCAAGCCGGCGCAGAGCTCGCCTTCGGAAGGCCTCTGAGCATCGTTCCAAGGCTCGAACAGGCTCGTATCCTCGTCAATCTCGACGCGGACCCGCTCGGCCATGGTCCCGACCAGTTGCGTAACGCGCATGGCTTTGCGTCCCTACGCAAAATTTATGCTGACCAGTTCTCACGCATCTACAGCGTCGAGGCTGCGCCGACACTCACCGGCGCCAAGGCAGATCATCGGATCGCCCTCCATCCTCGGCTGATCCCCGAGTTCGCCATTGCGATTGCTCATGCGATGGGCGCAGGCGTCCGCCAGCCGGAATTGCCGGACAACGCGATGCGGCTCGCAAAGCAAGCGGCGGCCGATCTCTCAGCCAACCATGGCCGCGGCATTGTGCTGGCAGGAGGCGCGCTGTCCGCCGAGGCGCACGCGCTAGTGCACTGGATCAACGCTCGATTGCAGGCGCCCATCGAGCTGCTCGAAATCAGCAAGACCGCAGGTGGGCGGCTGCCCGGCACCCTTTCCGATCTCGCGCGCGCCCTGGATGCCGGCACGGTCGATCAGTTGGTGGTGGTCGGCATGAACCCTCGCTACGACGCGCCTGCTGATCTGGATTATGCCAGCCGTTCGGCAAAGGCTGCGTTCCGGCTGCACCTCGGACACTATGCCGACGAGACCGCCGCGCTTTCACAATGGCATGTTCCGCAGACGCACGAACTTGAAGCATGGTCGGACTTGCGATCGAGCGATGGCACGGCAAGTCTGGTGCAGCCGTTGATCCGGCCGCTTTTCCGGAGCTGGACCGAACACGAGTTGCTCGCGCTACTGATCGGGCGACCAGATGCGTCGCCTTACGACCTCGTCCGCGAAACGTGGCGGTCACAGGCGCCCGGCGAATTCGAGGAATGGTGGACGCGTGCTTTGCACGATGGGGTGATTGGCGGCAGCGCCGGCGTGGCGGCATCCGTTGGAGCACCCAAGCTGCCGCAACTTTCGCCGGCGGCGACGTCCGGCAGCGAACTTACACTCGTTCTGCGTCCTGATCCTTGCGTGTGGGACGGCAGATTTGCCAACAACGCGTGGCTGCAGGAATGTCCAAAACCGCTGACGAAGCAGGTATGGGGCAATGCGCTAGCGCTCAATCCGCAGCAAGCCTCACGTCTAGCTGTCTCCTCTGGAGACGTCCTTGCAATTTCTGCGGCTAACCGAATGATCGAAGCCCCGGTCGTCGTCGAGCCCGGCGTGGCCGATGGTGTCTTGAGCCTGACGCTCGGTTTCGGCCGTAGCAAGGCAGGCGCAATCGGAAACGGCGTCGGCGTCAATGCCTACGCGCTCCGCACGACCCAGGCTCTCTGGATCATTCCCGAAGTGGCGATAGCCAAAACTGCCAAACGCGAAGAGATCCTGACCACCCAGAATGTCGTTCGCAACGCAGACCACATGGGCGACCTGTATCCTCTGCATAAGTTGGCGCAACTCGGGGCGCTGCAAAACGGTTCGACGGGCGGACCGAAACCCAGCCTGATGCCGGAGCGCGCCCGCCCGGAGGGCGGTCACTCCTGGGCCATGGTGATCGACGCGTCCGCATGCATTGGCTGCAACGGCTGCGTGGTCGCTTGTCAGGCGGAAAACAACGTGCCGGTCGTCGGTCCGGAGGAGGTGGCACGCGGACGCGACATGCATTGGCTCCGGGTGGACGTGTACGACCATGGCTCGTCCACTGACCCGAAACTCGGTTTCCAGCCGGTGCCCTGCATGCATTGCGAGCACGCGCCATGTGAGCCTGTCTGTCCGGTTGCGGCCTCCGTGCACGATGGCGAAGGCCTCAACGTGCAGGTCTACAACCGATGCATCGGCACTCGCTTCTGCGAAGCGAACTGCCCGTACAAAGTGCGTCGCTTCAACTTCTTCGGATACAGCAACGGCGAGGAATACGCCAATCTCGGCCTTGAATCCTATCGCGGGCAAAAAAATCCCGAGGTAACGGTACGCGCGCGCGGCGTCATGGAGAAGTGCACCTATTGCGTTCAACGCATCAGCGCTGCTCGCCGCGCCGCGGAGCGCGAGGGCCGCCCGATCGGGCTCGATGAAGTCAAGACGGCGTGCCAGAGCGCCTGCCCCACTAACGCGATCACGTTTGGCGATCTTCAGCAGAAAGATTCTGCGGTCGGCCGGCTGAAACGCGAGCCCCATCACTACGAACTGCTCGGCCATCTCGGCACCCGCCCGCGTACCACCTATTTGGCGGATGTTCGCAATCCCGCGCCGAGCTTCCGTGAGGACGGGACATGACGGTGGTACTCGAGCAAGCCTCGCCGTCGCGCCATCGCTGGATCGCAGCATCGCGTGCGAGTGACCTCGAGATCACGCAAGCGGTAGCCGAACCATTGTTTGCACGCGCCGGAGCAGCGTGGTGGATATGCATGCTTGTAAGCCTGTTGTTTGTGTTGTGGTTCGCAGGATCGATCGGTTGGCTGTTCTACAAGGGCATTGGAATCTGGGGCGTCAACTCCACCGTGGTGTGGGGCGTTGCCATTGCGAACTACGTCTGGTGGATCGGCATTGGCAACGCCGGCACGCTGATCTCGGCGATGCTGCTACTGACCAGGCAGAAGTGGCGCGGATCTATCAATCGCTTTGCCGAAGCGATGACGCTGTTCGCTGTCACCATCGCCGGAATCATGCCGATCGTGCATGTTGGTAGGCCGCTTTATGTCTACTGGCTCGCGCCCTACCCAAACACGATGGCGCTTTGGCCGCAATGGCGCAGCGCGCTGGTTTGGGATTTCTGGGCAATCGTGAGTTATCTGCTGTTTTCGATTCTGTTCTGGTACGTCAGTTTGATCCCGGATTTGGCGACCATGCGGGATCGAACGACCACGCGCGCTGGTCAATTCCTGTATGGCGCGTTTGCGCTGGGATGGCGCGGTTCGGCTGTGCATTGGCGAAGGCTGAAGACTTGGCACACCACGATGGCCGCGCTCGGCGTTCCCCTGGTCTGTTCGGTGCACTCGATCGTCGGGCTCGACTTCGCCGCGAGCTTGATGCCGGGATGGCAGGAAAGCATCTTCCCACCCTATTTCGTTGTGGGCGCGATGTACTCCGGCTTTGCAATGGTGATCGTACTCGCTCTCGGCTTTCGCTGGGGCCTCAATTTGCAGGCAATCATCACCCGCAAGCATTTTGAGGTGATGGGCAGAATCCTGCTGATGGCCTCGATCGTCATGGGCTACTCCTACGCAACCGAATGGTTCATGGGATGGTACGGCGGAAAGCAAAGCGATCGCAGCCTCGTCGCTTTCGAATTCACGGGTACCTATGCGCCGCTGTTCTGGGCCTTGCTAGCCTGCAATGTCGTGCTTCCGCAGACGCTGTGGTTCCCACGCGTGCGGCGATCGCTGCCGGCGCTGTTCGCGATTGCGATCGCAATCAACATCGGGATGTGGCTGGAGCGGATCCTGATCATCTGGAATACGCTGTCGCACGATTACATGCCGACGCTATGGCGGTCATTCCACTTCACTTTCTGGGACTGGTCATTCCTGATCGCGCCGCTCGGCTTTTTTGCATTTCTATTCCTGGTTTTTGTTCGGCTGGTGCCCGCGGTATCGATGTTCGATATGCGTGAGCTTGCACATCAGGAACGCGCAGCATGAGCGGCCCTCTTGTCGCGGAATTTCGCGATCCTGAAACGCTTCGGCAGGCGCTGAGGCGGGTGAAGGAAGCTCGGCACCTGCCGCTCGATGCATTCACGCCCTACCCGGTCCACGGGCTTGACGAGCAACTTGCAGTCGCTCCTTCTGGCATTCGTTTTGCCATGCTGGTCGGTGGCCTGATCGTTGCCGCGCTCGCCTTCGGCTTGCAATGGTATAGCGCCGTCATCGATTATCCGCTGAACGCTGGCGGACGCCCGCTCAACTCATGGCAAGTGTTCCTGCTGGTCCCCTTCGAGGTCGGCGTGTTCGCCGCGGCCCTTTGCGGCGCCATTGCCTTCCTGTGGTCGTGTGGCTTGCCGCGCCTGCATCATTCGCTGTTCGAAGTTCCCGGCTTCGAGCGGGCGACGCAGGATCGCTTTTTTCTTCTGGCGTCGGCCGAACAAAACGACCATGCGGCACGCCACCTGCGCGAGGTCTTGGAGCGCTCGGGCGCCGTGGTCGTAACGGAGGTTCGCCAGCCATGACGAACCGCATTCCGCTTTTTCTTGCGGCCGCTCTGGTGCTGGGCGGATGCGACCACTCGATGACGAAGCAAAATCGCTATAGCACCTATTCGGCCGCCGCCCTGTTTGGGGACGGCACCGAAGCGCAGCCCTTGCCGGTCGGTGTTGTGGCGCAAGGCGATCTGGCTCGCGCGATCGAGTCCACCAAACCTCCGCGAGCCGATCCGCAGCTGCTGGTGCGCGGCCGTGAGCGGTACGATATCTTTTGCTCTCCCTGTCACGGGCTGTCCGGAAAGGGAGACGGCATGATCGTGCACCGCGGTTTCCCGGCACCGCCCTCCTATCACATCCCGCGGCTGCGGGCTGCACCAGCACAGCACTTCTTCGACGTCATCACCAACGGCTACGGGATCATGTACTCGTATGCGGCGCGCGTAGAGCCGCGCGATCGCTGGGCGATCGTGGCTTACATCCGCGCGTTGCAGGAGTCGCAGAACGCCAAAGTCGCCGACGTTCCCGAGTTGGGGGGCAAGCTGCCATGAGAACCGCGGTCGCAAGGCTCGCAGCGACGAGAATAGCGCATCCGCCGCTGCTGATTGGTTTGGCGGTACTCATCCTAGCGGAAGCACTGTTGCCGGTTTTGGGATTGTTGATGCCGATCAGGCTCCTGCTGCGCGGCTGGTTGGCTGCATTTGCCGTCTGGAGCTGCATTCCGATCGGCAGCATGACCCTGCTGCTGATTCATCGGTTGACGGGCGGAGAATGGGGACAAGCCGTGGCACCGGTGCTGCGTCCCGCCGCGATGCTGACACCACTGGTTGCGCTTGCATTGCTGCCCGTGCTGCTCGGGCTTCGAGATGTCTATCCGTGGGCGGCTGATCCGTCGACCATCCCCACCGATGTCGGGCGGTGGTATCTCAACGAAGTTGCGTTTGTGATCCGCGCCTCGATGGCGCTCGCTGGCTGGTCGTTGCTGGCGGTCATCTTCGCCGCGGGTCCCGGTACCCAACTGTTGGCTGGACTGGGATTGGCTTTTTTCGGTTTGACGATCAGCCTCGTCGCGGTCGACTGGTATCTCTCGCTCGAACCGCACTACGTGGCGACCGCGTTCGCCGCGATGATCGCGGTTCAGCAACTGCTCGCCGCATTGGCGTTTGCGGTCCTTATCAGCGGGCCAACGATCGACGGCAAAGTGGCGGGAGATCTGGGAGGGCTGTTGATCGCAACCCTGCTCGGTGTCGTCTATCTCGAGCTGATGACGTTCATCGTCGCCTGGTACGGCGATCTGCCGGACAAATCAGCTTGGTTTATCAAGCGAGCGGATTCCGGTTGGGTCGCCGTTCTCATTGTCGCGATCCTGTTCGGCGCTGTTTTGCCATTCAGCATGCTGCTGATCAAGTCGATCCGCGACAGTCAGCGCGGACTGCGGATAGCAGGATCGCTCATCCTGTTCGGCACGACGCTGCATATCGCCTGGCTGCTCGTGCCGGCGTTCGAGGCTCAAGGCGCCATCGTCGCGGTCGCTTGCGCGGTGCTCGCGATTCTGGTGCTCGCCTCGCTTCTGATTGGATCGGCACTGCAGCGCGTCCTGGAGGCAAGCCATGCCGAATGAGGAAATGGGTAGCCGGGCGATTCCGCAGCCGCCTGACGTGGCGACCGGAACCGTAATTCTCTCAGTGGCGGGGTTCTTGAGCCTGGTCGCAGTGGCGATGATTGCTCTCTTTTTCTATCTCAAAGTCGGCGCGCCAACCGCCCTCAGGCAGCCGACCCAACACGATTTTCCAAAGCCGGCGCTTCAGACCAGCCCGAAGGAGGACCTCGCGCGGGTCGAGTTCGAGCAGCGCACCGGGCTGTCGGGCTATGCGTGGATCGATCGCTCCAAAGGTCTCGCGCGAATTCCGATTGACGAGGCCATGCGGATCGTCGCGGCAAAGGGCGATCACGCCTATGACGCGCTCGAGCCCTCGACGACCCCGTCGGACCCTGCCAAGCCGGAGGGAGTTCGCCCGTGAAACGCGCGCTGTTCATTCTGGTGCTTGCGCTTTGGCCGGCGGCGGCCTGCGCTGGACTGACTGAAGCGCAGATCGGAGAAGTCGCGCTGTCGCCGCCGCCCGGGGCGCGCGTGCCGATGTCCCTCGTTTTGAAGGATCTTGACGGCCGCGACGTGACGCTTGGCCATGCAATTGGCGGACGTCCCACATTGCTTCTGCCGGCCGATTTCACCTGTTCCCAGATCTGCGGACCGGCGCTATCGATCACAGCGAATGCCTTGCGCCAGACCGGGCTTAAGGCCGGTCGCGACTATAGCGTCGTGGTGTTCGGGATCGATTCGCGCGATAGCCTCGAGGACGCAGGGCGTTTTGCGACAGGCCAAGTCGGCGGCCCCGGTGTATCCGTGCTCAGCGGCAACGGCGAAGCGATCCGCACACTGTTAGCCGGAATTGGCTATCACTTCCAACGCGACAAGGGGAACGCCGCAATCGCGCATCCAGCGGCTTTCGTCACGCTGACGGGCGACGGGAGAGTATCGCGCGCCCTGTCGAGCCTCGCCTTGCAATCGAACGATCTGCGACTGGCATTGATCGAAGCGAGTGACGGCAAGATTGGCGGCCTCGCGGGCCGGATCAGCTTGCTCTGCTACGGCTTCGACGCGGTCCATGGCATCTACACGCGACAGATCGCGATGCTGCTCCGAATTGCCGGGGGATCGACGGTGATGATCCTCACGGGGGCAATCGGTTTGATGCTGTGGCGGAACCGAAGACGCGGAGCTTCGGTATGAACGCGATCTTCAGCCTGCCCGAGGCCACCACGCATGCGGTTCGGGTAGACCAAATTTTCTACGGACTGCTGATCCTGTCCGGATCGACCATGCTGCTGGTGTTCGCGCTTCTTATTATCTTTGCGGCCCGTTACCGGCGCGGATCCAATGCGAAGCGTGGGCCGCTCCCCGAGATCGTCAACCGTGAATTCGAGATCGGCTGGACCTCGGCAACCCTGTTCCTGTTCGGATTTTTATTCTGGTGGGCGTCTTCTGCCGACATCAAGGGTATCGCGGCGCCGGCGAACGCGCTGGAAGTGCACGTCCTCGCCAAGCAATGGATGTGGAAGACCCAACACTCCAATGGCGCGCGCGAGATAAATGCGCTGCACGTTCCCGTCGATCAGCCGGTCCGGCTGGTGATGACGTCTCAGGACGCCATTCACTCCTTCTTCGTTCCGGCTTTCCGCGTCAAGCAAGATGTACTGCCGGGGCAAGACACCTCGATTTGGTTTCAGGCCACCAGAACAGGCGTATTCCCGCTGCTGTGCGCTGAATATTGCGGCACCAATCATTCGGCCATGCGTGGCCGCATCGTGGTGATGCGGCAAGAAGACTATGCCAATTGGCTGACCAAACAGCCGGAGGGCGACGACCTCGCACACGTTGGCGCCAAGCTGTTTGTGGCCCAAGGCTGCTCGGGGTGTCACGCCGAAAGCTCGAGCGTGCACGCGCCGAAACTCACCGGACTCTATGGACGAACCGTCCAGCTCTCGGACGGCCGTCAGGTCAAAGCCGATGACCAGTACATCCGGGACTCAATCTTGCAGCCGAAGCGCGACATCGTCGCCGGTTACGAACCAATCATGCCGAGCTTTGCCGGTTTACTCGATGATGGGGAAATCCAGAGTCTGACGGCGTACGTGCGCTCGCTGGGATCGGAAAAGGCGGGAGCGGTAACGGAGCAGCAAAATGACTGATGCTTTGCTGGCCGGCGACCTGCCGCTGCCGTCCCGTCCTGACTACCTCCAGCACGGCACCTCGGTCATCTCGTGGCTGACCACGACAGATCACAAACGAATCGCAATCCTGTACGCCGTCACCATTACGATATTCTTCTTTTTGGGAGGCGCAGCCATCACGGCAGTACGGCTTGAACTGTTCGTGCCGGATGGGGGCCTGTTCACTTCGGATACCTATAATAAGCTATTCTCGTTCCACGGCATCGTGATGGTGTGGTTCTTCCTGGTGCCGTCGATCCCGAACACACTCGGCAACTTTCTTCTGCCGCTGATGATCGGCGCGCCTGACGTGGCATTTCCGCGCCTCAATTTGACAAGCTGGTACCTGACTATCGCGGGAGGCGCTTTCACAGTCTATGCGCTCCTTGCCGGAGGCGTTGATACCGGCTGGACGTTCTATACGCCCTATTCGACGATGTTTTCGAACAGCCATGTGTTTGCCGCCGCGGCGGGGGTTTTCATTGCGGGGTTCGCAAGCATCGCTACCGGCGTGAACTTCATCGCCACCACGCACATGCTGCGCGCGCCGGGCATGACCTGGTTCCGGCTTCCTCTGTTTGTGTGGGCAATATACGCGACGTCGATCGTGATGGTGCTGGCAACCCCGGTGTTGGCGATCTCACTGATGCTGGTGATGGCTGAGCGCTGGCTCGGTCTGCCGATCTTCGATCCTGCCCATGGCGGCGATCCGATTCTGTTCCAGCACCTGTTCTGGTTCTACTCGCATCCCGCCGTCTACATCATGGTGTTACCCGCGATGGGCGTGGTTTCCGAAATTATTCCCTGCTTCGCGCGTCGGCGGATATTCGGCTACGACTTCATGGTCTATGCGATGATTGCGATTGCCGGGATCGGATTCTTCGTGTGGGGACATCACATGTTTGTCTCCGGTCAGTCCCCCTACGCCAGCCTGATCTTTTCGTTCCTGTCCTTTATCATCGCCGTGCCTTCGGCGATCAAGGTTTTCAACTGGACGGCCTCGCTCTACCGAGGTCAGATCACTTTCGAAGCACCGATGCTTTACGCGCTCGGTTTCGTCGGATTATTCACGACCGGCGGGCTGTCTGGGCTGTTCCTGGCGTCGATCCCTGTCGACATCCACGTCACCGACACTTATTTCGTAGTAGCGCATTTCCATTACATCATGGTCGGAGGATCGGTATCGGCATTCTTCGGCGGCTTGCACTTCTGGTGGCCGAAGATCACCGGCAAGTTGTATTCCGAATGGTGGGCGAAGTTTGCCGCCCTCCTGATGTATTTCGGATTCAACTTCACGTTTTTTCCGCAATTCGTTGCCGGCTACCTCGGCATGCCTCGCCGTTATCACACCTACCCACCGGAGTTTCAGGTCTACAACGTGATGTCATCGGCCGGTGCGGCGGTGCTGGCGGCAGCATACCTCCTGCCGCTCGGCTATTTGGCATATTCGCTTTTCTACGGCGCTCGCGCCGGCAACAATCCTTGGAACGCGACGGGACTGGAATGGACAACATCATCCCCGCCGCCGCCAAAGAACTTCGACCGCCAGCCTCGCGTCGATCGCGGACCATATGACTATCACGCCGAAGGGCAATCGGCGGGCACCGGCGCTCCCGAACTCCAGAACGCGGGAGAAGTCCGATGAGCGAAGTAACCGGCCTGCTCAGAGAGCCCTGGGAGCATTTCGAGCGCCAGCGCGGAGCGGGCAAGTTCGGCATCTGGGTGTTTCTGGCGAGCGAGATGCTTTTCTTCGGCGCGCTGATCCTGACTTATACGGTGTGCCGGATCGAACATATGGACGCCTTTGCGGCAGCGGGGCGAGAAACCAACATCTGGTATGGCACGACCAACACCGCGATTCTTCTCACGAGCAGTCTCACGATGGCGGTTGCATCCCAGGCGGCAGCGGCCGGCCAGCACCTTCGACGGCTGGTGGTGGCTTGCCTGACATTAACCGCGGCTCTCGGCCTCGCTTTCCTGGTGGTGAAGGGATTTGAGTACAAGGAGGATCTCGACAAGCACCTCTGGCCGGGCGCGCAATTCTCACTGCACGAGCCGGGTGCTCAATTGTTCTATGGCTTGTACTGGCTGGTCACGGGAGTGCACGCCATTCACCTAACGATCGGCATCACGTTGGTGGGCCGGCTGGCGCTGCTCGGGCACCTGAAGAAGCTGCAACTCGACGAAAATCCGGAGATCGAGGTCACCGCGTTGTACTGGCACCTCGTCGATATCATCTGGATTTTCCTTTATCCCCTGATCTATCTGCCGGGGCGAGTCTCATGACCAACCAGAACGGCGCGAGTGCGAGCATCGAGCGTCCGACGACCGCCTGGACGCTGTGGCGTCGCAACGGCGTGATCTGGGCGGCCCTGTTGTGCCTGCTTTTTCTAAGTCTCACTCTTGCTTATGTGCCAATGGGCCTCTTCACGCCGACCGTGGGCATTGTGATCGCCTGCATCAAAGCCAGTCTCGTCGTCTTGCTTTTCATGGAGCTTGCGGGTTCGAAGGCATTGATCAAGCTCGCAGCGCTGGCGGGGGTGATTTTTGTGGCCACCCTGTTTGCGCTGACACTGGCCGATGTGTTGGCAAGAGTTGGCGGCTAATGAGACGCCGTTGCTTCCGCCAACTTCCATGGCATACCGCGGCTGGGAGCTGCCGCTGCGCTCAGGACTTTGCCGAGCCAGGTTCGGCGTGTTGACGATGCTGCCTTGCCAGCACACCCGCCGGCAGGACGCTTGCGACACTCGACTGAATCTTGTTTTTCAGTCCGGTGACAACATCACCATCACCGCGCATCATCGCGTCAAAACCGGTCTTTGCGACTTCGGCCGCGTCGTCCTTTTTAGAGGTACCGATCGCGGTATCCATCATGCCTGCACGTTCAAAAAATTTGGTTTCGGTGGCGCCGGGCATCAGACAAGTCACTGTAAGGTTTGTGTCGCGCAACTCTTCACGAATGGCGAACGAGAAGGAGTCCAGGAAAGCTTTGCTGCCGTTATAAACTGCTTGGAAACTTCCCGGCGTAAATCCCGCGATTGAGCCGGTGATCAGGATGCGACCCGCGTTTCGGCGGCGCATATCGTTTCCGACCTTGTGAATCAAATATACCGTTCCGGTGATGTTGGTATCGATCACCCGTCGTGCCTGATTGAAATCTTGATCGAGGAACGCATGTCCGAGACCTCGACCAGCATTGGCCAGCAATGCATCGACCGGGCGGCCGATCCGCTTTGAGGCTTCATACAACGTGTCGACGCCTTCAATGGTCGAGAGATCGGCTTGTACAGTTTCGACCGCTGCACCCATCGCCCGCATTTCCGTTGCTGCCGTTTCGATGTCCGGCTCATCGGCCGCGATCAACAGATCAAAGTTCTCACGCGCGCAGCATTTCGCCAGTTCCAAACCAATCCCGGTAGAAGCGCCGGTGACAATCGCAAATTGTCTGTTGGCTGACATAGCAGTCTCCTTGATTCTTGCGACAGCGATTTGGCTGCTAACGGTCGCCTGTGTGATGCGTTCCGGACCCTGCTCCTACGCTGGATGGAACCACTCACCGGTCCCAGAGCTTCTTACCCCGCGACAACTTTGTGCTGAATGCGAGAGGGCTGAGTTCGAAAACATGACACGGCCATGGCGCGAGTTCTGATCGGTACGTCGGGCTGGCACTATCAGTCCTGGCGCGGGCCGTTTTTTCCCAAAGGTCTGCCGCTGAAGAACCAACTCCAGTATTATTCCAGCCAGCTCCCAACCACCGAACTCAATGGCGTGTTCTATCGCACGCCAACACCGGATGCGGTGAAAGCCTGGCGCGAGCAAACCGGTAAGAATTTTATCTTCGCCTGGAAAGCATCCAAATTCATCACGCACTGGAAGCGGCTCTCGGAGAAATCGGTGAACAGCCTCGAGCTGCTGGAAGATCGATTATCGCTGTTAGGGCCGAAGGCAGGTCCGATCCTGTTTCAATTGCCGCCAAATTTCGAGGCCAATGCCGACCGACTGACCTCGTTTTTCAAACTGCTATCGAAGAAGCGCCGCTACAGTTTCGAATTTCGCCACCCGAGTTGGTATGCGCCGGCCATTCTGCGGCAGCTATCGGACCAAAACATCGCGCTTTGCATCTCCGATCACCACGACGCGCCGGCGCCCTGGAGGCGTACGGCAAATTTTGTCTATGTAAGGGGACACGGACCTCAGGGACGCTACAAAGGGCATTATCGGCCGGAGACGTTAGCCGGCTGGGCCAAGCGCATCAGGTCCTGGAAGAAGCAGGGCTGCGACGTCTTTGTTTACTTCGATAACGATCAGAAAAGCGCCGCGCCGGCAGACGCCCTGAAATTGCGGCAGCTACTGGACTAGATGCCACCGCTCGCAATCGCTTGCGATGCCCTTTTCAAAGCTGGGACTTTGCGCCCTGGCCCACTGTCAGTGTCCGGGCCCCTGTTATCATTGCACTTTTCAAAGACTTCCTTTCGAGCACAGCCGCGCTTGGTCTCTCAACCAGAGGCCAGCCGCAACTAAAGATCAAAGATGCAAACTCGGTCCGGGAACTCCTGACCGGAACAAAGGTTTTCCAATCCCCAGAGTTCACCAAGGAGTTGAGGATCATGATGAAGCTTAAATTGGCGATTGGCGCGTTAGCTATTGCCGGGCTGGCCAGCTCTCCCCTCGCGGCAGAGGCGAAATCGCATAAACATATGAAGCATCACTCGTCCATGAGTTCGTCCAAGACGACCACCGGCGCAAATATGAAATCGAACAAAGGGTCTGCGGCCAATCCCTCAAGTCAGGGCAACGCGGGTCCGGGAACGAAGCAACAATAACGGCGAAACAGCGCTGTGGAATTTGAGTAATTGGACGGTCGCTGAGCGTCGAGAGATGCCGTCGGTGCAAGCACGGCGGAATCTCCCGGCGCCTGGTTGCGAGCCGCGCACGCGGCTATTTTTGCGGGCTCGGTTGGGTAGTGCGCGCCGTCTTACTACTCGACTTGGCGCACGGTCGCCGGGGCCGGAATCCTCATCGAGGTAAGGTTGCGCGTGTCGAAATAGGATTCGATAGCCGCGGCGCTGCCTTGTGCATCCGCCAGCGCGATATAGCCGTCAGGTCGAACCAGATAAACCGCATTGCGCCGCAGGCCCACGTGAGCCGTCTCGGCCTGCCATGGAAATACGTGCAGTGATATTTTTCTGGCCTCGCACGCCGCCCGGATTTCGGAGCTTGCCTCGCCATACACATGGACTTGCCAGTCCAGCGATCTGAGCGGCGCGAAATTGTCCGCGTCTAAACCGCTCCTCACGGTTTTGACCCAAGGGAGACGATCGCCACCTTGAACAGTGCCTGCCGTCCCCTCGCTTAAGCTGCTGCCGCGGTAATTCACCACCGACTGCGAGACCGTGCGGAACATGAACCGTCGCACCACCTTGAGTGAGAACAGCGTGGGGATCAATGCCGGGACGACATGCAGCCGCAGCAACCTCGCGATTGGGCCCGAGCTCGTGACGCCCGTGAAGGCCTGATCCGTCGTGGCGACCAACCGCCGCGCAAAAGCGATCCGCTCCGGCTCATAGCTGTCGAGCATCGAGAGCTTCGCGCGTCCGTGCAGGACGGCAGCGAGTTTCCAGGCCAAGTTCACCGCGTCGCCAATGCCGGTGTTCATGCCCTGCCCACCGACGGGACTATGGATGTGGGCGGCATCGCCCAGCAGGAACGCCCTTCCCTTCCGGAAATGGTTGGCGACCCGATGGTGCACACGGTAGGTCGAGAACCAGCTCACACGCGTGACCGCGATGTGCATCCATTCGATCACACGCTGGCTCACATCATCCCAAGACAGCTTCTCGTCCACATCTTCGGCTTGATCACGCACCGTTCCGACGAGGCGCACGCGGCCTTCGCCCCGCAACGGAAAGACCGCGAGAAAATCGGTTGCGTCCAGGCCTACGTGCAGATCGCCGTCCGTTGCCGCTCCGCTTGCCTCGACATCCGCCACATAAAAGAGATGAGCATAGGTCCCACCGGGAAAGCCGATCCCCAATCCTTCGCGCACGGCGGAATGCGCGCCATCGCAGCCAGCAATATAGGCCGCTTCGCAGGTCTCCAGCTCTCCATCGGAGCGTTTTAAAGATGCGCGCACACGATCGGTGGAATTCTCAAACTTCAGCAGCTCGGTCCGGCGCTCGATCTCAACTCCGGCTTGCGAAAGGCGAGCGACCAACAAACGCTCGTGCTCGTCCTGTGGATAGATCAAGGCGAACGGAAACGGGCTAAGGCCCGCACCCATGTCGCCGAACACGCCCCGCGCCACCTTTTTGCCTGCGACCCAAAGATTCGCCGCGATAACTCGCCGTCCCTGAGCAACAACTGCATCCGCGAGACCGATCTGGCTGTACAACTCGAGCGTGCGTGCCTGCACGGCAAGCGCGCGCGAAGTCGTGCCCGGCCCCTCCGTCTTGTCGATAATTCGGACGCGCACGCCCAGCTTTGCCAACCACAGCGCCAGAACCAACCCCGTCGGGCCCGCGCCGATGATGAGAACGTCGCTCTCAGGACCCAAAGAGACACTCATGGTCTAAAGCTGAATTGGAAGCCCGACGCCATAATCCAGCTGCACATTGAACTGGCGATCGGGAGTACACAAGTCGGCTTGTTGCTCGCATTGCTGATCGGCGCACCGCAGGATAAGTAAGTCTATGAGGGCTCAAAGGGTCTTCCAGCTAAAGAATTATCCGATCTGGTCCGTAATCTCTTGTGGCGATCCGAGGTCAACGCGATAATAAACGAATAACGGCGCAATTCAGACTGAGGCCAACATCCAGATCGGTTATCCATAAAACAAAGCACGCCACGGCCGGCTAAAACGGCCGGCAAGCCAAGGAGGATTTTTCATGCCGAGCGATTTTCGCAAACTCACCCGCCGCGGCCTTCTTGCGGGCACCGCTGCTGGTGCCGCCTTCATCGCGGCGCCCTCGATCTTACGGGCGCAATCGCAATCATTGAAGATTGCGGTAGTGCTGCCGCAGTCGGGATACCTCGCCCAGGCCGGACAGAGTTGTCACCGCGGTGCGCTGGTGTCGTCATCCGTGCTGGCCGATATGGGCCACAAGGTCGAACTCGTGCATATCGATATGGAGTCCAATCCGGATGTCGCGCGGACGCAAACGGAACGAGCGATAAACGAGGGGGCGCAATGCGTGGTCGGCGCCTTCGACTCGGCTGGTACGCTGGCCATTGCACAGGTCTGCGAACAGCGTCAGGTGCCGCTGATCGTCAACATCGGCGCCGCGCCTCAGTTGACGGAGCAAGGCTACAAATTCCTGGTCCGCAATTTTCCGACGGGGGGAATGCTCGTTAACAACGGCCTGAAGCAGATCAAGGCCCTCATCGACGCAACCAAGATCGCGCCGAAGACAGCGGTGTTCCTGCACGCCAATGACAACTTCGGAATGGCGCAACGGCAAGGAATGGACAAGGTATTCCCGACGGCGGGGCTTCCGTTCCAACTTCTTGAATCGATCGCCTACGATCCCAAGGCGCAGGATCTCTCGGTCGAGGTGACGCGGATTCGCGGCCTCAATCCGGATTTGCTGCTGGTGGTGACGCGCGCCGCCGACGCCATCAAGCTGGTGCGCGATATCGTTCGTCAGAAATTCCAGCCCATGGGCATTATTTCGCCCGGCGCACCCGGCCTTTACGACGAGGAATTTTACAAAGCGCTCGGCCCACTGGCCGACTACCACATCGACGCCATTCCATGGGCCAATCCAAAATCAAAGATCACTCAGGCGCTGGAAGGTGCGTTCAAAAAGCAGCAACCGAACTATCGTTTTGCGGTAGAGTGCTTCAATGTCGGCTTCACTTTCGAGGCCCTGCTGATCGCGGCGGATGCGTTCAAACGCGCAGGCACGGCAACCGGACCGGAGCTTATGAAGGCGCTAAAGGCCACCAATCTCACCGATCACGCGATGATCGGCCCGCCAGTCAAATTCGACGAAAAGGGACAAAACGTCGACATTCCCTCCAGCTGCGTCCAGAACCGCGCTCAGACGCCGACGGTTGTGCTACCCGCAGATGTGGCAACCATGACGCCGGTGCTGCCGGAGCCGCCGTGGCAGGGCCGGACCTGATCCTGACAATGATGGCATGGTCGGGAGACATCGCGCCCAAGCGTGATGTCTCCTCCTCAAATTAATCGCGGCGGCGCGGGCTGGAGTTCTAATGGCGTCGATAACCTTGAATGTCATCGTTCAAGGACTGCTCACCGGGCTCGTCTATGGACTTATGGCACTCGGCCTGTCCGTAATCTTCGGCGTGATGCGCGTCGTCAACTTCGCGCATGGCGAGTTCACCGTGGTCGGGATGTACGCAGCCTTCGTATTGTTTGAGACGCTGCATGTCGATCCGCTCCTGGTGTTGCTGCCCATCGCTGCGGCATTTTTCGGCATCGGCTATGTGCTGCAACGGACCCTGATCAATCCTTTTATCGGCCGCGCCGAGCACGAGCAGTTTATTTTGCTGGTCGGCCTGGCAACGGTTCTCGTCAACGGGCTGCTGCTGATATTCGGCCCGGATGCCCGGCCCATTAACCTGCCCTACAGCTTCGATAGCTACGCAGTCGGGCCGATGTTTCTCGACAAGATCAGGGTCTTTGCGGCGGTCGCGGCAATCACGGTGGCGGCGGCGCTGTTCCTGTTCTTCCGATATACCCGCACCGGGACTGCCATTCGCGCATGTGCCGATAATTTGACGGGAGCAGCCGTCGTCGGGCTCGATGTCAAGCGGCTCTATGCCGTGACATTTGGACTGGGGCTCGCCTGCGTTGGAGCGGCCGGTACTCTCATGGCAACCATTGCCGACGCAGCGCCAGGACTGGCTCAGGCCTATACGCTGCTTGCGTTCACGATCGTCATCATCGGGGGGCTCGGATCGATGGTAGGAGCGCTGATCGGTGGTGTCCTGATTGGTATCTCGGAGGCGCTGGCAGGATTCTACATTCAGCCGTCGATGAAGAGCATGTTCTCCTTTGCGCTGCTGATCATCGTGCTGGTGTTACGTCCGCAGGGGCTGATGGGACGTCGCTTGTGAATACAATCTGGTTTCAGACGCCTTTGCGCGGAAAGGCACTTAGCCTGTTGCTGCTATTGATATTCGCGGCAGCCCCGATTGTAGCCGACCGCTATCTGCTATCGGTCCTGATACTGGTTTTCTACTTCACCTATCTTGGTCACGCCTGGAATCTGCTGATGGGATTTGCCGGGCAATTATCCCTCGGCCATGCACTCTATCTCGGGCTTGGCGCCTATACGGCGACGGCGCTTTGGGTGCTGTTCGGAATCGGCCCTTGGATCGGCGTGTTCATTGCGATCCCGATTGCCGCGGCGGCAGGCCTATTTATCGGCTGGCTCGGGTGGCGGTTCGCCATCGAGGGCGTGTACTTCGCGTTGCTCACGATCGCTTTTGCCGAGTTCACACGTATCGGTTTCGACCATCTGCAGGTTACAGGCGCCGCCGGGGGACTATTCCTGCCGGTGAATGGCGATGCCGCTGGCAAGTGGTGGAATCTCGGCGGCGGACCGTTGCTGTATTACTATCTGTCGCTGGGCCTGGCGATCGCAGCCACGATATTGGTGGCCCGGCTGCGGCAATCTCCGCTTGGCTACCGCTGGCTCGCGGTGCGCGAGGATCCGCAAGCGGCCCAAGCGGTGGGTATCGACGTGTTCCGCGCCCGGATGCTGGCGATGCTGATCTCCTCCAGCATGACGGCTGTCGGCGGGGTCTTTTACGGATTTTACTACCGCAACCTGTTCCCCTCGCAGGTGTTCGACATCGGCCGCTCGATCGAACTTATTCTCGCTCCCATCATCGGCGGGTTGGGCACGATTTTCGGGCCGATAGTCGGTGCGATTATTCTCACGCCTCTCGGAGAAGGCCTGACCGGAATCATGCAGAGCCTCGGCCTGAACGCACCAGGCGTAAAGGCAATCTTCTACGGCTTGACACTGATGGTGATTATTTCCCTCCAGCCCAATGGTGTTTGGCCCTGGTTGGCTCGCCATCTGCGTCTCGATAGGCCGCGCAAATGACAGGCCTGCTGTCAGTCACCGACGTCAGCAAGCGCTTTCGCGGACTTACCGCCGTCAGCCGCGTCAGTTTCGATGTTCAGCCCGGCGAGATGTTCGCGGTAATTGGGCCGAACGGCGCCGGCAAAACGACGTTGTTCAATATGATCGCCGGAGCGATGGCGCCCGACGGCGGCTCGATCACATTCGCGGGCGAGAAGATCCACGGATTGCGCTCGGACCAGATCGCACAACGTGGCATCGGCCGGACCTTTCAATTGGTAAGGCCGTTTCCGTCGCTTTCGGTCGAGGACAATGTCGTGGTCGGCGCGCTCATGCAGACGAACTCGCTGGAAGGCGCCCGCAGCATCGCGCACGAAGTCATGTCGCAGCTCGACCTGCTCAGCAAGCGCGCGCAAATCGCGTCAAGCCTCACGCTTCCGGACCGCAAGCGCCTGGAAGTCGCGCGTGCTCTGGCGGGTCGGCCGAAACTTCTGCTGCTTGATGAGGTCATGGCGGGCCTGCGGCCGACCGAGACCGATCGCATTGTTGCCATTCTGCGCGACCTCAATCGTGCGGGCCTCACCATCCTGCTGATCGAACATGTCATGAGGGCAGTAGCCGCGCTGGCATCGCGAATATTGGTCCTGCACCACGGGGCTGCAATTGCTGAGGGAACACCGGACAATGTGCTCCGCAATCCAGCCGTGATTGAATCCTATCTCGGTGCGGAGGCGCTTTAGTGCTCAAGATCGAAAGCCTCAGCGTATTCTACGGCGATGCCCAGGCCCTTGAGAACGTATCGCTCACGGTCGAACAGGGCGCGATCGTGGCGATCGTGGGTGCGAATGGCGCGGGGAAGACCTCGCTGATCCGGACGATCGCGGGAATGCTTCGGCCAAGCACGGGTCGGATCATGTTCCGAGGGATTGATATTGCCGGCCTGTCCAGCCATCGCGTATGCAACCTCGGCATTGGCCAGGTCGCAGAGGGTCGGCAAATCTTTCCGTCTCTCACAGTGGCGGAAAATCTGGACCTTGGTGCCATGCTCCCGCGGGCCCAACAGAGCCGCAACCGTAATCGCCAGCGGGTTCTCGCCATGTTCCCGAAACTATCGGAGCGACTAAGCCAAGCCGCCGGAACGCTTTCCGGAGGTGAGCAGCAGATGCTTGCCATTGCACGCTGCCTGATGGGCGAGCCGGAACTCATCATGTTCGACGAGCCGTCGCTTGGACTCGCGCCGACCGTTGTGCACGACGTGCTCAAGGTCATTCGCGATCTCAACACCGCCGGAATGACCTG
>NZ_DATEPI010000002.1:0-2296 GCF_035273305.1 Bradyrhizobium sp. | reverse complement strand
TTTCACCGGCGGAACCGTGAATTCGCATGACGCTCGCAGCACCCGCAATCATTGACGTGCGCACCGTTAGCAAGACGCCAGCGATTGCGAGTTGGTTCAGCGGCATCGGCGTTCGTCAGGTGCGCCTCGGCTGCGGCCTCGTGATGTTCTCCTACATTTTTTCGCATTTTTTCAATCACGCACTCGGTAATCTCTCGTACGACACCATGGAGGCCTGGCTTCGCTTCCACGTTTGGTGGTGGCGGATTCCGATCGTCAATTTTACGCTTTATGCCGCGGCGGCTACCCATTTCATGCTGGGCCTGTGGGCACTCTATCAACGCCGCCATTTTCGCTACGCCTTGATCGAAATAACCCAGTTGGTGTTCGGACTAAGTATTCCGCTGCTGATCGCTAGTCACCTGGGTGTCGTGCGCCTCGGTACGCTGCTGTTCGCACGCGATGCGCCGATGTATGCATCGCCGCTGCTGGCTTACTGGGTCGCGCGTCCGTACATGATCGGCGTGCAGTTTCTTCTGCTCACGGTCGCCTGGACCCACGCCTGCATCGGCCTTTATTTCTGGCTGCGGATGAAGCCGTTTTTCAAATGGGCGGCCCCGCTGCTGCTGGCGATCGCCGTGCTTTTGCCGCCACTGGCCATGAGCGGCACCAACCGCGGCGGCCACGAGGTGGCCGAACGCGCGGCGCAGCCACAATGGCGCGCCGAACATATCAAGGTGACACCCGCAGCGCAGCGGTCGGTGCTCGATGAAATCACGCTGCTTTACTTTCCGATTTTTTATGGAGCGGCGATTGCGCTCGTATTCGTCGCGCGCTGTGTTCGCGTGTTGTTTGAGCGCCGTCGCGGATCGGTTACCATATCCTACCCGGACCGGCGGGTCCGGGTACCCAAAGGATTGAGTGTTCTCGAGGCCAGCCTGCGTTTCAACGTGCCACATGCGAGCGTCTGCGGAGGCAGGGCGCGGTGCTCGACTTGCCGTGTTCGGGTCGTCAGCGATCGAAGTGCGCTGCCGCGTCCCTCTGGACGAGAGACCTATGTGCTCGCAAAGGTCGGCGCTGCCGCCAATCCGTCGATCAGGCTTGCGTGCCAACTTCGGCCGCAGACCGATATAGCCGTCATTCCCGTGCTACCCGCGCACGTCGGCGCCGATTTCGTTCGCAACCGAAGGCGCGTCAACATCGGTGAAGAGCACTATGTCGTCAGCATGTTTGTCGACATGCGCGGATCGACCAAGCTGGCTGAAGCCCGGCTGCCGTTCGACATCGTATTCCTGATCAATCGTTTCCTGGAGGCTGCCTCGCAGGCGGTGATCGATTGCGGGGGCCAGCCCAATCAGTTCGTCGGAGACGGCGTGCTGGCGCTATTCGGCCTCGACGTTGATCCGGCCACCGCCTGCCGGCAGGCTCTACGAGCGGCTTCGCTGGTGGCCTCGAATGTCGAATACATGAACCACGAATTTGCGACGGAATTGCCGCAGCCGATCCAGTTCGGCATCGGCATTCATGGCGGCGAAGTTATCATCGGCGATATCGGCTTTCGCGATCACACCATATTCACCGCGCTCGGCGACTCCGTCAACGTCGCCGCCCGTCTCCAGGATATGACCAAGACACTGAAGTGCACCGTCATCGTCTCGGAGGAGGTGTGCAAAAACGCTGGTCTCGCACCCGAAGAGCTGACGCGAACCGAAGTATCAATCCGCGGTCGCGATCAGCCGATGACCATCATCACGGCGGACGATCCAACTTTGCTGGCAAGCCTTCTCGAGCAGCAGGCGCGATCAACGGCTGCAGAAGAAATGAGCGCCAACATCCTGGTCTGACTCGCTCGAGCGAGCCGGAGATCGAATCGTCACTTGAGCTTGAGCCGGTAAGTCTCGTGACAATCGGTGCATTTGGAGTTGATGGATTCGTAGGCGACCTTCAGGCTGGCAACATCCTTGACCTTGCCTTTAACGTCCGCGATCGCTTTCTTGACCGGCGGTACCTTCGAATCGAAATCAGCCTTGTTCTTCCAGATTTTCTGCGACGATCCGTAGGTTGCGTTCACCACATCTTCCTTCGGGTTGGTCGCAAACGTAGTGGGGATCGTGCTTACGTTCTCCTCAAGCTGCGTGAGGGCGGCATCAATGGATTTCTGATCATAAGGAATTTCGCCTTTCACGGTTTTCAGGATGACGCTGTATAGCTGCTTCCCCTGGGCTCGCATTAAATTATCCTGCTTAACCGCTACATCCTGTTGCGCCATCGCAGCGCCCAGACCGATCAACAAGGCGACCGCAACAACAACTGCTCG
>NZ_DATEPI010000001.1:0-21040 GCF_035273305.1 Bradyrhizobium sp. | reverse complement strand
GATCAGGTCTGGGCTGCGGCTCACGTCGACGAGGACTGGAACAGCGAAAAATGGGGCATCGATGAAGAGGTTGCCGCACGGCGGGCGGCCCGCGCGATCGATTTCAGCGCGGCGGTGCGAATTTTGAACGCGCTCAATCCGTCATCGACCTCGGCCGGAAGGTGAGAACCTGGTGCCAAGCTCTTGAATCATTTCGCGCTTCGGACCGCGCGAGAGCCAAGACAAAATCCGCGTACGCTGGGCGGTTAACGAGAGGTTTACGACGCTGCGCTAGCTTGCATGGCCAAGCGAGTTCGTAGCATGTCGATTTCCGTTTCTCCGATCATTCCGGTGATTGCCGCGCAGAGCGCGGCCCCCGATCTGGTGTTGCAGCCGGGAAGCGTCGTCGACGCTCAGGTGCTGCAGATTCTCTCCGACGATCTGGTGCGCATCGCCATCGCTAACGTGTCGCTGGATGTGCTTTCGGAAATCCAGCTCGTGGTCGGACAGGCGCTGCAGCTTGCGGTTTCGCAAACGGAAACAGGCATCCGGCTCGCGGTGGTCGGGCAGGGCGCGCCGAGCGCCATGCCCGCAGACGCCATTGCTGTCCCTTCGAATGCAAGGGTCGATGCATCCGCAAAGTCTTTGCCGTCTACGGCGCTCGCGAATAGCGCATTGACGCCGCCCGAACGGATTGCGCTATCGAGCGCGGCAGAAACCGCAGCTACCCGGCAGCAAAGCCTGGCCCCGCTGTTTGCAAATCTAGGAGCCGTCGCCGGCTCCAATGATTTCCCCGCAAAACTGCAGCAGGCCATTTTGCAGGTGCTGGCGCAACGCACGAGCCTCGATCCGGAACTGACCGGCACCGAGGTCAAGAACGCATTTCAAAAATCCGGTTTATTCCTCGAAGCCGCGCTCGCATCGGAATCGGTTGCGCCGGGCGCTGGCATCCCCGATCTGAAAGCCGCTCTCCTCGTCCTCCGCCAGACGCTGGCGGCGCTTGGTTCCGCGGCACCAGTCGAAGGCGCGACGCCAATCGAGGTGGCGCCGCAGCCGACCGCCCCGGCCATTGTCAATGCCACCGTAACACAAGCTGCTGTTTCGCCGCAGTCGCCAGATCCGAAGCCGGTAGTTGTGCTGCCACAGCCGCCAGAACTTGTGCCCACGCAGTCGCCAGGGTTGGTGCCGTCGCAATCGCCTGAGATCGATCCAGCAAAGCAGAGTGCTCGAGCGCAACCGCAAACGCTGGTGCACGATGACGATTTGCGAGATGTTTTGCTGCCGGGTGCCAGTGCCCGCATCGTGCTTTCGGCAACGCCTCTCGATCGCAGCCCACGCGCGCTCGTATCTGGCGCGGCGCCTGGTGTGCTGGAGCCGACGTTCTCGCCACCGCCAAGCGACGTTGGCGTCAACTCCCTGCCGGTAGCCTCGCGGCAAAATTACACGGCTGACGTCACGTTCCACACCAACACGCCCCCGCCGCCGTTTCGCGGCGCGCTGCCTTCGGCACAGCCCATCGCCGAGCCATCAATCACATCGGGCGCATCGCTCGCAATCACCGCGCATCGGCTGGTCGGCGACACCGAGGCCGCGATCGCACGACAAACGCTGCTGCAGGTGGCCTCCGTTCCGGATCGCATCGATACAACGGGCGCGCGGAGCGATCCGATGACGCCGCGTTGGCATTTCGAAATTCCCTTTGCGACGCTGCAGGGAACCGCGATGGCGCAATTCGAAATCTCGCAGCAAGGTGGCGGCAGTGAAGTCGAAGCGGCAAAGCGGGTATGGCGCGCAAGGTTCTCGCTCGATATCGAACCCGCCGGTCCGATTCACGCGTTGATCTCGCTTGCCGGCGAGCGCACATCAGTGCGGATGTGGGCGGAGCGCCCGGCGACCGCAACTCAATTGCGCGCCGGCGCCGCGCAGCTCACCCAGGCGCTTAGCAAAGCGGAGCTGCAGCCAGGCGACATCGTGATCCGCGACGGCGCGCCTCCGCAATTGGCACCGGTGCGCGCCGGTCATTTTCTGGACCGGGCGCTATGAGCACCGAGACGCGGAATCAGCTCGCGGTCGCGCTTCACTACGACAAGACCGGAGCGCCGCGCGTTGTCGCCAAGGGCAGGGGCTCGCTCGGCGCAAAGATCATCGACGTCGCCAAGGCAAACGACATCCCGATCGAGGAGAACGAGATTCTGGCCGGCGCGCTCTCCAGGATCGAACTCGGAGATGAAATTCCCGCCGAGTTATACAAGGCGGTCGCGGAAGTGCTGGTGTTCGTGCTGCGGCTCTCGGGCCGCATTCGTTAGCGTCCCCTGCAATCTTGCAGTTCGTCACTGTCATGTTTTCACCATGATGGCATCCGCATGCTCGCGCCGCCTCAATCAAATTTGCGGATCGATCATGATCAATCGGCGTCAGGCGCTCGGTGTTGTTGCCGCAGTTGGATTCTTTCCGTCGCGCGGCTTTGCCAATGTCGCTCCCCAGCGCAGCGAAATTCGCGAGAGCCTTGCGAAGCACTTTAGTGCCGCCGGGACCGCCGGCACGTTCGTCGGCTACAAGGTGGACGAGTACCTCGTCATCGCCAGCGACAGCGTTCGTTCGGGAGAGGCAAAGCTGCCGGCCTCGACGTTCAAGATTCCCAATTCGATCATCGCGCTGGAAACCGGCGTGGTTGGCGATCCCGACACTGACGTTTTCAAGTGGGACGGCATCAAGCGCCCGATCGAGGCCTGGAATCGCGATCACACCATGCGCACCGCCATCGCGGCATCAGTCGTGCCGGTTTATCAGGAGATTGCGAGGCGCATCGGGTCGGAGCCGATGCAGAAATATCTCGATCTGTTCGAGTATGGCAATCGCAACATCGGCGGCGGCATCGATCAGTTCTGGCTCACCGGCGATCTTCGCATCGATCCGGTGCAGCAGGTCGATTTCGTCGACCGTTTGCGGCGCGGCGTATTGCCGGTCTCCAAGCGCAGCCAGGAATTGGTGCGCGATATCTTGCCTGTGACCAAGGTCGGCGACGCGGAGATCCGCGCCAAGAGCGGACTGCTGGGTGCCGAACGCGGAGAACCATCGCTGGGTTGGATGGTCGGCTGGGCCGAGAAGGGCAGCGCGAATACGGTGTTTGCCCTCAATATGGATTGCGCCGAGCCGCGCCTCGTCGCCGAGCGCATGAAAATCACCCAGCTCTGCCTGGGCGAGATCGGCGCGATCTGAATTGGCGACGCGCGAAGCTCTCTCTGGCTTGCCACTCCCACTCACGGGGTCGAGACGCGCGAAGCTCGCTCCCTCTCACTCGGGGGGAGGGCGGGCACATCGTGAGCGGAGCGAACGATGTAACGGGTGGGGGGCTGCTTTCGCTATGCAAACGACCCCACCCGACGGGCCTTCGGCCAGCCACCCTCCCCATAAAGAAGCGCCATAAAGAAGGGGAGGGATAAGTGCGGTATGGCTGTCGCTTGCTCACGGCGTGCTGGCATCGCGACAGCGCCTGCACTAGCTTCTCCCGGCACAAGAAACATCGGGAGGAAATCATGAGATCAACGATCCTGACTTCGTCGCTAGCCGTTGCCGCCGCCGGCGGCTGGTTCGCCGCGACCATGTTCGCGCCGGCCGCGACCGGCAAGGAGCCGCGCTTCCCGCAACTTACGATGGACCAGCTTGACGAAAAGCAGAAGCCGCTTGGCGAGCAGGTGATGAAGGTCTCCAGCGTCGGCCTCGCCGGCCCCTACAATCCGATGATGCGGAGCCCGGTGCTGGGCCAGCGGCTGTTCGATTTGTTTCATTACCTGCGCTGGGAAACTTCCGTTCCGACCAAGCTCAACGAGTTTGCGATCCTGATAATCGGGCGACAGTGGCGTTCGCAGGTCGAGTGGTATGCGCACGCGCCGCTGGCGGCGAAGGCGGGGCTTTCGCCTGACATCATCGCGGAGCTGAAAGCCGGCAAGCGGCCGTCCAACATGGCCGAAGATGAGGCTGTCGTGTACGACTTCGTCACCGAACTCACGACCACGCAGAAAGTGTCCGACGAGACCTATGCCCGGGCCAAGAAAGTGTTCAACGATCAGCAGATCGTGGACCTGACTGCCGTGGCCGGCAACTATGTGATGGTGGCGATGATGCTCGCGATGTCGGAGGAAACCGTGCCGCCTGGAAAGGAGCCGCCGTTCAAGGTCGGCGAGAAGTAGCGATCGCGTTTGGCCCGGTGCGGTTCTCCGTTGCCGTTGCCCATCCTTCGAGACGCACATAAGGCGTCGCGCCTTTTTTATCCGTGCCCTTGATGGGCGAGACGAGCAGAGCTCGCTCCTTGGGGTGGCTGGCCGACGACCAGTCGGGTGGAATTCGACCTAGCGTCAAGACCCCACCCGTCACATGGTCGCTCCGCTCACGATGTGCCCGCCCTCCCCACAAGCTCCACCCGGGGGAGGGATGAAGCGCAGCGCTATTCCCCATACACCTCGGCGATCTCAAACGCTGACCCACCCCTCGACATCGTCTCCGCGCCTTTGCGCTGTTTCCGGCCGGGAAAAGGTCGTGTTAGAACCCATCCAACTAAGGCCAATACGGGCGGGGCACAGATGAAAGACATCCTGGAAACCCTTGAAGAACGCCGCGCCGGCGCGCGTCTTGGTGGCGGCCGCAAGCGCATCGAGGCACAGCACGCCCGCGGCAAGCTGACGGCGCGGGAGCGAATCGAGCTTTTGCTCGACAGGGGCTCGTTCGAGGAATTCGACATGTTCGTTGAGCACCGCTCGACTGAATTCGGGATGGAAAAGACCAAGGTGCCCGGCGACGGTGTTGTCACGGGCTGGGGCACCGTCAACGGGCGCAAGACGTTCGTGTTCGCCAAGGACTTTACCGTGTTCGGCGGCTCGTTGTCCGAAACCCACGCGCAGAAAATTGTCAAAATCCAAGACATGGCGATGAAGGCGAGGGCGCCGATCATCGGCCTCTATGATGCCGGCGGCGCGCGCATCCAGGAAGGCGTCGCGGCGCTGGCCGGCTATTCCTATGTGTTTCGGCGCAATGTCATCGCCTCCGGCGTGATCCCGCAAATCAGCGTCATCATGGGGCCGTGCGCCGGCGGGGACGTATATTCGCCCGCCATGACCGATTTCATCTTCATGGTGAAGAACACCAGCTACATGTTCGTCACCGGGCCAGACGTCGTGAAGACCGTCACCAATGAGGTGGTCACGGCGGAAGAGCTCGGCGGCGCGTCCGTCCATGCGACGCGTTCGTCGATTGCGGATGGCGCATTCGAAAACGATGTCGAGACGCTACTCCAAATGCGCCGGCTGATCGATTTCCTGCCCTCCAACAACACCGATGGCGTGCCGGAATGGCCGAGTTTCGATGACATCGGCCGGGTCGAGATGTCGCTGGACACGCTGATCCCCGACAATCCCAACAAACCGTATGACATGAAGGAGTTGATCCTCAAGGTAGTCGACGAGGGCGATTTTTTCGAGATCTCCGAAGCGTTCGCAAAGAACATCGTCACGGGCTTTGGCCGGATCGCCGGCCGCACCGTCGGCTTCGTCGCCAACCAGCCGATGGTGTTGGCCGGTGTGCTCGATAGCGACGCCTCGCGAAAGGCGGCGCGCTTCGTGCGCTTCTGCGATGCCTTCAACATTCCGATCGTCACCTTTGTCGACGTCCCGGGGTTCCTGCCGGGCACCGCCCAGGAATATGGCGGCTTGATCAAGCACGGCGCCAAACTCCTGTTCGCCTATTCGCAATGCACGGTGCCCCTGGTGACGGTGATCACGCGCAAAGCTTATGGCGGCGCGTTCGACGTGATGGCGTCAAAGGAAATCGGCGCCGACATGAATTACGCCTGGCCGACGGCGCAGATCGCGGTGATGGGCGCCAAGGGAGCGGTCGAGATCATCTTCCGCTCCGATATCGGCGACACCGACGCGATCGCCGCGCGCACCAGGGAATACGAGGACCGCTTCCTGTCGCCTTTCATCGCTGCCGAGCGCGGCTACATCGATGATGTCATCATGCCGCACTCGACGCGGCGACGAATCGCACGGGCATTGGCCATGCTTCGGAACAAGCATGTCGAAACACCGATGAAGAAGCACGACAATCTGCCGTTGTGAGGAGTCGAGTTGGACGCTGACAAGGAGACCGGTTCTCGGGGTCCAACCTGGCAGCTTGGGCGTCCAACGTCGTCATGCGCGGAAGCGCGAAGCCTAAGGCGTGGATGGCCGGGACGAAACCCGGCCATGACAAACACGGATAAAAAGCCCGGCGCGAGGGCGGGCTTCGCAGTCCAGTGGTTGAAGCAAATCAATATTTTGCCAGCACCGGCCCGCCAAACTTGTAGCTGAGACCAGTGCGCACGATGTCGAGACGCAAGTTCTGCGACGATGTCAGGGCGCAACCACCGCAATCGGGGCTAAATCTGGCGGACACGTCGCTGAAGTCGATGTGCTGATACTCCGCCCGCAATATCCAGTCATGGGCGATCATCCATTCAATACCGGCGCCGGCGACCCAGCCCGTGGCGCGTGTCGACGTGTTGCTCAACGCCTCGAATTTAACGCCGTTGAGACCGCAGCCGTCCGACAAGCAGTTCAAGCCCAACGAACTTTTGACGTTGGCGAACGCGGCGCCGCCAGTCCCATAGAACATCACACGATCAACAGTCCAGCCGAGACGCGCGCGGGCCGTGGCAATTGAGTTCAGCGTGCCGCTGACTGTCCCGAATCCCCGATTATCGGTTTCGTCATCGACGCAAGCAACGCTCAGGGTATCGGTCTGTCGGCAGAACGAGTGGCTGGAGCGCACCCACTGCCAATCGCCCTCCACTCCGGCGACCAGGTTTGGCTCGAACTGCCAATTGTATCCCGCGTGAATACCGCCAATGAATGATCTGCTGCTGAACGAATCGTGCTGAAGATTGTTTCCGAGGGTGCCGCTATTCTGCGTGAAGTCCGAATTGAAGCTGTGGGATAGGCTCGCCGAGCCGATATCACCGCCGATGTAGAATCCAGTCCAATTGTAAGCCGCTTGCACCATTATCGGAGCCTTGCTGTAAGTCCGCGCGCCGAGATCGGCGGCGAGTGCGGCCGTGCAGCTGAGACCTGCGAGAACGGTTGCCAGAATTATTCTTTTCATGTGAACCTTGGTGTCCTTTGGCGTTTCTGGCGTCAAAGCCGAAAACTTTGCTTTTCAGACCGAACCGACGCAACGCTTGATGATGTGTCGTTCGCGATAAAGACCGACTCCCGCTCGCGGCGCTTCCTTCGATCGAAGGGCACCGGCTCCGATATTCACATTTGGATAGCGTGTGTGGCTGAGCTGACACAGCCACCGCGGGTCGGATGCGTCATGGCCGCTTTCAGCTTCGAGCGCTGACCAGAGGAGCGAGCCTGCGTGCCAGGCGTGAGAGGTTATTCGATCAACTCGTCGGCGGATACGATGATCGAGTTCGGCACCGTCAAGCCAAGCGCCCTGGCCGTCTTCATGTTGACGACAGTCTCGAATTTGGTTGGTCGCTCGATCGGCAGATCGGCAGGTTGCGCACCCTTAAGAACGCGATCCACATAGTACGCCAATCGCCGATACGACTCCGACAACTTGGGTCCGTAGCTACATATCGCACCGCTTCTGGCGAATGCCGGCCAACCAGAAATCACGGGTGCCCGGTGATTCATTCCGTAATCGACGATGCGCTGCCGATACTGGATGGCAAAGCCGTCCGCAAAAAGTGAGATCGCTTGTGGGGGCTGCCGATCCATCGCGGCAAAGGCGGCTGTTAGCTGCTCCTCCGATGCTGTGCCGTAAAACTCGGTTTGCAGGCCGAGCTTCCGCGCCGTCTCCTCGGAATAGGTGCGCTCTATCTGAGAGCCGGGATGCTCCGGATTGGCGATCATGGTGACGCGCTGCAAATCTGGAATGATGTCCCGCAATATTTCTAGCCGCTTCGCGTTCAGTTCGGCTGCCATGAACGTGAGGCCAGTCATGTTACCACGTGGCCGAGCCAGGCTTTCGGCGAGCCCTGCCACAACGGGATCCCCGCTAAAGACGTAAACTGATGGTATGGGCAACTTCAATTCGTACACGAGCGGAACGGCCGCTCCTTGTACAACCAAAAGATTGACAGGTTGACGCGCCAACTCGGCCGCAAGCGGCGCGACGCGCGAAAGGTCATCATCGCCATAGCGATATTCGATCTCCAGATTGCGATGCTCGCGATAACCGAACTCGGCAAGGCCGTTGCGAAATACATCGACAAAAGGAGCGAGGCTCGGCGCCTTTTGTGCGCTCAGCCAGCCGATAACAAAGACCTTTGTCGCCGTCTGCGCGCCAGCGTAGCGCGTCATCGCTGCGCTAGCGAATGCCGATGCCAAAAAAGCACGTCGGTCCATTCCAACCCTCACATACACAAGAGCGCAGTCATGCTAGCCGAATGAACTGGCCGCATCCAGCCACCAGCCACCTCGCCCCTGAGAGATCCGGGACCGTTATGAGTGGCTTTGGGCCCGGCGATCCACGTCCTTTGAGTCGAGGGACAAGCCTGGCCATAACGATGCGGAGTGAGCGCGGTGTGAGCGAAGAATTCCACGACCGCGCCAATGGCGCATCCGGCATGACAAAGCTGCCGTGAAATGAGAAAGAAGAGAGCCCAGCAGGAGAAACAGTACGGGAGAACGCCAATGCCGTTAGCTTATTTTGTCGTGCGCGCCACCGTTCCCGATCCCGCCAAGCGCAACGCATTCGACGAGTGGTACAGACGCGAGCATCTGCCCGATGCGGCCAAGGCGTTCGGCGTCAGGAAAGCCCGTCGGTTCTGGAGCGCCACCGACACCTCGCTACACGTGGCAATGTACGAGTTCGCCGATCAAGCCGCGCTCGATCGCGCCACGAATGGCGAGGCGCTGAAGACGCTAGTTGCCGAGTTCGACCGTAGCTGGCCGGAAGTGACGCGCACTCGTGAGATTCTGGTGTTGGCGGAAGAGTTCGGGGTGGGCTAAGCCGATCGAACGTCGTCCCCGCGGCACGCAGCGAGTTTTCGGATCAACCTAACAATGCGCAATGATGGAAACTGCAAGCCATGATCTTTTCCCGGAAGCGTGGCCCGACGGCAACGAACGTCGGCACAGTGCATAGGCGCTTCAGCGCCGTAAGTCGGCTTTCCTCCCCAAAGCAGATATCAGCCAGGGCACCCGGCAGGTCCGCTTTGGGCCAAAAAGCGACGTAGTCGAGTTGTCAAACCGGCGCTGCCTTCAATGCACTATGGCGCGGCAATCAGCGGCTGGAATCGATGCCTAAACATTTCTTCTCCGCGTGTTCGCAGAGCGGCATTCCGAGACTCGGGTGGCAAGCCAATGATCTGCGACACCGAAAGGCTTTCCTGCTGCACCCATCTCACCCGTGGCTTTCGCCTGGAGACGTATCGATCGAGCGCAAGTTCCACCGTTTCGGCTGAACGCAGGCACTCGGTCAACACGTAAGCGTCCTCCACGGCCATCCCGCCACCCTGACCCATCATCGGTGAGCTCGCGTGAGCGGCGTCGCCGATGAGCACGACGCGGCCGCGGTGCCACTCTTCTTGGTTCACCCACTCGACCGTAGAGCAGTGGACTTGCTCATCACACTCCAATGCGGCGAGAAATTCCTGAACAGGCTCGGCAAACCCGTCAAAGCGACGCCGCAGGCGTGCCAGCCGGCCGCGCACGTCATCGTGGAAACGCGGCTCGGCAACATGGCCAAATCCGTAAGTGTGGCCACCGCCAACCGGACAGAGGCCGAAGAAGCACCGGTCTCCGAAGAAGAACCGCAAATCAGAGAGCTTGGTCGGCCGCATCGGTACAACGCTGCGCCAAGCAATATGACCGGCGCCGACGGGCGGATTCGCCCCGAAAGCTAGTTCACGAATGCCGGAGGATATGCCATCGGCACCGACCACAAGATCGTACCGGCCGCTGGATCCGTCGCTGAAGCAGATCGAAACACCATCATGATCTTGCAGCAACGCGGTGACAGAGATGCCCAGGCGGCACGGCAGTGCGGTCACGCCAGTCAATAAGGCTTGTTGCAGCTTGGCGCGTTCGATTCCGATGAACGGCCCGACGCCGTTCCAGAAATCCTGGAGATCGATCTCGCACAGGAGTTCACCTTGTCGATCGCAGAAAGCCCATTGATGCAGCGCAATTCCGCGATCCGCAACGGCGCAGTCTAGGTGGAGTGCCCGCAAGGCGCGCATCGCGTTCGGCTGAATGGCCATTCCAGCGCCGAGCGCCTGCCAGATCGAATTGCGTTCTATTAGATCAACCTGGAAGCCCTGCGCGTGCAAAGCCGTCGCTAACGTGAGCCCGGCAATTCCGCCTCCTGCGATCAAGGTCCTGTCCGGTTCAACCATGGGTGCTCCTGGCCGCCTGCGCTACCCGGCCGCTGTGTCGGTCGGGCATTGTATTTCAGTGACAGGAGCGGGATAATCCACGATCTCGGAACAACATTGATGAGTTTTTAGAACGAATGGATGCCCCCGGAAACATGCGGGCTTTCGTCCGCGTGGTCGAGCAGCAAAGCTTTTCGGCCGCTGCGGCATCACTCGGGCTAACACCCTCGGCAGTTTCCCGGCTGGTGAGCAAGCTCGAAGATCGTCTCGGCGTGCGCCTTCTTCACCGCACGACACGACGGCTGACGCTGACCTCGGAAGGTGAGGTTTATTTCGCCCGCGCGCGCTCGATCCTGGCCGATATCGATGAGACCGAGGTGGAAGTGAGGAAATTAGGCGCCGCTCCCCGCGGCCGACTCAGGATCAATACCAGCAATGCATTCGGCATGCGCCAGCTCGTTCCGGCGCTGCCGCACTTTCTGCAGCGCTATTCCGAGATCGAGGTCGAACTGTCGTTTGCCGACCGCGCCATGGACTTGATCACCGAGCATGCCGACATCGCGATCCGTGCCGGTCAGATCAACGAACTGTCGTTGCGTGGGCAGAAATTTGCCGAGTTCGAGCGGATTATCTGCGCCGCGCCATCTTACCTTGAGAGACGTGGGGTGCCTCGCAATGCGACAGATCTCGCCAAGCACGACTGCATTCTTGCGGTTCCGTCCACCCCCTGGCCGTTTCATACGCGCAATGGCACCGAGGCTCTGAATATTCTGCCGCGGGTCTCGAGCGACAATGGTGAGGCGGCGCTGCAACTGGCGCTCGACGGCGTCGGGATCGTGCGGCTTGCCGATGTCATCGTGGGGGACGCAATCCGCTGCAGACGGCTGGTCCCGTTGCTGACGGACGTTCACCAACGCGAGCTGGTTCCTTTGTCCGCGGTCTATGCGCCGGGACGCCAGCGCCTCCCCAAGATCAGCGTTTTTCTCGATTTCCTCGTGGAACGATTCGGCTCAGCGCCTTGGCGGCAGTAATTCAGCCGCGAGCCCGTTCCATATCATATCGGCTTGGGGTCATTGGGCGACATTGCCCCGCGCCCACGCCACTTCCGCTTTGCCGCGGATAGCGGACATTCGGCGAGGCGGTCGGGAAGTCCGTTAAGGGCCAACTCCATACAGGGGCTCTGTAAAAGCAACCCCGCAATGCGGCTGAATGGCCTCCGAAGCACTGGGCGGCATCAACTCACTCGATCACCTCGTCGGCTTGAGCGAGCATTGCTGGCCGAACAACGAGGCCCAGTGCGTTCGCAGTCTTGAGATTCAGCACGAACTCGAACTTGGTCGGCTGCTCGACGGGGAGGTCGGCTGGCTTCGCACCGCTCAAAATCTTATCCACGTAGATGGCAGTGCTGCGAAACCGGTCGATGCTGCTAGGCGCATACGACGAGAGTCCCCCAGCCTCGACATACTCCCTGTAGGGGTACATCGCTGGCAGCCGTCCGTTTGCCGCGAAGGCGGTGATCTTGTTTCTGTATGAAAGTAAGAAGCGATCCGCCAACACGATGAGCGCGTCGGGCCGCGCCCGGCCAATCGTGTCAAAGGCTCGCTCGAAATCATCCATTCGGCTAGCCTGTACCACGGGCTGTAGTGTCACGCTCAGTGCGGCGGCGGCGGCCTCGGTTTGTCGATAAAATTCCACGCCCATGCTGGCCGCGTTCCAGAGTACGGCAACGCGCGAGAGCCCGGGAACCACGTCCTTCAAAATCTGCAGGCGCTTCCCTTCCAACTCCGGCCCCGTGAAAGTGAACCCCGTGACGTTCCCGCCTGGCCGGGCGTAACTGGCCACGAGCCCGGCGTTAATCGGACTGCCACTCGACGAAAAGACGACAGGGATCGTGTCCGTCGCCTGCTTGGCGGCAAGAGTACCGGGCGTGCCCGTTGTCACGATGACGTCGGGTTTTAGCCGGACCAGTTCGATCGCCAACTGCGGGAGTTCATCATCTTGTCCTTCGGCCCACCGGTAGTCGATCGTGATGTTCTCGCCCTCAACGTGGCCCAGTTCGCGAAGCTTTTGCCGGAACGCGTCTAGGACACGCCGCTCCAAGCTGGAGGAGGAAGTGCCAAGGTAACCGATCCGTGATACCTTTCGGGTTCGCTGCGCACGCGCGGTGAACGGCCATGGCACCGCTGCGCCGCCAATCAAGCTGATGAGGTCGCGCCGCTTCATTTAGCTCGCCCTGAACATCAAAGTCCGTGCCTTGTGCAATGGCATAGGATAGCACTTCGCGTGCAGCAAACGGCACAAATCCGACTTGCGAGCAGGTCAAGGCCATTTCGGAGTTGGGTCATTCGCCGACGTCTCAGCGCATCCTGACGATGTCTGCACTACCCTCCAAGAGCGGATACCCGCCGGCTCGCTTGGGATGTCGGCTTCGTGCCAGACTCGGACATGGCAAAGCGGGGCGTCCTGCAAAAAATTGACCAGCGCTAATCACTGCCACAACGCAACGAGAAGCGTCCAGCAGCACATAAAGATCAGAATCAGAGAACCCACAGTCCAGAGCGTTGCGCGTGTGTCGTGAGTCCTCGCCGTGAAATAGGCTGCAAAATGCAAGAGCCGCGAAATGACATAGCCATACAGCAGCCATTGAGCGAGCATCAAGGATGGCTCTGTCAGAATGAAGAGAAATCCTGAGACGAGGAAGAACGGCAAATTTTCAAGGTCATTCAGCTGAATTCGCCTGATGCGATCCACATATTCGTTGGGAGCCAATTGTTCAGCACTTGGATTTGGGTTGAGCACCGTCTTCTTGATGTCTTCTGGCGAACGAAATCCGCCTCTTACCTGCATCATCCGTACGACCGTCAGCCATGACATCGTGACGGCTTTCAGAATCATTACCGAAGCTGCAATCACGTAAGTGGTAAAAAGCGGATTCTGAAAGCTGAGCTTGTCCAATTGAAGACTCCTCTTCGACGTCTATCGCCTCATTATTCGATCATACCGATGCGGTATCGCGCTAGCGCTCACGTCCGCGTTCGTCACTGCTGGAAGTCGCTTCCCGACCGGGCGGCTTCCGCTTTGCTTGCGAGAGCAGACGTTAGGTGCACTGTTAATCGTTCAACGCTGAAAGACGACTTTGCCGCCCACCATGGTGATGTCGGTTTTGATCTCCTTGATCTGATCGTCTGGTACGGTCATGAAGTCCGCGGAAAGCACAGCCAAATCGGCCAGCTTGCCGGGTTCGAGGCTGCCCTTCCGCGCTTCGTCGAACATGTATCGAGAGGCTGAACTTGTATAGAGACGGAGTGCCTGCTCGCGGCTGATCGCCTCCGAGCCACCATAAACGTTCCCGTTCGGATCTTTCCTCGTAACCATGATGAACATGTTGAGGAAGGGATTGATCGGGTTGACCGGGAAATCCGTTCCGGCGCCGAGGTTGTCCATTCCCATCTGTTCGATCAACGTTTTGGTAGGCAATGCGCGGTTGGCGGTCGCCTTTCCTAGAAAGCGCTCGACGGTGGCCGCCTTGTCCCACATGAACACGTTTTGGAAATCGATCCGGACGCCAAGGCGCCGGGCGCGCTCCATTTGCTCGGGCCTGATTAAGCTTGCATGAATAAGTACAAAGCGGCGATCTCGAATCGATTTCTCTTTGTCGGCAGCTTCAAAGGCGTCCAGCACCTGATCGATACCCAGGTCTCCAACCACATGAACGCCAACGCGCCAATCGAATCGGTTGCAAATCGAGACCAGCTGTTTCAGCCGCTCAGGCGTCTGTTGGGCGATACCGTGATAGTCATCATGAGAATCCGGATATGCCTCGCGCATCAGGGCGGTCTTCAAGGTCATGCCGCCATCGTAAAAGATTTTGATTCCCGCAAACCTGAGCCAATCGTCGCCAAAACCGGACGAAGCCCCATTGCCGCTGATCATCGTCTCCCAGACCGACATATCAGCCGGCGGCTCGGGACGAAACATGACACCCACCCGCAGGGACGCGTCACCTGAACGTACGATCTTCTGGAGGGTGCGTATGTCGCGCGCTTCGGTTGCCCCCTCAACGGCGCTTGTGATGCCATAGCTGTTCAGTACGCCTTCGGCTATTTTGAACTGACGAATTTCATCCTCTTCCGTAAAGGGGGGCACGGCTTTTTCAACGCGGTCGATTGCGGTCTCGACGAGCACGCCCGTGAGTTCTCCCGAGGCATCTTTCTCGAATGAACCACCGCTCGGATTGGAGGTGGTTTTATCGATGCCGGCCTTCTGCAGAGCTAGTGTATTAGCCATCGAAAAGTGACCGACGGTGCGGAGATAAACCGGATTATTAGGCGCGACGCTGTCGATCTCTTGCCGCGTCAGATAGCGCTTTTCGTCCAACTGGGATGGGGGGTGCCACGCGCTGCTGGTGATCCATTCGCCTGGTTTTTTCTTTGCCGCAAATGCCTTGATCGCATCGAGCGCTTCCGCCACGCTTCTCGCCCGGCTCATGTTGACGACGTATTCCGCGAGCCCCGCAGCTTTGAAATGCGCGTGTGTGTCGATCAGTCCGGGAACGACGGACCGGCCTCCGAGGTCGATAACTCTCGTTTGAGGCCCCGCCGATTGCTTTATAGTCGCATTGTTGCCGACAAGCAGAATCTTGCCGTTACGGACCGCCAGCGCTTCGGCCACTGTTGAGCGACCGTCCATCGTAAGAACTTTTCCGTTCGTCAGGATAAGTTCAGGTGAATTTACATCGGCATTTTGCGCAGTGGCCCAGGGCGCGCAGGCAGTTCCAACAATCATTCCGAGCGCGAGCACTCCAACTCTACGTACCATGGCCGTCTTCCTCCAATTAGAGTCAGTTGATTGTTTTTGTTCTGTTCGGCCTTCATCAAGCCCGTAAGCCCGAAGGCGAACTGATCCTGTTCGCCAACGACGACCTAGTCAAATTCCTCGAAACCAGCACGAGCGCTGCCGCGCGAGCTGGGCAGACACCTGTAATGTCGCGACCAAGTGCCATCTAGGCCGGCGACGCGGGCGGGGGCCTCCGCAGGGATGACCTCGAGTGGTGGTCAGCTATTCAGATCGGAAAGGTGTGTGCGAGAATATTGCCGCTCCTTCTTCACTCCACCGGCTGCCGGTTCAGCGGCCATTCATGTCGGCACAGCCAAAATTTCGGCGCATCACATCACTTGATCCGAACAGGGAGATGTCATGGAACGCCGTCACTTTTTGAAACTCGCGCTCGGATTCACCGCCGGGGCGACTGCGCTGGCCGCCACCGCGCGGGCCGCCCCGATTTCGCCGCAGCCGATGGTGAAACCCGAGAATCTGCCGCCGGCCGATCGCGATGTTCACTCCGCCGTCACATCGCAGGCAGAGGTCGAGCACCTCAAGCCCGAACAGGTGCGCTGGCATGGACGTCATTGGGGCTGGCGTCATCGTCACTGGGGATGGCGTCACCGCCATTGGGGTTGGCGTCGCCGGCACTGGCGCCGTTGGCATCGCCGCTACTAGTAAACCGGAAGTCGCCGGTCAAAACAAAACCCCGCACCAGCGGGGTTTTGCATCTTGGGAATGATTTCTTGTTGACGTTAGAACGGGCGGCAGCGTCCATAGCGCCAGCTAAAGCCGCGCGGGCAGATTCGGCCGCGAGGCATCACGACGACCCCAGGACGCTCCATCACGCGGGGTGCGACCACGACGACGCCACGATTTGGACGGCATCCACCATAGGGGCCGCGGTGGAAACCGGGGCCGCAGCCGCCGGCGGCATTTGCGGCGCTGAAGCCTGCCACCGTGCTTGCAACCAAAGCTGCTGCGAAAACGTATTTCATGTCTTCTCCCCTTTGTTGGACCGCGATGCGGCTTCCAGAACACTGTTATAGTCCGACGCACCGGCCATCTAAACCATCGAACTGTCGCGAGGCTAACCATGGGCGCGTGAACACCTCATGAATGCCAACACCGACAAATCTCGAGCAGCAATCAAGCAAGAAAGAGAGGAATTAGCGGCGCTCTTCGGCGTGGCCGAATAGTTCTGCGAAGCGCCTCTCGCCATTGCGGGTGAAGTTCACGACGCGGCTTCCCGGCGCACTGTCGCGCGCGGCCCATTTCAGTTCGGTGAACCGCGTCATGATCGCCGCGCCCAGGGTTCCGGCGAGATGATGCCGTCGCTCGCTCCAATCCAGACAGGCTTTGCATACGGGTCGGCGCGGATGGGCCAATGCTTCAGGCGAGATCTGCAGGGCGCTCGCCAGAAAACGCTCGCCTTCGCTCGTGAGCTGGATCTCCTGCTTCTTCTGGCGGACCAGGCGTTGCGTCCTCATGCTGTCGAGCATCTGCACGCCGAGGTCTCCGGCGAGATGGTCGTAGCAAATTCGCGCGCGTCGCAACGCAGGATCCTTGGGGCCGGTGCGCACGCGCATGTGACCCGCTCGCGCGGCAAGCCCGGCCAGTCCCTCCAGAACGCCGGCGACATCGGGATCGCTGAGGCGATAGTAGCGATGCCGCCCCTGCTTTTCAGGTTCGATCAGTCCGCCGGTTTCCAGCTTGGAAAGATGCGAACTCGCGGTCTGCCGTGTCACGCCGGCCTCGTGCGCCAGTTCGCTCGCGGTCAGGGCGCGGCCGGTCATGAGCGCGGTCAGCATGTTGGCGCGCGCCGGATCGCCAACCAGGGACGCAATCATCGCAATGTCGGGGCCTGCTTTCATGGTTCGATACTAGCCGAACCATCGATGCCGATCAAGGCGCTATCGTGAACTCGATACAACAGTCGGAGGTTCCCTTGGCCATCACCGTCTTCATCCGCTACCAGCTCGATCCGTTCAAGCGCGAGATGTTCGAGCAATACGCCAAACGTTGGAACACGATTATTCCAAAATGCGGTGGTGATCTCATCGGCTACTGGATGCCGCATGAAGGCACCAACAACATCGCATTTGCGCTGATTTCCTTCGATAATCTCGCGGCCTATGAAAATTACCGCGCACGGCTCCGCGCCGATCCGGAAGGCATCGCAAATTTCGGCTACGCCGAGGAAAACAAGATGCTCCTGGCGGAGGAGCGAAGCTTCTTGCGAAAGGTGACATAGTAGGCCTCGAGGACAAACAGGAGACATGAATGATCGCGGTGATTTTCGAAGTCTGGCCCAAACCGGAACATAAGCAGCAGTATCTTGATCTGGCGGCCGAACTCAGGCCGATTCTTGAGAAGATTGACGGTTTCGTTTCGATCGAGCGGTTCGAAAGCCTGACTGAAAAAGGCAAAATCCTGTCCCTGTCATTTTTCCGCGATGAGGCCGCGGTCGAAAAATGGCGCAACACACCCCAGCATCGCAGAAGCCAGAGCAAGGGTCGCGCGACCATCTTCGAAAATTACCGGATACGCATTGCGGGCGTGATCCGGGACTACGGCATGAACGAACGCGCGCAGGTGCCCAAGGACAGCCTCGCCTTGCACGATGCGAAAACATGATCCTGGGTCATCTTCGCAACCCGTGCGCATGGCAGATCACGTTCCGGCTTGACGCATACATATCCCGGCGTTTATACGTCAGATCAATAACTACTGGGTTATCGATTGCAAATGCGGAACTCTCATGACGTGCTGTTCAGAACCCTCGGTGACCCGACCCGTCGCGCTATTTTCGAACGACTGTGCCGCGATGGAGAGCAGACGGTCGGGGCGCTAACGGCTCGTGCAGGCGTTTCCCAACCGGCCGTCTCGAAGCATCTTGGGCTCCTCAAGCGAGCGGGGCTGGTGCGCGACCGCCATGAGGGGCGCCAGACCCATTACAGCGCGCAGCTCGGCGCGCTCGCCCCGCTGATCGACTGGACAAGCCAAATGACCGGGTTCTGGCAAAGCCGATTCGACCAACTCGAAGATTTGCTCAAGAGGATGGACCAATGACCCATACAGCAACCCAAACGCTCTCAGTAGTGGTCGAACGTGAGATACCGCATCCGCCCGAAAAGATCTGGCGCGCGCTCACTCAACCCCACCTGATCGAGGAGTGGCTGATGAAGAATGACTTCAAGCCTGTCTTGGACCACCGTTTCAGTTTTCGCGGGGACTGGGGTGCTGTTGACTGCCAAGTGACGGCAGTGGAGCCGAGCAAGACGCTGTCTTACACCTGGGCGGCCTACGGCCTCGAGAGTGTGGTCAATTGGACGCTCACCCCCACGAAAACGGGGACGCACTTGCGCATGGAACAGATCGGCTTCCGGCCGGACCAGCAGCAGGCTTATCAGGGGGCCAAGGTCGGCTGGCAGCGGTTCTTTGCGTCGCTGGAGAAAGTGTTGGCGCGGGGTGACTGACTCCGCCGGGGCAATTCACGCGTAGCGAGCGAGGTGCAGACCATATGAAGAAGGCCGTAGCAAAAAAGGGGGAATCGCCTTCTCGGCTGATCGACGCAAGAATCAAGGAACTGGACGACTGGAGGGGCAAGATGCTTGCCCGTGTCCGCGCTCTCATCAAACAGGCTGACCCCGAGGTGGTGGAGGAGTGGAAGTGGCGAGGTGTTCCGGTTTGGTCTCACGACGGGCTGATCTGCACCGGCGAGACGTACAAGAGCGTGGTCAAGCTGACTTTCGCCAAGGGCGCTTCACTCAAAGACCCTTCAGGTCTGTTCAACTCCAGCCTCGAAGGTAACGTCAGGCGCGCAATCGATTTGCATGAGGGCGATGAAATAGATGCGAATGCGTTCAAGACGCTGATACGCGGCGCCGTTGCTCTGAACTCTTCGAAGCGATAATCGGAACGCGGCGCCGCCACTCGTTCGCCTCTGTGCAAGAGGCGTCGTTGGTTGAACCGCAGCCGCCGTGCGGCGCTAGCGTGCTGCGCGGTTGATCGATATCGTCCGACCAAGAGAGCCCAAGGCAGGGGAGGCATGAATGCCGGTAACGACAGCGGACAAGCGCGCCGCATTTCGCAAAATGCATGCAGCCGGCTGCTTCGTGCTGCCGAATCCTTGGGACATTGGGAGCGCTCGGGCGCTGCAGCACCTGGGGTTCAAGGCGCTCGCCTCCACCAGCGCGGGCTTTGCTTGGTCGATCGGCAAGCCCGACAATCGGGTGACGCTCGACGACGTCTGCCAGCATCTGACAGCGCTATGCGGCGCAGTCGATCTTCCCGTCAATGCCGATTTCGAAGGCGGATTTGCGCACGAACCGGACAAGGTCGCAGCGAACGTGGCGCGCGGGGTCAGGACCGGCGTTGCCGGGCTGTCGATTGAGGATTCCACGGGCGATGCCGCTAAGCCGCTGTACGAGCGCGACCTCGCGATCGAGCGCATCAGGGCCGCGCGCGCCGCCATTGATGCTGACAACAGCGGCGTGCTGTTGACCGGCCGCTGTGAAGGCTTTCTGGTCGGGCAGAACGATCTGGAAATGGTGATCGGCAGGTTGCAAGCCTATGCGGAAGCGGGCGCGGATTGCCTATACGCACCGGGCATTCGCTCAAAGGAGCAGATATCGGCTATCGTAAAGGCGGTGCATCCGAAACCCGTCAACCATTTGCAGGGTTGGCCTGGTCTGTCGGTTGCGGAAATCGCCGAACTGGGCGTTCGCCGCATCAGCGTCGGCGGAGCGCTAGCGCGGGTCGCGTGGGCAGGGTTTATGCGCGCCGCGAGCGAGATTTCAGAGAACGGTACGTTCACCGAACTTGGCGCCGGCCACCCTCGCGACGAGTTACATAAAATGTTCGGCTGAGAAGATGTCAGTCTGACACGCCTGCAGCGGGCGATGGCTGCCCGCTGCAGGTGATTTACTGACGCTGCGCGTTGCCAAGCGATAGCTTACTACTTGCTCGGCGGTGCCGCGGGGTTTGGAGCCGGAGAGGGCGCCGTCTGCGGTTGCGCCGGCGCAGCACCGGTGGTCACGCCCTTATCGGTGTTGGGGCCCGGGGTCACGTTACGCATTCCCGGAGGTGCCGCGGGTGGTGATGTGGACTGCGTGTTCTGCGCCGTCGAAGACGTGCCCGCGTGATTCACGGTGGTGTTGTTCAGGCCGTAAAACACCGCGCCAAGTACAACGGCGATCGCAATCGCGAACGCCGCGATTTTGCCGCCGCTGGGCGGTCCCTCGGCCAGATCGGGGTCCATCTGCGCTTCGCGTTCGAGACGATTCGCGCGGCGAAGATCGTCATCAGCGGAAGTGAAGCGATACGGATCGTCAGGAGAACGGTAGGGATCGTTCGGACTGTAGGCCATGATCGGTTCCTCCATCAAACCGAGACAACCCTCGGCGGCCGATCGAGGTCCATTAGTCGAAGCATTCTTTCCCTACTGCGGCGGGAACTCGGCGCGGGAACCGGGTTCCCACCTACGATCCTCGCGCTTTCTTGACCTGTTCAGGCGTCACCAGAGGGGCGGCATTGCCCCAAGAATTGCGGATGTAATTGGCGACGTCGGCAATCTCCTGGTCGGAGAGTTGTTTGGCATAGGCCGGCATCGATCCGGGGTTCGGGGCGCGCGGCGTGGTCACGCTCTGCACGCCTTCCAGGATGATCCGCAGCGTGCTGGCAGGGTCGGTGGATTGCAGATTGGCATTGCCCGGCAGCGGCGGATAGATGCGCGGCGCGCCGCCGCCATCCGCTTCATGGCACGACACGCAGGCGTGCGCGTAGATCGCCTGTCCGGCGTTCATGGCCGACTGCGGCGGCGGCGCGACGTCCGGCTCCGGCACGCCCGGAGGCAGGTCCTTAAGATAAACCGCGATC